>DATMHG010000018.1:0-12460 GCA_035555035.1 Sphingomicrobium sp.
GACGTCGTTCAAATACATCTTCAGCGGATCGGTGGTCTCGCCGATCCCGAACGCGGCCGACGGCGCCGTCGGAGTCAGGATCAGGTCGCACTGTTCGAAGACCTTGCGGAAGTCCTGCTTGATCAGGGCGCGGACCTTCTGCGCCTTGGTGAAGTAAGCATCGTAGAAGCCGGCCGAGAGCACATAAGTACCGATCATCACGCGGCGCTTGACCTCGGCGCCGAAGCCTTCGGCGCGGGTCGCCGAATACATGCCGTTGAGGCCGTCGTTGCCGCTGACCCTGAGGCCGTAGCGCACGCCGTCATAGCGCGCGAGGTTCGACGAGGCCTCGGCCGGAGCAATGATGTAATAGGTTGGAAGCGCATATTTGGTGTGCGGAAGGCTGATCTCGACCGGGGTCGCGCCGGCGTCCTTCAGCCACTCAATGCCGCGATCCCACAATGCGTTGATTTCGGACGGGACTCCCTCAATCCGATATTCCTTGGGAATGCCGACGCACTTGCCGCTGAGGTCGCTCGACAAATTCGCTTCCCACTGGGGCACCGGGAGGTCGAGCGAAGTCGAGTCCTTGGGATCGAACCCGGCCATCGCTTCGAGCAGAATCGCGCAATCACGCACCGTCTTCGCCATCGGCCCGGCCTGGTCGAGCGAGCTGGCGAAGGCGACAACGCCCCAGCGCGAGCAGCGGCCGTAGGTCGGCTTGATCCCGCAAATACCGGCGAAGGCGGCCGGCTGGCGGATCGAGCCGCCGGTGTCGGTCCCGGTCGCGCCAGGTGCGATCTCCGCCGCCACGGCTGCGGCCGACCCGCCCGACGAGCCCCCCGGCGTGAGGCCAACGTTGCTGCCCTTGCGCCGCCACGGGCTGATCACCGGGCCATAGGCGCTGGTCTCGTTCGACGAGCCCATGGCGAACTCGTCCATGTTGAGCTTGCCGAGCATTCCCGCGCCCGCCTTGCGCAGGTTGGCGCTGACCGTGCTTTCGTACGGCGGCTTGAACCCTTTGAGGATGCGGCTGCCGGCGGTGGTGTCCACGCCGCACGTCGCGAACAGGTCCTTGATGCCGAGCGGTATGCCCGCAAGCTGCGGAAGGTCGGCGGAGCCCCGCGCCTTGTCCGCAGCCTCGGCCGCGACGAGCGCATCGTCGGGAGTTTCGACCGTAAAGGCATTGAGGGTCTTCGCCGCGGCAACCGCCGCATTGAAGCTCTCGGCGATCTCGCGCGCGGTAAACTGGCCCGAGCGGAAGCCGTCGCGAAGCTCGGCTATGGTCTTGGAGGTGAGTTCGGGCATTAGTCTCTCGTCATCGCGAGCGAAGCGAAGCAATCCAGGTCCGCGCTGCTGGATTGCTTCGTCGCTACGGTCCTCGCAATGACGCCCGCCAAAGCCATCACTCGATCACCTTGGGGACGGCGAAGAAGCCGTGCTGGGCTTCCGGCGCATCGGCCAGGATCTCGTCGCGGATGTTTCCTTCCGTGACGATGTCGTCGCGGAGGCGCAGCTTCTGGTCGATGACCGCCGTCAGCGGCTCGACTCCGTCGGTGTTCACCTCAGCCAGCTGCTCGACCCAGCCGAGGATATTGTTGAGCTCGGGCGCCAGTCGCTCGATCTCCTCGTCGCTCATGGCGATACGGGCGAGCCGCGCGATGTGGCGGACCTGTTCGTTGGTCACTGACATAGAGTTCTCGTTTGGACGCATCGCGGAGCGATGCTTGGGGCAGGCGGATAGCGGGGCGCTCCCCAAGCGGCAAGCGACTCCGCCATCGCCGAGTCCACGTGGAAAACCTTTGATTAGTCGAACTAATTTGCGGCGAGACGTGGGACTGAGAAAAAAGATTGGCAACGACGATGGTTAGCGAGGAGGCAACCATACATCCGATTTCGCGAGATTGCGGCGGTTTCAGGTGCTTCCATGCGAGCGATGGCAGTCGGCGAGCTCTGACGAACAGGGTTAAATCTCGTGAAACCGCATCCTTTCAACAGCTTTTGAGAGGCTGGGCGCATTCTTCCATCCCTCGATTGCTTCTTAGTGGGGAAACCAAGATGCGCCTTTCCGTCTCACTCGCGGCCGTCGCCGCTACTCTCGTCGCGGCCACGCCGGCCGTCGCCCAGCAGGCTACGGCTACGGCCACGGCCAAGGGCGTCGTTCTTCAGTCCCTGACTCTCGTCCGCACCGCGGACCTCGACTTCGGTACCGTCGCTCCGGACGTTGCCAACCCGGGCACCGTCACGATCGACGCCGATACCGGCGCGCGGTCGACCGGCGGCGCCGTCGTGGCTCTGCCGGGCACATTCAGCCGCGCCAGCTTCGACGGTAACGGCACCGCCGGCAACCTCGTCCAGCTGACGCTTGGGCAGCCGGCCGGCGCCGTGATCACCAGCGGCACGAACACGGTTGGCGCCGTTCTCAACCTGGACAGCGCGGGCACGAGCCGGACCATCCCGGCGGGCGGTACTTTCACGGTCTATGTGGGCGGCGCGTTCTCGATCGCGGCCAACCAGGCGAGCGGCCTCTATTCGGCCACCTTCGACCTTACCGCTGACTACCAATAACCCACCGGTCACCGGTTGAGGGCGGTTGCGGACCTTAGAGTCCGCGGCCGCCCTTTCCTATTCACGCGTCCACAGGATGCGCGGCGAGCACCATGCACAAGAAGAACATTGTCGGCCGGCCAATGAACCTAGGAGCTGATGAACCTCGCGAGCTGAGCCGTCGTCTGATGGAAAGATCGCCCACACAAGTCTCCGCGAATTGTTCCATCCAAAACGCTTGGAGGGCGCGAGCCGCTGCAACGGCTGTTCCTTCGCTTGCGGCTGACAGGAGCGTCACCTAGGCCGCCCGGCGATGTGCGCGCGGCGATTCCTGATGGCGATATTCGTCCTCACCCTGGTCGTCGTCGCCGGCGCCTTTGCGATCTATCAGTGGGGCGGCAGCTTCCTCCTCCACTCGGAGGGAACTCCGAAGGGCCATTTCGTGGCTGCAAAGGCCGGTGCCGGCCCTGACTACTCGCTGGCTCAGAACTGGATCGCGCGTCCCGACGCGAGAAGCGATCCTTCGCGATGGCTGCCGGACGGGATGGCGCCCGACCGCGCCGGAAATGCCGCGATCTTCTACATTCACCCAACGACCTACCTCTATACCGATCGCTGGAATGCGCCGCTGGAGCCAGGCGGTGACACGGAGTTTCGCACGCGGCTGTTCGTGCAGAGCCAGGCCAGCGCGTTCAACGCGGCGGGCCAGGTGTGGGCGCCGCGCTACCGCCAAGCCGCGTTCGGCGCCTTTCTGCTGAACAGTTCGGACGCTCGGGAATCGCTCGACCTTGCCTACGGCGACGTCGCCGCCGCTTTCGACCGATTCTCGAAGGAGACCGGAGATCGCCCGATCATCCTTGCAGGGCACAGCCAGGGCGCGTTGCATCTCGAACGTTTGCTCAGGGAAAAGATCGCGGGAAAGCCGATCGCGAGCCGGATCGTGGCCGCCTACGTGGTCGGCTGGCCAATCAGCACAACCGCGGATCTCCCCGCGCTTGGTCTGCCCGCGTGCCAGGCCGACGGCCAGTCCGGCTGCGTGCTCTCGTGGCTGAGCTTCGGCGATCCTGCCAACCCCGAGCTCGTTCTCGGTCCGTACGAGCACTCGGCCGGCTTCTCAGGTCAGAAACGCAGGCGCGAGGACCTGCTCTGCGTCAATCCGATCAGCGGCGCGCAAAACGGCGTGGCGCCGCCCGAGTCGAACCCCGGCACGCTCGTTCCGTCCGCCGACCTTCTATCTGCGAGGATCGTTCCGGGAGTCGTCGGCGCGCATTGCGACAAAGGACTGTTGATCCTCGACGGCCACATTCCGCCGCTCGGCCCCTACGTTCTGCCGGGCAACAATTACCACGTTTACGACTACGCTTTGTTCTGGGGAGCGATCCGCCGGGACGCCGAGCGAAGGCTGGCTGCATGGCATCGCTGATCACGTCCTTGTGCTCGGAATTCGCTTCCGCTCTCCCCAGCGGCGGCAAGCTTGGCGGACTGGACGTCGGCACAAAGACGATCGGTCTCGCGATCTGTGACTCCGGATGGCATTTCGCCGGACCCGTCGAGACGGTCCGTCGCGGCAAGTTCGCGAAGGACCTCGCGACGCTTCATTTATTCATCGGCCGTGAGAAGATCGCAGGGTTAGTTGTTGGTTTACCATTGAATATGGACGGGACCGATAGCCCGAGGACGCAGTCGGTGCGCGCCTTCGCGCGCAATCTCGCGCCGCTCGAGTTGCCGATCCTCCTATGGGATGAACGGTGGTCTACCCAAGCCGTTGAGCGCGCGATGATTTCCGCTGACGTAAGCCGTGCCAAGCGAGCCGAAAAGGTCGACGCCTTGGCCGCCGCTCACATTCTTCAGGGCGCGATCGACGCGCTGGCCAACCTTCCGGGTCCGCAATAAGCCACCGCCTCGTGGATCTCCTCTCTATCGATTCGCTGACCGACGCACAGATCGCGGCCATCCTCCATCGGGCCGAGGATCATTTCACTGCCAACCGGGAGGGCCGGTCGAGCCAGGCGCTCGCGGGCCGGATCATCTTCAACGTCTTTTACGAGAACTCGACTCGGACCGCGATGTCGTTCGCGACGGCCGTCCATCGGCTGGGCGCCTCGGTCGTTTCACTCTCGGTCGAGCACAGTTCGGTCAAGAAAGGGGAGACGCTGGAGGACACTGCGCGGACTCTGAACGCGATGCGGCCAGACGCTCTGGTGATCCGCCATCGCGAGAATGGCGCCCCCGCAGCCGTCGCGCGAATAATGGATGCACCGGTGATCAATGCCGGCGATGGCACCAACGAGCACCCCACGCAGGCGCTTCTGGATGCGGCCGCGATCGTCCACCGCCTCGGGAGAATTCAAGGGCTTACGGTCGCTATTTGCGGAGACATCCGACATAGCCGAGTCGCTCGTTCGAACGCCTTGCTCCTGCCGCGCTTAGGGGCCGAGGTGCGCCTTGCCGGGCCGCCCGAGCTCATGCCTGATGGCATCCCTCCACTCTCGGTCGGCGACGCCATCGAGCGAGCCGACGTCGTCATGATGTTGCGCGTGCAGCGCGAGCGGCTCGAGCAGGATCTCGGCGATGCGCCCGGCGAATATCTCGAGCGCTACGGCCTTACGCGAGAGCGGCTGGCGCGCGCCGCGCCGAATGCGGTGGTCATGCATCCCGGGCCAATGAACCGAGGCATCGAGATCGACCCGGCCATTGCCGACGACCCCGAACGATCGCTGATCACGCTCCAGGTCGAAATGGGCGTGGCGGTCCGGATGGCGGCCCTTGAGATGCTGATCCTCCCTGCCAGCAAAGCCGGTGGGGAGGTGGCAGTCACGCGTTAGCGGGACTGACGGAGGGGCCCTCCACCATTCGGCTACGCCGAACGGTTCCCCTCCCCCTTGCTGCGCAACAGGGAGGATTAGCGCGAGGCGATCTGCACCGGCGTGTCGCCGGCGACGTTCCGCACGAAGCAGCTTCCGCCGGAATGGCGAAGCGACGAGCACAAAGCGACTGCCTCGTTGACGCTGCCGAAGCCCTTCACCGACAAGCGATAGAAGGTGCCTTTCGGACTCGCGAACCGCGCGCTCATCGGAGTGTAGGCGGCGAGCGAATGGAACTTATGGGCCTTGGTATTCCAGGCGACGAGCACCCTTCCAGAATTGCTGTAGGCACCGAGCTGAACGACCACGCCCGAATTGCGGCGGCTCAGCGATGCGCTACGGACGAGATTCTGCTTGGCCGGCGCGGGCTTACGGCGCGCCTCAGCCTGTTTTGTGGCGGCCTTCGCAGCCTTCGGCTTCGACGTCTTCGAGGGCACGTTGACGAACGGCATCGGCGCAGGCGGCGGAGCCGCTTGCGCGAGCTCGACGGGCGCCGGGGCCGGTGCCGCGGCGGCCGGAGCGGCTGGCGGCGGCGCAACTTCAGCGACCTGCTGCGGCTGCTGAGCCAGAGCCGGAGCTGGAGCAGGACTCTGAATCGGAGCGGCCTGAGCCGTTTGCGTGTCTGTCTTGAGCAGCGCGAGGCGAGTCGGCTGGCCGGGGTCGACCGCCGCCGGCTTCACGCCCACAAGCTGGGCAACCGCGGTGGACTCATGTCCCGGCGACGCCATCTGCATCCACTGCTGGATCCGCGCATCGAGCTGATCAGCGGGAACGTCCTGCGCGGCGACCGTCCGGGCATTGGTCCAGTCGCCGGCAAGCGCATAAGCGAGCGCCAGATTCTGTCGGACGCGCGCATCGGCATCGGGCGCACGGGCAGCCGATTCGAGGACTGGGATCGCCTGCTGCGGCTCTCCGGCGAGCGCTACGGCGAGGCCGTAGTCCGCGGGGTCGAGCACATCCCGGCCCGCTTGCAGGAACGAAAGCGCCTCGGCGCTCTTCCCTTCCGCGATTTCGACCAGAGCGAGCTTCAGGACCACCTGCGGCTGGTTCGAATAAAGCGCGAGCGAATCCTTGTACGCCGCCTCAGCCGACTTAAATCGGCCGCCGGCGAAATAGGCGCTGCCGAGCAGCGCTCGGAAACCGGCGTCCGTCGGCGTTCTCGCGACGGCCTTCTCGGCATAGTCGATCGCCTCGGGAATGTTGTTCGAGTTGAGCGCCGCCATGGCGCGCGTGGCGAGGCCGATCTCTCCGCTCTGCTTTCCACCCAGGCCAGCGCTGCTGACGCGGCTTTGCGGTGCGGCGCAGCCCGCGGTCAGTGATGCAAGCGCAATGAACGAAAGCGTTGAGCCGAAGCGAAGAGCCTTAGCCATTGGATTACCCCCTCCGTTTGGCCTTGGTGGCCAGGGTATCCAGCTCCGGCATCGCAGCCAGAAGCTGGTCGAGCGCGTCAGTGACGATCTGCTGGGCAGACCGGCCGCCGACGGCGCATGCGAGTCGCAGCTTGAGATGGCGCTCTGAGTCGAGCCGCAGCGTGAAAGCCGCCTTGGCCTTGCTGCCTGGAGCAGCACGAGGCCTAGGCGCACGCCGAGGAGCCGACTCAGCAGCGTGAACAGCCACTGGAGCGACGACTGGAGGAGTTTCGGGCTGAGCTTCTGGAACATAGGGCTCAACAGTTTCATCGAACTCTTCAGCGTCGTCGTCAACGTTCAAACGGTCCGCAATTTCCGCCTGCTGCGAATGAACCGGCGAGCCCACCGGAGTGAGGCCCGTCGGATGGA
Organism: Sphingomicrobium sp.; assembly: GCA_035555035.1. GTDB lineage: Bacteria > Pseudomonadota > Alphaproteobacteria > Sphingomonadales > Sphingomonadaceae > Sphingomicrobium. The sequence continues at coordinate 7,169 of DATMHG010000018.1, forward strand.
CGGAACGCGGGTGCTCGACGATTTCTTCACCGAATCCGTCGTGCGATTCGTCACGAGGTGCGACCGCCGGCTTGGGCGGCTCGAACCCCATGTCGTTCCAGCCGAGGTCCTCGAGATTGCCGCTGACCTGGCCGAATCCTTGGGGGCGCATCGCCGGACGCGCGGCGCCTTTGCGTGCGAGAAGTCCGGAAGAAAGAGAAGCGAAAGGCTTCGGTTCGTTCACTTCGTCGGCTCCTTACTGACCGACGACACGGCGACCGAAGCCGCCGACCGGACGCGGACTGGCCGGAGCAGCGCCCGGCGCCGCTCCCGGCGCAGCGAACACGGTCCGGCGGAAATTCTTTTCCAAACGGTCTGAAATATAGTCCCAAAGCTCTTCAACTTCCTTGGCGGAACGGCCGCCCGGATCGATTTCCATCACCGTCCGGCCGTCGATCATCGAGGCTGCGAAGTCAGTGCGATGGTGAAGAGTGACGGGAGCGACAGTGCCATGCTGCGAGAGCGCGACCGCCGCCTCATAAGTGATCTTAGCTTTGGGCGTTGCCGCGTTGACAACGAAGATCAAAGGCTTGCCGGCGCGATCGCAAAGGTCGACCGTTGCGCCGACAGCGCGGAGGTCGTGCGGACTCGGCCGCGTCGGAATGACGATCAGCTCGGCAACGGCGATGACGCTCTGGATCGCCATCGTGATCGCCGGAGGAGTATCGATGACCGCAAGGCGGAAGCCCTGCTGGCGAAGCACCTCGAGGTCGGAAGCAAGGCGGGCGACGGTAGTCTGGGCGAAGGCCGGCATGTCGGCTTCGCGCTCGTTCCACCAGTCGGCAAGGCTGCCCTGCGGGTCGATATCGATCAGGCAGACTGGGCCTGCGCCGGACATCTGCGCCTGCACCGCAAGATGACCGGACAGGGTCGTCTTGCCCGATCCGCCCTTCTGCGATGCCAAAGCCAAGACGCGCATGCTGTTCCCCTCGCCGGTTGACGCCAATTCATCCGGTGAGTGGCACCGCAGCCTCTAAAATCTGGTTAACAGTCTTACGACTCTATTTGAGGATAAGTCGCACTGGGCTAAGGATTGCCGAGGGTGGGTTTAAGAGTGATTCACAAATACTTAGTTGCTGCGGCCGTGTTCGGTGCCCTGAGTTCTTCCGTTTCGGCGCAATCTGTTCGCGCAGGCATCGAGGCGTGGCAGCACGCCGACTATTCGCGAGCTGTGGAGATCTGGCGGCCGCTCGCGGAAAAGGGTGATGCCGACGCCCAGTTCAACCTCGGGCAAGCCTATCGTCTCGGCCGGGGAGTGCCGACAAACCTCGCCGCAGCGCAGACCTGGTTCGAACGCGCGGCAGCCAAGGGCCATGTCGATGCGCAGACGACGCTCGGGCTGATGCTGTTCGAGAATGGCGATCGTGCCGGCGGCGTGCGTTGGCTCAAGCAAGCGGCGGAGAAAGGCGAGCCACGCGCTCTCCTCGTGTACGGCACCGCGCTGTTCAATGGCGACGGAGTCAAACAGGACCCCATCCTCGGCTATGCCTATGTCAGCCGCGCGGCGGCACAGGGGCTCGCGCCCGCGCAGGCGACGTTGGAACAGCTCAATCAAATCCTGCCGCTCGAGCAGCGCAAGAAAGCGCTCGCGATCGCGATGGCCAAGGCCAAAGCGGCTCCGCCACCCAGCTCGCCTGCGGTCCGAACCGCTCCTAAACTCACGGTAAAACCGTCACCGGTCCAGACCGCCACTGCAAAGCCGCCGAAGACGGTGCCGGCCTCGCCGACTTCCACACCTGCAGTCAAGCCGCAGCCCAGTCAGGCATCCGGGGGAGGATGGCGCATTCAGCTCGGCGCTTTTTCCCAGGCGGGCGCGGCCGAAACGCTGTTCAAGAAGCTGTCTGGAGTGCTTTCCGGACACCAGCCGTTTTACATCCGGGCTGGGTCGATCACGCGGCTTCAGGTGGGACCATATCCAAGCCGTCCCGCAGCCGCAGCAGCCTGCGCATCCCTGCATGGGCAGCCGTGCTTCCCGGTGCCGGCCAAGTAATCAGCCGCGAAACCAATCGCGGCGCTGCACGCCCTGGACCCACAGCAAGGCGTCGAGGCCGTGGTGCTTCAGCTCCGCGTCGGCGACTTCGACCAGCGCCGGCTTGGCCCGGAACGCCACTCCGAGACCCGCCTCCTGGATCATCAGCTTGTCGTTGGCGCCGTCGCCGATCGCCAGCACGTCCTCACGATCGAGGTTCAGCTGCTCGCGTGCCTCAGCCAATGCCTCGCGCTTGGCCATGGCGTCCACGATCGGATCGCCAACCTCGCCGCTGAGCTTGCCGCCGGCGAAGACCAGGCGGTTAGCCTTGACCCGGTCGAAGCCCACCGCCTTGGCGATCGGATCGGCAAAGGAGAGGAAGCCGCCCGAGACGAGAAGGCAGCTGGCGCCCCCTGCCCGCATGGTCTGGACCAGGGTCTCCGCACCGGCGGTGACCTCGACCCGCTCGTCGAGGCAGCGGCTGAGCGCCCGCTGGTCGAGGCCCGCGAGGAGCAGCACCCGTTCCCTGAGCGCACCTTTGAAGTCGAGCTCGCCGTGCATCGCGCGCTCGGTGATCTGCGCGACCTTGTCCTTGAGGCCGACGTAATCGGCGAGCTCGTCGATGCATTCCTGTCCAATGACCGTCGAATCCATGTCCGCGACCAGCAGCCTGCGCCAGCGCGGCTCGTCCGGCTGAACCACTACGTCCACGCCTTCGAGTGGCGTGAGCGCCCAGCGCGCGGTCTTGAGATCGCCCGTAAACTTGAGGTCGGCGGCGTCGCCCTCGTCGATCGAGTGGCGGAAGCTCGCCTGCGGATCGACCTCGCGCAGCAGCCCCAACGCACGGTCGATCAATCTGTCATCGAGCCGTCCCGCTGCTATCAACGTCGCAATGGCCATGCGTTCCGCGAATCCTCCGCTCGCCTTAATTGCGGGACCGACCGCGAGCGGCAAGTCGGCACTTGCACTTGCGTTGGCGGAGCGGACGGGCGGAGTGGTCATCAACGCCGACAGCGCGCAGGTCTATCGCGACCTGCCGGTACTGAGCGCCGCGCCGGCGGCCGAAGAGCGCGCTCGTGCCGAGCATCGGCTCTATGCCTTCCTCGATGGATCCGAGCCCTGCTCTGCGGCGGACTGGGCCGCGCGGGCACGCGTGGAAGTTGCCGACATTCATTCGCGCGGCGGTTTGCCGATCCTCGTCGGAGGAACGGGGCTTTACATCCGGACACTGCTCGAAGGCATTGCGCCGGTTCCGGAGATCAATACGAACGTGCGCCATGACGTTCGCGACACGCCGGTCGAGGAGAATCGCGAGAAGCTTGCCGAGCTCGATCCTGAAGCTGCAGCCCGGCTCAAACCTGGCGACAAGGCGCGGATCGCGCGCGCGTTGGAGGTGGTGCTCTCGACGGGCAGGCCCCTCGCTTTTTGGCAGCGGCAGCGGGAGGGCGGGATCGGTGAGCAGGTCGACCTCCACCCGCTGATCCTGCTCCCGCCACGCGACTGGCTCTATGCCCGCTGCGACCAGCGTTTCGCCCGAATGATCGACAAGGGTGCAATCGCAGAGGTGAAGGCTCTGCTCGCGCGCGGGCTGAACCCGAACCTTCCGGTGATGCGCGGGATCGGCGTCCGCGAGATTGGCGCCTATCTCGCGGGAGAAACTACCCTCGAGCAGGCCGTTGCCGCGGGCCAGCAGGCGACGCGCCGCTACGCCAAGCGGCAATATACCTGGTTCGCGCACCAGCCGCCAAAGGAATGGCCGCGCATTTGCGACATTCCGTTCCCCGTTCGGCCTGAGCTTGTCGAAGGCCTGCGCTTTCTCCAAAGGTCCAGGTGAAGAGCAGTCCCTCGACAGGCTCGGGACGAACGGATTTATGAAATTCCTCAAAGACGCCGACATCGATCTCGCTCCGCTCGCGGGCAAGCGTGTCGCCGTCCTCGGCTACGGCAATCAGGGCCGGGCACAGTCGCTGAACCTCAACGATAGCGGCGTGGACGTGGTCGTCGGGCTGCGAGGCGGCTCCGGCAGCGCGTTCGAAGCGGAAGCCGCCGGCCTCGAAACCGCGCTCATCGAGCACGCAGTCGCTTCTGCCGACGTCGTCATGTTGCTGGCCCCTGACGAGGTCCACGGTGCGCTCTATCGCGAGATCGAGCCGCGCCTCCGCGATGGCGCCGCGCTTGGCTTCAGCCACGGCCTGTCGGTGCGGTTCGGCTTGGTTCAGCCGCGACCGGACCTGGACGTTTTCCTGATCGCTCCCAAAGGGCCAGGCACCGCCCTTCGTTCGCTCTATCGGCAAGGCAAGGGGATGATTGCTTTGTGGGCGGTCGAGCAGGACGCGACCCGAAATGCCCGCGGCATCGCCCTCGCTTATGGCCGCGCGATCGGATGCGCGCGCGCCGGCCTGATCGCATCGAGCTTCGCGGAAGAAGCCGAGGCGGACCTGTTCAACGAGCAAGCGGTGGTCTGGGGCGGAGTGCCCGAGCTTCTCATTGCGGGCTTTGAGACGCTGGTCGCCGGCGGCGTGTCGCCCGAGGTCGCCTATCTCGAATGCGTCGCCGAGCTGCACCTCATCGCGGAGCTGATCGAGGCGCGTGGAATCGCCGGAATGCGCGAGGCAATCTCCAACACCGCGGAGCTTGGAGCGCACCTCGGTGGTACGCGCATCGTGGATGCCTCCGTTCGTCAGCGCATGGCGGAGGTGCTGAACGAGGTTCGAGAGGGCCGCTTTGCTGCCGAGCTGCGGCACGAGGAGGAAAGCGGCTACGAACGGCTGGAGGGCGCCCGCACCGAGGCCCGGCAAACGCTTCTCGAACAAACGTTCAGGCGTCTTAGCGGCGAGGATCAGCCAATAGACTGAACAGGCTCGGACGGCCGGTCGCCGACGCTCGCCCGTTCGAGATAGGCGCGCTGGAGCTTGCGATGGGCCTCGGCCTGCTCCGGGTTTGAAGCCGATTGAGCCAGCTCCTGCTCCTCCGCCGCGCGCCGCGCGAAGTAGATGCGGTCCCGGTTTTCCATGACGCGTCTCCCTCGGTCGTGAGGGCCACTAACAGACCGCTCCGCGAAAGTCGCGTTAACCCAGCGCCTCGGCGTGTTCGCGCTTTGCCCGATCGATAGCCTCAAGCAGGATCTGCCGCGCCTCGGCCGCATCGCCCCAATGCCCGACGCGCACCCATTTGTCGGGTTCCAGATCCTTATAGTGCGTGAAGAAATGCTCGATCTGCTGAAGCACGATCGACGGCAGGTCCTGTCGTTCGCCGACATCCGAATAATAAGGAAAGGTCGTGTC
>DATMHG010000019.1:0-13866 GCA_035555035.1 Sphingomicrobium sp.
GCTTTCCACCCATTGCGGACATTGGCCGGACCAGCGCTACTTACACGCGCCTCCACCGGGCCAACCCGTCCAGCCCGGGCCGCGCACGAAGCGGCCGGGCTTGGCGCCGGTGTGCTTGCCGTCCTTCAGCACCTGAACGCCGTTGATGAAGACGTCGTCCACGCCGGTCGCGAACTGCTTGGGCTTTTCGAAGGTCGCATGGTCCTGGATGGCCGCGGGATCGAACACGACGATGTCGCCGTAATAGCCCGGCTTGAGCCAGCCGCGCTGCCTCAGCGACAGGTTGGTCGCGGGCAGCGAGGTCAGCCGGCGGATCGCGTCGGGCAGAGTCGCGGCATGGTCCTTGCGGACATATTCGGCGAGCACGCGCGCGAAATTGCCGTAGGCGCGCGGGTGGCTGCTCGACTTGAGGAACACGCCTTCGGGCGCTTCGGAAGCCTCGTCCGAACCGAAGCTCATCCACGGCAGGCCGACCTCGCGCTTCACATTGTCCTCGTTCATGATGAAGTAGATCGTGCCGACCCGGCTGCCGTCCTCGATGACCAGGTCCATCGCCGTCTCCTCCGGGCTCTTGCCGCGCATCTTCGCGACTTCCGCGAGCGTCTTGCCGGTCAGCGGCTTCAGCTTCGGGTTCTTGAAGGCGACGAGCAGCACGCGATCCGGGCTCCCCGACAGCAGCAGCAGATTCTCCCAGTCGTTCGACGGCGTGCGCATTTCTTTCACCAGCCGCGCGCGGATCGACGGGTCCTTCATCCGCTTGATCCATTCCTCGAGTCCGCCCGACTGGACCCAGGTCGGCATGGCGGCGTCGAGGCCGGTCGCGCCCGCCGTGTAGGTGTACATGTCGGCAGTGATCCGCTGGCCGCGTGCGCGGGCTTCATTCACCTTGGCGATGGCGGCGTCGATCTTGCCCCAGTTCGGTTTGCCCGCCTGCTTGAAATGGTAGATTTCGGCCGGAGCGCCCGAGTCCTTGCTGATGGTGATCAGCTCGTCGATGGCCTCGAGCAGCTTGTTCCCTTCGGAGCGCATGTGGCTGATGTACATGCCGCCGCATTTCGCCGCTTCGGTCGTGATCGCGGTCAGCTCCGGCGTTTCGGCATAGGTCGCGGGCGCGTAGATCAGCGACGAGCCGACGCCCATCGCACCTTCCTTCATCGCCTGCCGCACCAGCGCCCGCATCCGGGTGAGCTGCGCGGGCGTCGGATCGACGTCCTTCTCACCCACTTCGTGCACGCGCACGGTCGTCGCGCCGACGAAGGAGGCGATATTCGGCGTGATGCCCTTGCGCTGCATATATTCGAGATACTGGCCGAGTGTGGTCCACTTGATCGGATATTTGATGTCGCCTTGGCGCTGGATCTCCCGCTTCTTCATCTCCGGCGTCCACGGGCCCATCGAATCGCCTTCGCCCATCACCTCGAGCGTGACGCCCTGCCTTGTGTCGCTGAGGCCGCGGCCGTCGGCGATCAGGCTTTCGTTGGCCCAGCTCAGCATGTTGATGAAGCCAGGCGAGACCGCCTTTCCGGTCGCGTCCACGGTCCGCGCTGCCCGCCCGGGCGCATGGGGGCCGACGTAGACGATCTTGTCGCCCTTCAGCGCGACGTCGCCGATATAAGGCTGACCGCCGGAGCCATCGTAGATTGTGCCGCCGTGAATGAGGATGCTGTAGTCCGCCGGCCGCGGTGCGGCAGACGTGGCAAGCAGGCCGGCAACGGCCAAGGCTAGTGTAATGCGTTTCTTCATGGGTGCCCTCTCCACAAGAGCGGGGAAGCTGCCCTATGATGAGCTGAGGCGCCAGACCTAAACCGCGCCTGATTGGAGAGCGGCCGATGTTGATTGCGCTTCTGGTTCCGCTCGTCCTCGCCATCCTGTTCTTCACGTTCTTCCTCGTGCGGGCCGCGATTGCGGCGCGGGCAAAGCCGGCTATCGAATCCTTGTTGCTCGGCGCAGTGGTCAGCTTCTTCGACACGCTCGGCATCGGCTCGTTCGCGCCGACCACCGCTTGGCTGAAGTTCCGCCGCATGGTGCCGGACCGGCTCATTCCGCCGACCATGGTCGTTGGTTTGACCGCGCCCGCGATGGCGGAGAGCGTCATCTTTCTTATCTTGCTGGGCGTGAAGGTGGACCCCGTTTTGCTGTTCGGCTGCGCGCTCGCAGTCTTGCTGGGCGGCCTGGTCGGTGCGCCGCTCGTCGCGAAGGCACGCGTGTGGATCATTCAGGCCGTGGTCGCGATCGGCCTCGTTCTTGCGGCGATGGCCTATGCGGCGACCAACCTGAACCTGATGCCCGGCGGAGGTACCGCGGCGGCGCTGCCGATGGGGCTGACCATTCTCGCGATCGCCGCCAATTTCGGGTTCGGCGTGCTTCTGAACTTCGGCGTCGGCAACTATGCGCCGACCTTGGTGACTCTGAGCCTGATGGGCATGAACCCGAGGCTGGTCTTTCCGATCATGGCTGCAGGTGCGGCGGTGATGGGCGCAGGGGCCTGCGTGCGTCACATCCAGATGGGCCGGATGGACCTGAGGGTCGTGGTTGGCCTCGCGGTAGGGGGCGTCCCAGCGGTCCTTGTCGCAGCTTACATCGTGAAAGGGATGGACCTCGCGATGCTCCGCTGGCTGGTGATCCTCGTCGTGCTCTATGCGGCGGCCGTAATGGCGCATGCGGCATGGAAGGGCAGGCGCGAGCACAAGGCGGAGGGCGCTACGGCGGAGCTTCTCGCATGAGCGACATCGACGCCCTCAATCGCAAGTTCGAGAAATACGACCAGGTCCGAAAGGCCCACACCTACCGCCTGGCCGAACATCCGACCGACGAGTTCGATGAGGAGTATCGCATCGCGACGCTCGATTTCGAGCCGTTCCTGCGCGGCGGAGCGGCGGACAAGGCGCGGTTCGCCAAAGCGTTCGGCCAGGCGCTGCACGAGATCGGCTTCGCGGTGCTGACCGGGCACGGCGTCGATCAGGCCCTCTACGACGACATCGAGGATACGACGCGCGACCTGTTCACCTCCACGCCGCTCGATGAAAAGCTGCACTTCCGGGGGCAGCGCCACGGCTCGGTCAACCAGGGCTACTTCCCGCTCGAGGAGACCAGCGACATCCATCCCGACCTGGTCGAAGGGTGGGTCTGGTGCCGCCGCGCGTTCGACGTCCCGCAACGGCGCGAGCAGGCGCCGTTCCGCGCCGAAGACTATTGGCCCGATGCCAAGTACGAGCCCCGGTTCCGCCGCCTCGTCCTTGCCCATGAGCAACTGTTCAAGCCGATCGCCCAGGCGATGCTGATGGGTCTCGGCGTCGATCCGCACCTGCTCGACGCCAAGCTCACCGGCACCAACTTCGGCCTGCGCCTCAACTACTATCCGCCGATGTCTGACGAGCAGGACCAATCCGGCGCCGCGCGCCTGCTCGGCCACGAGGACGTCGACCTGTTCACCATCCTGCCCGCCACGCGGACCGACGGCCTGCAGGTCTGGAATCACCGTTCGAACAAGTGGGTGCGGATGCGCGCACCGCCGGGCTCGATCATCATCAACACCGGCGACTACATGCAGCGCCTGTCCAATGACCGCCTCCCCTCGACGACACATCGCGTCGGCAAGCCGAGCGACGGCTCGCACCTCACGAGCACGCGCGTCTCGTTCCCGACCAACGTCTATCTGTGGGAGGAGGAAATTCTCGAGGTGCTGCCCGGCCTCGGCGAGCCCAAATACGAGCCGATCAAGGCCATCACGTTCCACACGCGCACGACGAGCAAGTTCTACGGCGACGATTATGCGGTGGAGAGCGCCTGAGGATGCGCATCGCCGTCGTTGCTCCAAGCTGTCCTCTCAAGCGCGACGCGGCCGACGCGGTGCACGCAATTGCTGCCGGACGCGGCGACTGTGAGCTGTTCATTCATCCGCAGTGTTTCCTCTCGGACGGCCATTTCGCCGGCCCCGACGAGGCGCGGCTCCGGGCGTTGCGCGAGGTCATGGCGGATCCATCCGCCGACGCGGTATGGTTCGCGCGGGGCGGTTATGGATCGAACCGGATCGCGGAAGCTGCGCTTGCCGACCTGCCTGCCGCCGCTCGCGGGAAGCTTTACATCGGGTACAGCGATGCGGGATTCCTGCTCGGGGGGATGCACAAGGCCGGGTTGAACGTTGCCTGGGGGCCGATGCCGCAGGATGCGCTCCGCGGCGATCATGGCTTGGAGAATGGCACGGCGGCAGTGCATCGTGCGCTCGACTGGATCGTCCGGCGCGACGCTTCAGCGCTCGAAGCAAAGCTCCAGACGCCAGCGATGGCGTTCAACCTCACGGTGCTGTCGAACCTCCTCGGGACGCCGCTCGAGCCGGACTTTGCGGGCGTTGATCTGCTCATCGAGGAAGTGAGCGAACATCTCTACAGCATTGATCGGACGATGTTTCATGTGACCGCCTCGCCGAACATCCGGAAAGCTGCCCGGCTGAGGCTCGGGCGGGTAGGCGACATCCTTCCCAATGACGTCGAATTCGGCAGCGATGAAGAGGCGATCGTGCGCGACTGGTGCGGCCGTTCGGGCATTCATTATGGCGGCCGCGCCGACATCGGCCATGACGCTCGGAACAAGGTGGTTCCGTTCACGAGCGAAAATCGCTGATTTTCTCTCTGCAACAGCATTGCAAACGACTTGGGTTTGCGCTCTATCCTGAGGCAGGAACAACAGGAGGGCCATGATGGCACAAGGCAGTCGTAAAGCAGGGGGCGGCCTCGCTCGCCCGGTCACCCCTTCGTCGGATCTCGCGGCAATCACCGGAAGCGCGCCGCTTCCGCGCAGTCAGGTCGTTTCGAAGGTGTGGGACCACATTCGCAAGAACAACCTGCAAAACCCTCAGAACAAGAGGGAAATCATGGCTGACGACAAGCTGAAGAAGGTCTTTGGGGGCAAGGACCGAGTCAGCATGTTCGAGATGAACAAGCACCTTTCGAACCATCTGAAATAAGCTTCAGAGGGCTCGAAGCCGAGAAGGGGATCCGCGACCGCGGGTCCCCTTTTTCGTTTGCTGTGCCCGCGACTCGGCGGACTCATCCTCTCCACAGGCCGTCGAGCCGTTCCTCGGTGACCGGAAATCCGAGGTGGGAAGGGATGGTGATGAACCTTTCCCCGTCCCGTTCCTCGACCCACGGCGTTACCGGCTCGATCGCGTGAGCTAGAGCGTCGGCGCGGATTTCGTCGAAGCTGCAGTGCTGGGCGAGCCGCTCTAGGGTCCGACGCGTCGGAAAGATCAGCCGCGCTTCGCCGCGCCGATCGCGTTCCAGCACCTCCGCGGCGGTAAGCCAGAACGCACCCGCGCATTCCCGTTCGATCACCCGTGGCTCCCAATCTCCCTCCGGCCCCTCGGCAACGAAGAACAGGGTGTCGAAGCGGCGGACAGCATGGAACTTCGGGACCCAGCGAGCGAACGGCGTCAGCGTGGCTGAATCAATCCGGCAGCCTGCCTCTGCCAGAGCCGTAGCGAACGGCATGTCGGCGACCAGCTCTTGCTGGAGGCGCGCAGCCGTCTCCCGATCCGGAATGGGAGCGAGCCCGACCGGCACGGCCGTTTCCTCGATGGTCTCGCGAATGGCGGCAACCGCATGCGGATCGAGGTCGAGCTCCTCAGCGAACTTGCGGTCCGCCGCGTCGATCCGGCCCCCCGGGAAAACGAGTGCGCCCGCGGCGAAGGCCATTCCTTCGGCGCGTTCGACCATCAGCAGCTCGGCTGGCCCGTGGGTGCGATCGCGCACCAGGATCAAGGTTGCGGCGGGGATTGCCTCGTCGGCCATCCGGCGCACCTAGGCGCGGCTCACGCAAAGAAAAAGCCGCCCGGGACGGATGCCCGAGCGGCTCGTTCGCAAAGCGACCGGCGCTTACATTCCGCTGACGTTCTGCTCCTGCGCGTCGGTCGGATTCGTCACATTGTCCTCGGCCGCGGCATTCTCGGCGTTGAGCTCAGCCTGCTGATTGCCGAGCGCCGCGGCTTCGGCGTCGTTTGCAGCGCTGGTCGAAAGCTCATTCAGATTGTCCGCCTGCGGCTGATTCAGCTCCGCATTGTTGACGGCGTCCTGGTTGTTGCTGCTGCACGCAACAAGCCCGAAAGCAGTTATTCCGGTTACGACAAAAACGAGTTTTTTCATGAGTTTGCGTTCCCCAACAAGCTCGGTTCCAGCCCTGCCATAACAGGCCAAACCTTGAGATTGAAGGCAAAATTCCCTATTTAAGTCGGTGCCGGTTCGCCGGCTATGTCGGTAGATGGTTGGGTGGAATAGGCACTTCGGACCCGGGGGGCAGTACCCCGGCGCCTCCACCATCAACCCCGTCGCAGAACGGGGCTGTTGATGGGGGCGAAATAGGATCGACGAGTGCAATAAAGGCCCGATTGCCGATCGGATTGAGCCACCGCAACGGCTCATTCACACAAGTGCCAACGATAACGAGGCGCTCGCTCTTGCTGCGTAACTGACGTCCTAACGGACTGAAGTTACAAAGCTAAAGCGCGGTTGGACCCCACCGGGCAACAGAAGGGGATTCCAGCGGCACGGGGGACGCCGGGCAACAGAAGTCCCCCACCTGTCGGTCATTGCGAGGCACCGAAGGCGCCGCGGCAATCCAGAGAAACACTGGATTGCTTCGCTACGCTCGCAATGACGCGTCTTTGCGCTGAAAAGATCCTCGGCTACGCTCCCGCTTAGGGGGGCTCTTCTTATGCGTCAGTGGACCAAGCGTCTGTTCGCGGTTGCGGCGCCGCTGCTTCTCACCGGCTGTCTTTGGGGACCAGGCAAGTTCAACTCGGACCTCACGCTCCGCAAGGACGGCAGCTTCAGCCTCGACTATCGCGGCGAGATCGTGCTGCAGATTCCCACGGATGCAGGAACTCCGCGCAAATGGAGTGATGATCAGGCTCATTGTTTCGTTCGCCAGACCGGCAGCGGGTCATTGCCACTTGTCCCGCCGCCAGTCGCTCCGCCGATCATCACGGTGCCGAAGCAACGACCCTGCACGCCCGCAGAAATCGCGGCTCAGAAACAGCAGTTCGAGAAAACGGCGGCGGAGACGGCAGCCCGCTCCAAAAGACAGGCAGAGGAAGCGGCGAAGATGTTCGGGCTTCCGGGACTCGATGACGAGTCCAACCGCGCATTCGCGGCGAAGATGATGAAATTCGCGGGGTGGCGATCGGTGGTTTACCGCGGAAACGGCGTGTTTGACGTCAACTATCACATGGACGGACGAGCGACGCAGGACTTCATCTTCCCGGCGCTTCCCGACAACGACCTGCTCCTGCCGTTCATCGCCATCCGCCGCAGGAGCGACGGCAGCGTGTTGGTGACGGCGCCCGCACTGACTGGCGGCGCCGGTCCGCTGATGGGACGCATGGCTGCCGCCGGCATGAACGACACGAAGACCAGCATGGTCTCGCGCGCGCAGGGTCGCTTCACCGTTATCACCGATGGCGACATCCTGACGAACAACAGCGAGGACGGCCCTGCGCCGCATCCGATCGGGCGGCAGGTCCATTGGGACGTTGGCCCTGCCTCGAACAAGATCCCGGAGACCCTGATCCGTCTGTAGGGCGCGGGCCACTCCGTCGAGGCGGCAGTTGCGCATTGCCGTTTCCAAGCCCACGATCCCTGATCCATTTTGGGGGATCATCGATGCGCCGCTCCGTTCTTGCCGCCATTCTCGCGACCTGTGCTTCGGCGGGCTTCGCCGCGCCAACCCCGAAGGAGCAGCTGCTCGTGCCGCCGGCGAATGCGGCGCATTTCGTCGTCGTCTCGACTGCTGGAAAGCACGGCGACGAATATATGTGGACCATGCCCGACGGGCGTCTCGCCTTTCGTGAATCGATCCTGCTTCGCGGGCTGACATTCGAAACGGACGAGACGATGCGGCTCGGCGCGGACGGAATGCCGGCAGACGTCGCGATCCGCGGCGTCACGCCGAGCGGAGACGCCGCCGAGACGTTTGGGATCGTGAACGGCACGGCCTCGTGGAGAAGCCCGGTCGACGAGGGCAACACCGCTTATTCCGCACCGGCTTACTATCTCGCGCAGGGTGGTCCTTTCCTCACCACGGCGCCCGAAATCGATCGGCTGATGTCGGCAGGCAACGCGGGACTCACATTGCTCCCGTCCGGGCGAGCGGACTTCGACAAGGTGACTTCGCTCGAGGTCGACGGCCCGCAAGGGAAGAAGACGGTCGACCTGATCATGGTGAAGGGCGTTGGCCAGTCGCCGCAGCCGGTCTGGGTCGAGAATGGCAAGTTCTTCGGGCAGCTGGCCGGCCTCAATCTCCTGCCCGCCGGTTACGAAGGCAATGCGGAGAAGATGCAGGCTGCCCAGGATGCAGCGATCGCTGCGATGGCGCCTGCGATCGCGGCCAAATTCCTGACCGCCGATGCCAAACGGCCGGTGCTGTTCAGCAACGTCAAGATGTACGACGCCGATCACGAACGCTTCCTCGAGCATCGCTACGTGCTGACGAGCGGCGGCAAGATCGTTTCGGTGGGCGCAGCGGCTCCGGCGAAGCTTCCGGCCGGCACGCGCAAGATCGACGGCAAAGGCAAGACGCTCGTGCCCGGCCTTTGGGACAGCCACATGCATGTCGGCGACGATTTCCAGACGGTCAGCGAGCTGGCGCTCGGCGTCACGTCATGCCGGAATCCGGGCGGGCCGATCGAGCTCGAAGTTTCGCAACGCGAGCGCCGGAATGCCGGCAAGCTCCTTGCGCCCGAATGCTGGGATTCGGTGATCGTCGACCAGAAAGGGCCCCTCGTCGCCCAGGGCAGCCTCGCCGTCACCAGCCTCGACGAGACCCTGGCCGCGGTGCGCAAGATCGCGGCCAATCATCTGACCGCGGTGAAATTCTATACCTCGATGAAGCCGGAGTGGATCGCGCCGGGCGCGAAGCTCGCCCACCAGCTCGGGCTTCACGTGCACGGCCACATCCCCGCGGGAATGCGGACTATGGATGCGATCAACGCCGGCTACGACGAGATCACCCATATCTATTTCGCGACCATGCAGGCGATGCCGCAGGAGGTCGTCGACAAGGCCAACACGACCATGCGGATGCTCGGGCCGGGCAAGTATTTCAAGGATGTGAATCTCGACGCGGAGCCGATGAAGACGGTGATCGCGACCATGGCGAAGAGGCACATCGTGCTCGATCCGACCTTGGTGGTCGTCGAGGGCGTGCTGTTGGCCGATGCAGGCAAGCCGGCGCCTGCCTACGCGCCGTTCATGGGAACGGTACCCGCGATCGTCGAGCGCGGATTCAAGAGCGGCCATATTCCTTACCTGCCGGGAATGACCCGCGCCGATGCGCAGGCGAGCGTCGATCATATGGGCCAATATGTCGTCAAGCTCTTCCATGCCGGCGTGCCGATCGTCGCGGGCACCGATGGATACGGATACGAACTGGTGCGCGAGCTGGAGCTTTATGTGAAGGGCGGCCTCACTCCCGCCGAAGCGCTGGCGACGGCAACCATCAACCCCGCGCGGAATGTGAAAGCAGCCAATCGAACCGGCTCGATCGCGGTAGGCAAGGAGGCGGACCTGCTGCTCGTCGATGGCGATCCGGAGAAGAACATTGGCGACCTGCGTCACGTCGACCAGGTAGTGAGCGACGGCTACCTGATGGACGGCAACGCGCTGCGCAGCGCGGCCGGTTACAGCGGCATGCCAGGATGACGAGCCTCAGCTCGTCATCCTGAACTCGTTTCAGGATCCATCTTCGTGAAGGTTGCTGCGCGCCTCCCGAATGGATGCTGAAACAAGTTCAGCATGACGTTCAGGGGCGCCTTCTCAGCTCGTCCCTGATCTCGGTCAGCAGCTCGACCTCCGTCGGCCCGGCCGCCGCGGCTTCGGGCTTCTTCATGATCTTGGTCGCCCAGCGGACCATCAGGAAGATGATGAACGCGAGGATCAGGAAGCTGACGATTTCGGTCACGAATGCGCCCCAGCCGAGGACCGGCGCGCCGGCCTTCTTGAGCGCGGCGTAGTCTTTCATCGATCCATGATAATCGGCGGGTACGGGACCCATGAGGAGGAATTGGCTGGAGAAATC
This sequence comes from Sphingomicrobium sp., assembly GCA_035555035.1. GTDB lineage: Bacteria > Pseudomonadota > Alphaproteobacteria > Sphingomonadales > Sphingomonadaceae > Sphingomicrobium. The sequence continues at coordinate 10,066 of DATMHG010000019.1, forward strand.
GAGCCCGCCGAAGATTTTGCCGACGATCGGCATGATGATGTCGTCGGTCAGGCTGGTGACGATCTTGGCGAAGGCCGCGCCGATGATCACGGCGACGGCGAGATCGAGCACGTTTCCCTTGGCGATGAATGCGCGAAAGTCCTTGAGCATGAGCGGCCCCCTCCTGCGAGACGCGCCCCATTACTGCAGTTTCCCAGCGGACGCAGCAGCTGTGTTGCTGTCGTATGACAGCATCTTGAACCGGAACAGCCGTGCATCTACTTATGCGCCCCACGCGACGTATCAGAGGGGACAGACGATGACCGCACTTCGCCGTTTCGGACTTCTTGCACCGGCCATGGCGATCGGCCTGTCAGCCTGCGGCATCAATGCCGTCCCGACCGAGGACGAGAAGGTCAATGCTGCTTGGGGCAATCTCCAGGCGGATTATCAGCGGCGCGCCGACTTGATCCCGAACCTCGTCAACACCGTGAAGGGCTATGCGCAGCAGGAAAAGACCGTGCTGACGCAGGTGACCGAGGCGCGGGCGAAAGCGACCAGCATCCAGCTCAATGCGAACGACCTGACCGATCCCGGAAAGGTCCAGGCGTTCCAGAATGCGCAGAACCAGCTCGGCGGCTCGCTTGGACGGCTCCTGGCGACGTTCGAGGCTTATCCGGACCTCAAGTCCAACCAGAATTTCCTGGCGTTGCAGGATCAGCTCGAGGGCACGGAGAACCGGATCAATGCATCGCGCCGCGATTATAACAGCGCTGTGCAGGAATATAACACGACGATTCGCACCTTCCCCGACGCGATCGGCGCCAAGATCTTCTACGGCGCCAAGCCGAAGGTGCCGTTCGAGGCGGCGGCGGGCGCGCAGCAGGCGCCGACAGTCACTTTCAATACTGGCGGCTGATATGTTCGTCATTCCCGCGGAAGCGGGAACCCAGTCGAAGAGGTTCTGGGCCCCCGCCTTCGCGGGGGTGATAATCTGGGCCGTCGCGCTGGCGTTCTTCGCACTGGCCACGCCGGCTTGGCCGCAGACATTCCCTGCGAACAATGGATCGCCGGTCGTCGACCAGGCCGGGATTTTAACTCCGGAGCAGCAGGCAGACCTGACATCGAAAGCTCAGGCGCTCTATGCCCAGTCGGGACGGGCGTTTGCGATTGCGACGGTCAAGAGCCTTGAGGGCTATCCCATCGAGGACTACGCCTATCGCCTCGGGCGCGCATGGGGACTGGGCCAGAAGGGCAAGGACGACGGCGTTCTCTTGCTGGTTGCACCCAACGAGCGCAAGGTGTGGATCGCCACTGGTTACGGCGCCGGCGCTTTCATGACCGACGCGATGTCGGGCGTGATCATTCGCGAAGACATCCTGCCGCACTTCAAACAGAAGCCGCCCGATTACGGCGGCGGCATCGAAGCGGGCGCCGACGCAATCATCAAGCAGATGTCGCTCCCGCCGGACGAGGCTGCGAAAAATGTGGCGGCCGCTCAGCAGACGCAGCAGCGGCGGCAGCATTCCGGCGGCAATCCGCTTCCGGTCATATTTTGGTTTTTCGTGATCGGCTTCGTAGTTCTGTCGCACTTCCGTCGAGGTGCGGGGCGCAGGTATCGCACGCGCTCCGGCGGCATCAGCCCATGGGTCGTCCTGTGGGGCCTGAATGCGCTCGGCCGCGGCTCTCGGGGGTCACCCTGGGGCGGCGGCAGTTGGGGCGGCGGAGGCTTCGGCGGCGGCGCCGGTGGAGGCTTTGGGGGCTTCGGCGGCGGAGGGTTCGGCGGCGGCGGGGCCGGGGGAAGCTGGTAATGCTTCAGCTCTCTCAAGCCGATCGCGAGAAAGTCGCCGCAGCGATTGCCTCCGCGGAATCAAAGTCGTCAGGCGAGATCGTCGCGGTCGCGACGCCGATCAGCGACGCTTATCACGATGTCGGTCTGCACTGGGCGCTGGTGCCCCTGTTCGCGGTGCTTGCCTGGGCGGCATGGCGGCCGACCGCGCTCGTCTGGTGGTACGACTTCCTGTTCGGCGGCTGGTCGCCCGATCCGACCATGAGCCAATTGCTCACGCTGGTGATGTTCTTCGCCGCGCTGGCGTTCACCGTGGCGCTGCTGGTCCTCAAATGGATGCCGTTGCGGATCGCGCTCACGCCCGGCGCGACGAAGCATCGCCGCGTGCGGCGCCGAGCGATCGCCATTTTCCAGGCCGCGGCGGCGGGGCGCACAGCCGGCAAGACGGGCATCCTGATCTATTTGTCGATGGCGGAAAGACGCGCGGAGATCGTCGCCGATGAGGCGATCCTCAAGGTCACCGACGACCACACCTGGGGCGAGGCCATGCACGCGCTGATCGCCGACGTTCGTCAGGGCCGGCCGGCCGACGGCATCTGCGCGGCGATCAGCCAAGTCGGCGCGGTGCTTGCCGAACATTTCCCGCGGTCAGCGACGGATCGTAACGAGATCCCGGACAAGCTGATCGAACTATGAACCTCGACGATCTTCCGCCGCCCGAACTGATGTGGGCGGGCAAGTACGTGTGCGCCTTGAAGCGGGACAAATGGGAGTATGCGAGCCGCGCGAACGACATCACCGCGGTGGTGATCCTCGCCGAATATGAGGGGAAGGTGATCCTGATCGATCAGCCGCGCGTGCCGCCGGACTGCCGCTGCCTGGAGCTTCCCGCCGGCCTCGTCGGCGACCTAGACCCGACTGCCACGCCGGAAAGCACGGCGATCGAGGAGCTGGAGGAGGAGACCGGATTCACCGCCGAGAGCATCGAACGGCTGGGCGAGTTCTATGCATCGCCGGGCATGCTCTCCGAGAGCTTCACTCTGGTGCGTGCGCATGGGGTGAGCAAGATCGGCGAGGGCGGGGGAGACGAGAATGAGGACATCAACGTCCACCTCGTGCCCCGCGCAGACATTCCGAACTTCATCGAGCAGAAACGGGCCGAAGGCTTCGGCGTCGACGTGAAGCTGCTGATCTTCATGAACTTCTAAATCCTCCCCGGAACGGGGAGGGGGACCAGCGTTAGCTGGTGGAGGGGGCGGCGTGCAGGCCTCCGGTGCCCCTCCGTCAGACCTGCGGTCTGCCACCTTCCCGTTCGGGGAGGAATTTCTGAAACAAGTTCAGCATGACATGGTTGAATCGGCATGGCTCGCCTCGTCCATCTCTCGGATCTGCACTTCGGCGCGCATGACGACGCGCTGGTCGAAGCGGTCGAGCGCAGCGTTGATGAGCTCAAGCCCGACCTCGTCGTCATCAGCGGCGACTTCACCCAGCGCGCGAAGACCGAGCAGTTCAGGGAAGCCTGCAGCTTCCTGGAGCGGCTGCGCGATTCCGGGCACGAAGTGCTCGGCGTCCCCGGTAATCACGATGTGCCACTCTACGACGTCCTGCGCAGGTTCCTGTCTCCGCTGACGCGCTATCGCCGCTACATCGACGAGACGCTTTGCCCCTTCATCGAGCTTCGGGGGGTCGCGGTGCTCGGAATCAACACCGCGCGTTCGCTGACGTTCAAGGACGGGCGGATCAGCGAGGAGCAGGTCGCTTTCATTCGCGAAACATTTTCGCGCACCGATCCCGAGGCGACACGGGTCCTGGTCACACACCATCCGCTCTATGCGGTGCCGGTCGGCGAAGAGGTGGAGCGAGCCGTCGGACGTCAGGAGCTCGCGCTCGATGCGATCGAACAGGCCGGCGTCGACCTGCTGCTGGCGGGCCATGCGCATCATGCTTCCAGCCATGATGCGAGCGAGCTCGTCACCCGGTCGGGCGGCGCGCTCGTCATTCAGGCTGGAACGGCGACTTCGACGCGGGTTCGC
>DATMHG010000020.1:0-9881 GCA_035555035.1 Sphingomicrobium sp.
GGAGAGGGGGTCGAAGCGCCCGGACCCGCCGAGGATCGCGCATGCGGCCGTGCGCGCAGCCGTCACGGAGGCCGTGAAGATCGCGCCCGACCTGCCGCTGTTCGCCGGCGGACGATCGTTCGGTGGAAGAATGACTTCGCAGGCCCAGGCGGACTCGCCGCTGCCCGGTGTGCGCGGGCTCGCCTTCCTCGGCTTCCCGCTGCACCCTGCCGGGAAGCCTGGCATCGAACGTGCCGAGCATCTTTCGCGGATCGAAGTGCCGATGCTGTTCGTGTCCGGAGCGCGGGATGCTCTTGCGGAGATGGAGCTGCTCAGGCCCGTCATTGCAGGCCTGGGCGCCCGCGCGAAGCTTCACGTGATCGCCGACGCTGATCACAGCCTCAAGGTGCCGGCGAAGAGCGGGCGCACCCCCGCGGAAGCGGAGGCGGAGGCGCTCGACGCGATGGCGGAGTGGATGAAAGCGCTGAGCTGAGCGGCTCAGTACGGCGGCTTGTCGAAGCCGCCCGGGCTCTTCGTGAAGATTTCGCAGCCTGTCTCAGTGATCCCGATCGAATGCTCGAACTGTGCCGAGAGCGAGCGGTCGCGGGTGACGGCGGTCCAGCCGTCGTCGAGCACCTTCACGTCGGGGCGGCCGATGTTGATCATCGGTTCGACGGTGAAGATCATTCCAGGCTTGAGCTCTGGGCCGGTGCCGGGGCGGCCGGCGTGGATGACCTCGGGGCTGTCGTGGAACAGGCGGCCGACGCCGTGGCCGCAGAAGTCGCGCACGACGCTGTAGCGCTGCGCCTCGGCGTGGCGCTGGATGGCGTTCGCGATGTCGCCGAGGTGGTTGCCGGGCTTTGCCTGCTCGAGGCCGAGCACCAGGCATTCGTAGGTGACGTCGACCAGCTTGCGCGGCTTGATGCCGACGTTGCCGACCAAATACATGCGGCTGGTGTCGCCGTGCCAGCCGTCGAGGATCGGGGTCACATCGATATTGACGATGTCGCCGTCCTTGAGCGTGCGCTCGCTCGGGATGCCGTGGCAAACGACATGGTTGATCGAGATGCAGCAGCTCTTGGTATAGCCGCGATAGCCGAGCGTCGCGGGGACGCCGCCGGCCTCCAGCGTCATCTTGTAGACGATGTCGTCGAGCTCCTGGGTCGAGACTCCGGGCACCACTTGCGGCACCAGCGCATCGAGGATCTCGGCGGCGAGCCGGCCCGCGCGGCGCATGCCTTCGAACGCGTCGGGCCCATGCAGCTTGATCACGCCGTTGCGGACTTCGAGCCGGTCGTCGGAAGCCACCGTGATGTATTGAGTCATGCTCGCTAGATAGGCATTGGGACGCGCGATGACCAGCAACACGCTCGAGGGCGGCTGCGCCTGCGGCGAGGTTCGCTACCGCGTCGAGGGCGAGCCGATGTTCGTCCACTGCTGCCACTGCACCAGCTGCCAGACCGAGACCGGCAGCGCGTTCGCGATCAACGCCTTGTATGAACCAGAACGCGTCGTGCCGGCGAAGGGAGAGCCGGAGCCGGTCCTCACGCCGAGCGAGAGCGGAAAAGGGCAGCAGATCTGGCGCTGCCCTAAGTGCCACGTCGCCCTGTGGAGCAATTATGGCGGCGCGGGCGACAAGATCAGGTTCCTTCGGGTCGGCACTCTCGATGATCCCGGGGCGCTTCCGCCCGACATCCACATCTACACCCGATCCAAGCTGCCGTGGGTGCGGCTGCCGGAGGGGGCGCTGGCGGTCGAGGCTTATTACAATAGCGCCGAAATCTGGCCCGCAGAGAAGCTCCAGCGGCGCAACGCGGCGCTCGCCAGGTGAGCATAGGTTTCGGCGCCGCTCACTTCAGAAACTGCTCCGCGTCGACGATCCGGACGTCCTGCATCATGTTCAGATAGGCGTCCAAATAGCCTTTGTGGGTGGCGCCGATGATCGACAGCACGCGTGCCTGCGGATTGGACTGGAGCGTCGAGCGGATGTTCGCGGCGATGCGCAGATTGCGGGTCTCCCACCACGCGACATATTGGCGGCCGTAGGGCTGCGCGCTCGGAGAGCTGACAGTGCGGCCCATGTCGGAGGCGATCGTCGCTCGCTGGCTCTCGGCGTCGTTCATGAGCCGATACAGAGCCAGCACGTCCTCGCCCGTGCGAAGATTGGCTTCGAGCTGGTCCTCCTTCTTGCGGACGGCGGGAGGCGGCTTTGCATTCCATGCGCTCTGGATCGCGGCGCCATAGGCGCGCCCTTCGGGGCTGTTCTGATCGAGAGCCGTATCGGCGGTGTGATCGTCGACCTCATAGATGCGCTCGAGGCCAAGCTGTGCGGCGAGCGCAGCGGCAATGGCGTAATTCTCGTTCAGCTTCTTGCCCTTGCGCTCCAGAATTTCGACCATCGCGTCCGTCAAACCGTCACCAGAGCGCCGCTCCGCCTCGGCAAGCCGGAGCCATTGGACCATGGCCGACCCGCGGTCATTCGCGGCAATGAACAGCATTGCGAGGTGTCGCCGCTGCGCCGGAGTGGGCGATGCAGGCCACGCGGAGAGCGTGCGATCCGCTTCGGCCATGGCCGCCGGGACCGAAAGCCCGGTGGCTTTCTCGATGTCTGCCGTATCGAAGCAATAGCCTTGCCAAGTGTCGGCGCCGTGCTCGGCCTTGAAGCGCTGGAGCGTGTCGCATTCTTCGCCCGACAGTCCCTCGACGGTGATGATCTCCGGCTTGAACCGCGCGAGCCGATCGAGCAGCGGCTGAAGGAGCTTCGGATCGATCTGCCGCGGCAATTGCGACAGGTGCGTCGTCCCGAGCACCAGCACCTCCGCCGGGCGTCCAGCGATCTCGTTCTTGTGAAGCCGCGGATCGAATGCAGGGACGCCCGCGGCAAAGCTCTGAACGGCGGCAAGCGCAAGAATGGAAAGCGGCATACGGAAACCTTCTGTGCTATGAGCTACATTTGTAGCGTGTATTACACTTGTAGCGCACCTGTGCAAGCCTGTTGCGCTCTATGCAGTGGAGGGTAGGGGGGCGGCATGGAAGCGAGCCGCGTTTGGACCGCCGCGCTGGTCGTGATCGGCGACGAGATCCTGTCGGGCCGTACGCAGGACAAGAATGTCGCGCAGGTCGCGACCTGGCTCAATGAGCAGGGTATCCGGCTTGCCGAGGTGCGGGTCGTTCCGGACGATCTCGAGCGCATCGGCGAGGCCGTGAACGCGCTTCGAAGCGCGCACGATTATGTGTTCACGACCGGCGGCATCGGGCCGACGCATGACGACATCACCGTCGACGCGATTGCGGGCGCGTTCGGGGTCCCGGTGATCGTCCATCCCGAGGCTCGGCAAATCCTCGAAGATTATTACCGCGACCGACCGGGCGGCCTGACCGATGCGCGGCTGCGGATGGCGCGGACGCCCGGAGGGGCGGAGCTACTCGCCAATCCCTACTCCGGCGCGCCGGGAATCAAGATGGGCAATGTCTACATCATGGCTGGGGTGCCGGGCATCACCGCGAGCATGCTCGAGGCGCTGACCGGCAAGCTCGAGGGCGGCCGGCCGGTGGTGTCGGTGACGGTAGGCGCGCGGGCGGCGGAGAGCGATGTCGCCGACCTGCTGCGTGAGACCGAGGCGGCGCATCCGGGCGTCGCGATCGGCAGCTACCCGTTTTTCAAGGACGGCCGCTACGGCGCAAATTTCGTGATCCGGTCGGAGGATGCGGAGCTGGCGCGCGTGACGGGTGAAGACCTCGCGCAGCGCTTGCGGCAGGCGGGGTTCGAGCCGATCGAAGGTGGGATTTAGGAGGTTGGAGCGGGCGAAGGGAATCGAACCCTCGTCGTAAGCTTGGGAAGCTTCTGCTCTGCCATTGAGCTACGCCCGCTCGAGCGCTTGAGTTAGGTCGGGGAACGGAGCGCGTCAACGAACATGAAATCTGCAGCTTGGGGGAACGGGTGCGTTGTTTAGGCGTTGCTTAATATAAGTACGCTTACTATATTCGCGGACGATGGAAACCATTCCCTTTGAAATTGGCGAGACCGCCCATGCGTTGCGCAAGGCGTTCGATCGCCTTGCCGTCGGCCTCGGAGTGACTCGTGCGCAGTGGAAGGTGCTGTTCAAGCTGACCCGCACACCGGGCCTGAGGCAGGTGGAACTGGCCGACATGCTGGACTTGGAGCCGATCACCTTGTGCCGTATCGTCGACCGGCTCGAGGAGGCGGGTCTCGTCGAGCGAGTCCGCGATCCCGGCGACCGGCGCGCGTGGCGCCTTCACGTCACCGCAAAGGCACAGCCGCTCATCGACAAACTCCAGGGCGTCGGTGCCGAGCTAGTCGAGCATGCGTTTTCGGGGATCGACTCGAAAGATATTGAAATCACCCGCCAAGTCCTTGCCCGCGTTCGCGAGAATGCCGGACGGACCGGGGTTATGAACAGGGCGTCGAACGAATGAACAAGATGGCAACGCAGCGCTTGACCGGTACCGAAGCTCGCGAGGCTCCGGAGCTGGATCGCGCGCCGGCGAAGAAGATCGCGGAAAAAGGCTCGCTCAAGACGATCCTGATGCTGATCGTTCCGGCGCTGCTGCTGATCGGCGGAATCTATTACTATTTGACGAGCGGCGGCAGCGTCTCGACCGACGACGCGCAGGTGAAGCAGGACATCGTCTCGGTCAGCCCGCAAGTGAACGGACAGGTCGTGCAGGTGTTCGTCCGCAACGGGGCGCGCGTGAAGCGCGGCGACCTGTTGTTCCGGATCGATCCGCAGCCTTATCGAGTCGCGCTCGAGCAGGCCCAGGCGGCGCTTGCGAATGCCGAGCTGCAGACGCAGGTGCTGCGCACTACCGCCGCGGGCACAAGCGGTGACATTTCCGGGGCCGAAGCCAATCTCGCGATCAAGCGTAACGCGCTCGGCCGGCAGCAGGCGTTGCTGAGGCAGGGCTTCACGACCCGCGCGAACTACGACGATGCGCTGAACGACGTGAAGACCGCCGAGACTCAGCTTGCCGATGCTCGCGCTCGCGCAGCCAATGCGCACGCGGCCGTCGCCGCGCCCGGCGACCAGCCGCAGGTCGCGCAGGCGCAAGCCGCGGTCGACAAGGCGAAGCTCGATCTGCAGCGCACCAGCATCTACGCGACGATGGACGGCGTGATCGAGAATGCGGACAAGCTCCAGATCGGCCAGATGGCGGTCGAAGGCATCGGCATGGTGTCGCTCGTCCACAGCACGTTTGCGTGGGTCGAGGCCAACTTCAAGGAGAAAGACGTCGGCCGGATGCATCCCGGCCAGGCGGCGTCGGTCAAGGTCGACGCCTACGGCGGCCAGAAGTTCGACGCTTATGTCCAGAGCATCGGCGCGGGCACCGGAAGCGAATTCTCGCTGCTTCCGGCGCAGAACGCGAACGGCAACTGGGTCAAGGTGACCCAGCGCGTTCCGGTTCGAATCTACTTCAAGGGAACAGCTTCGAAGCCGATGATCGCCGGCCTGTCCGTCGACGCAACCGTGTACCTCGACGGGAAATAGCTCGCGCATGGCCGAGGAACATTCGGCATCCGTCGCAACGCACCCGCTCCCTGCAGGTCAGCGGCTGATCGTCACGGTCGGGGTGATGATGGCCGTGCTCCTGCAGGTGCTGGACACGACGATCGCCAACGTCGCGCTGCCGCACATGCAGGCGGACCTCAGCGCGTCCCAGGACCAGATCAACTGGGTGCTGACGAGCTATATCGTTGCGTCGGCCATCGCCCTGCCGATCAGCGGCTGGCTCGCCGATCGGACCGGGCGCAAGCGCCTGCTGCTGATCTCCGTCGTGTGCTTCACGGTCGCCTCGGTGCTGTGCGCGACCGCGACGTCCCTGACCGAGATGGTGATTTTCCGCGCGTTCCAGGGCGTCAGCGGGGCGTTCATCGTTCCGCTTGCCCAGGCGACGCTGTTCGACATCAACCCGCGCGAGAAGCACGGCCAGGCAATGGCTTTGTTCGGCGGCGGCGTGATGATCGGCCCGATCCTCGGGCCGGTGCTCGGCGGCTGGCTCACCGACAATTACAATTGGCGGTGGGTGTTCCTCGTCAACCTGCCGGTCGGCATCCTGTGCACTCTGATCATGATGCGCTTCATGCCCAAGACGGAGACGCACCGGCGCAACTTCGACATGTTCGGCTTCGCTCTGCTGGCGGTGGCGCTGGCAGGGATGCAGCTGTTCCTCGATCGCGGCGAGCAGAACGACTGGCTGTCGAGCTGGGAGATCCGGATCGAGCTCGGGCTCGCCATCGCCGCGTCGTGGATGTTCGTGGTTCACATGGTGACGTCGAAGCACCCGCTGTTCGAGCGCGCGCTGTTCACGGATCGCAATTTCGCGACGAGCCTGGTGTTCATGGCCGCGACCGGCGTCCTGCTGCTCGCGGGCCTCGCGCTGCTGCCGCCGCTGTTGCAGAACCTGTACGGCTATTCGGTGCTGCAGTCGGGCTTCCTCACCGCGCCCCGAGGCATCGGTACTCTCATCTCGATGCTGATCGCGGGGCGCGCGACCGGGAAGATCGACGCACGCCTGCTGGTCGGCATCGGCGTCGTCCTGATGGGCATTTCACTCCACATGATGACCGGCTTTGCGATCGACCAGCCATCGCGGCCGGTGATCATGAGCGGCGTGGTCCAGGGGCTCGGGCTCGGGCTGATTTTCGTCCCGCTGCAGACGCTCGCGTTCGAGACGCTTGCGCCGCGCATGCGAACCACCGGCGCCGCGCTGCTGAACCTGTCGCGCAATATCGGCGGTTCGATCGGAATCTCGATCGTCAGCACCCAGCTGGTGCGGTTGACTCAGGTCAGCCATGCGGACCTCGCGGCACAGATCACGCAGCAGACGATCCCGACCGCGGACCCGACGATTCTGCAGACGGCGATCCCGGTGGCGGGTCCGGCCGCGCTCGCCTACCTCAATCTGCTGATCACTAAGCAGGCGCTGTTCATCGCCTATCTCGACGACTTCAAGCTGATGATGATCGTCACGTTCGCGGTGCTGCCGCTGCTGTTGTTCATGCGGCGCGGGCAGCAGGTCGGCGGCACGGGTCCGCCGGTGATGGACTAAACGCTGCTCTTCGCGGCTCAAAAAGGGAGAATGACGATGTTCCAGGTCGGCAAAAGGCGGCTCGGCCGCGATGGCCCCGAGGTCTCGGCGATCGGACTCGGCTGCATGGGCATGAGCGAGTTCTACGGCGCCGGCAACGAGCAGGAGTCGATCGCGACCATCCACCACGCGCTCGACCGCGGCGTCACCTTCCTCGACACCGCCGACATGTACGGCGTCGGCAGGAACGAGGAGCTGGTCGGCAAAGCGATCCGCGACCGGCGGAACGAAGTGTTCCTCGCGACCAAGTTCGGCAACGTGCGCGGACCCGCGGGCGAGTTCCTCGGGGTGAACGGCGATCCCGAATATGTCCGCTCGGCGTGCGACAACAGCCTGGGGCGCCTGGGCGTCGACGTGATCGACCTCTATTACCAGCACCGCGTCGATCCCAACGTGCCGATCGAAGATACCGTGGGCGCGATGATGCGGCTGAAGGAGGAGGGGAAGATCCGCTTCCTCGGCCTGTCCGAAGCGGCGCCGCGGACGATCCGCCGCGCGGCTGCGGTGACCACGATCACGGCGGTACAGACCGAGTTGTCGCTGTGGAGCCGGGACGCGGAGGCGGAGGTGCTTCCGACCGTGCGCGAGCTCGGCATCGGCTATGTCGCTTATTCGCCCCTGGGCCGCGGGTTCCTGACCGGCCAGATCAAGTCGCCCGAAGACTTCGCCGAGGACGATTTCCGCAAGCACCATCCGCGCTTCAGCGGCGAGAATTTCGCGAAGAACCTCGAACTGGTGCGCGAGGTCGGGGCCCTTGCGCAAGAGAAGGGCTGCACGACCGCGCAGCTGGCGCTCGCCTGGGTACTGGCTGAGGGCGAGGACATCGTCCCCATTCCCGGCACGCGGCACATCAAATATTTGGACGAGAATATCGGCGCGCTGCAGGTGAAGCTGACGGCCGAAGACCTGAAGCGGCTCGACGATATTCTCCCGCCCGGCGCCGCGGCTGGCCCGCGCTACCCTGAGCGCGGCATGGCTTCGGTCAATCGGTAAAAAACAGGATCCGCTATCGCTTTTCGCATCCTCCGATCATTCCCGTTAAAGCCGCAAAGTTGAGCAAGATGAAATGGCCATTCTGTGGGTTTTGGTATGAGACGATCGTATTCGCCTCGTACCAGTCGGGATGCCTCAACGCGGTCTGACGATAGACGGCCTTCAGCCGCTCGAGATCGGCGGTTGCGCTGCAGGCGCATCTTAGCGCCGCCTCGAGGCCGTGTGCATGGCAGGAGCCGGCCACCGCCATCATCGCGTCGATCGCCGAGTTGACCGTTGTCGCTTCGGAGATGGAACGCGCATCCTTGAGCTTGATGGTTCGAAAGCGTGCCATCTGAGGCGTCGCGGCGGCAGGGGCCGCTTGTGCGCAGATCGCGAAGACCGCTGCCATCCCGAACGGAATCCGGCATAAGGACAACATTTTTCGATCCTCCCCAAGCGCATCTTATTGCGAAGCAAGCTTAGGCGAAAGCCTGGGTCGTGGGACCGAATTGATTCACGGGGCGCGGAACACCTCACCGCCCATCATCAGCCGCCGTGCTTGCGCATCCACAGCGCGAACAGATCGGGCCAGCGCGAACCGGGCAGGTCTTTGGGCAGGTGCAGGCCGAAGCCGTGGCCGCCGTCGGCGAAGAAATGCGCCTCCACCGGCGCGCCGGCGTTGCGGCAGGCTGACACCCACAAGAGGCTGTTCTCCGGCTGGATGAAGCCGTCGTCCATCGCCGCCGCGACGAAGCTCGGCGGCGTGTCCCTGGCGACGTGGAGCGCGGGCGAGCGCGCGGCGACCAGCTCGGGCGGCGGATTGGGCCCGAGCAGGTTGGGCGCGGAGTCACCGTGCGAAATGGCCGTGTCGAGGCTGACCACGGGATAGATCAGCCCGATGAAAGCGGGTTTCGCGGACAATGCGTCCGCGGCATCGATCGGCGCATGGAGCTGCTGTGTATGCGATACGGCAAGATCGGCGGCGAGGTGCCCGCCGGCGGAAAAGCCGAGCACGCCGAGCCGCGCCGGATCGATCCGAAAATCGGCGGCGCGCGAGCGGATCAGCCGCATCGCCCGCTGCGCGTCCTGCAAGGCGACCTGGCTGCGGTTCGACCAGCCGTCGACGGGGAGCCGATAAGTGAGCACGAACGCGGTTGTCCGCTCGGCGTTGAAGCGCTCGGCCGGGTCCAGGCCTTCGTTCTGAACCGAAAGAAACTCGTACCCGCCACCCGGAAGGATCAGCAGCGCGGAGCCGTCAGCGCGTGCGGGGCGGTAGACGTGGACTTCGGGGAAGGGCACGCCGCGGATCCACAGCTCGCGGCCCGGCGGCGGGTTGTTCATCGTCCAGTTGGGGACGATCGGCCTGGCGAGCGCGCCGGGCGGCTTGCCCGGCCACAGCGGGAAGCGCTCCTTGGGCGGAAAGAAGGGCGCACTGGGGTCGCCAGCGAACGGCGTGGGCTTGTCCTGCGCCTGCGCTGCCGTCGCGGCGAGCAGCGCTGCTCCGCCGCCGAGAAAGGTCCGTCGTTCCACTAAGGCCCCCTGACGATCTGTCCGCCCTTCATCACCAGCCGCACATGCTCCACCGCCGAGACGTCGCGGGTCGGGTCGCCAACGACCGCGACCAGGTCGGCGAGCAGCCCCGGCTTGACCTCGCCGCGGTCAGCCAGGTGGAAGATTCGGGCATTGCCCGAGGTCGCGGCGATCAGCACGTCGGGCGCTGGCATCCCCGCGCGCTGCATCGCTTCCATCTCGAGCCAGTTCTTGCCGTGGGTGAAGACGCCGACGTCGCCGCCCATGCAGATCGGCACGCCCGCCTGCAT
>DATMHG010000021.1:0-5776 GCA_035555035.1 Sphingomicrobium sp.
TCCGACTGACTTTCTCGCCCCCATCCGTCCGTAGATCGCTGATCGTGGCGCTCGGCATTGGAACGCTGCTCAACCTTATCAACCAGGGCGACGCCTTGTGGAACGGTAGCTGGCCGGTTCTATGGAAGGCGTGCCTCACCTATTGCGTACCGTTCGCGGTGGCGAGCTACGGCAGCTATGCCGCGTTCAGGGAAAGCAAGAGCAGCAATGCTCAGTAGCGCGTGGTCAGGTTGACGAGCCAGCCTGGCGACACCTGCGTCAAATAGGTTTCGAGCGAGTGGTCGGCGCCGTGTGAGGCTTGAAAGCAGCTGGGTATTCGCGGCTATGTAGCGCCTGTACCGATTACAGGTTCAAGGAGAATCGTCATGACCGCTGCAACGACACGCCGCCTCACTCGCGGCGAGCTCGCCCGCCGTACGGGAGTGAACGCGGAAACGATCCGCTATTTCGAGCGGGTCGGGATTATCGCCCCACCAGACCGGACCGAGGGCGGGCACCGCATCTATGACGAGCGGCATGTGCGCACGCTTGCCTTCGTCCGCCGCGCGCGCGAGCTCGGTTTCACGCCCGACGAAGTTCGCGCCATTCTCCGCCTCGGTGGACCCGGCATGGCCAGCTGCGCCGATGTCCGGGAAATTGCCGCCCATCATCTGCAGCAGGTCCGGACCAAGATCGCCGATCTCGCGCGGCTGGAAGGGCTACTGTCCTTGACCATCGAGCAATGCTCCGGCGAAGGCGTGCCCGAGTGCCCGGTCATCGACATGATCGAAGAAGCCGAGATCGAGGAGAAGACCTAACCTGCGCTCAGGCAGATGCTTTCCGCGGGCAGTATATCCCTCCACCGCGCGAGACAGATTGTCCGGCCTACCGGCGGGTTGGCGGCGAAGTCGATATGATCGCCGGCATCAACTTCGTTCCGCAGGGCTGTCTCAAAAGCGGCAGGTCAGCAGAATGTCCTTTCCGGGAGCAACAAATCTGGCCCGGCTAAAGGTTCCTCCATGCCGGTGACGAAATTGGGCGATCCCTACGGTTCGGCTTAACCTGCGCAGCAGGAGAGCTTGGCGACGTCCTTGCCAAAACCCTGGGCTGCCAGCTTCAGTCCCTCCACCGTGGTCAGATAGGGAAAGATCGTCTCGCCCAGTTCGGTAGCCGTCATCCCATGCTTCAAGGCGAGCGCGAGAGTCTGGATGCTGTCGGCGCCCTCGGGCGCGAGAATCTGCCCGCCCAGCAGAAGGTCGGTTTCCCTGTCCGCGACAAGCTTGATCAATCCCCGCGTATCGCGAGCGGCCAGTGCACGCGGCACCTGATCGAGCGGCGCGATCGAAGTCTTGACCGCAAATCCCCGCAATATTGCAGCCGCCTCGCTGAGGCCAACGCCCGCAACTTGGGGATCGGTGAAGACGACCCATGGCATCGTTTCATTGTCATAGGCCAAGCTGTCACCATTGAGGGCATTCAGCGCGGCGAGCTTTGCCCCATAGGCAGCCATGTAGACGAACTGGTCACGGCCCGTCACGTCGCCAGCTGCGTAGACGCCCGCTCGCGTGGTCCGCATTCTGTCGTCGACCATGACAGCGCCGGTGTGCGTGAGCTCGACCCCTGCCCGCCGTAGCCCCATGCCGGCCGTGTTCGGGATCCGGCCGGTCGTCACCACGGCCTGCTCTGCATCGATGCTTTCCGCTTGGCCGTCGGCTTCAAACGTCAGTCTGACGCCGCCATCCGAAGGAGCGATCCGGCGATAGGAAAGGCCTGACCGAACCGTGATCCCTTCGTCGCGAAGATAGCGGGTCAGGGCCTCGGAAATCTCCGGCTCCGCTTCGGGAAGCAGCCGTGATCGGGTGACTAGGCTGACCCGGGCTCCGGCGCGTGCGAACATTTGGGCGAGCTCACAGCCGATGTAGCCGCCGCCAATTATCAAGAGCGAGCGCGGCAGCTCGTTGAGCTCAAGCGCCGTCGTGCTCGTATGGTAGGCAATGTCTTCGATGCCGGGGATGTCGGGAACCGCGGGCGATGCGCCGGTCGCGATGATGATCTTGCCGGCGCGCAGCGGCTCGCCGTCGACTTCGAGACCCTCAACGGTCATTCGGGCGCGCCGCTCGAGATAGGCGACGCCATTATACTCGGGCAAAAGATCGATATATTTCTTCTGCCGGAGCGTGGTCACGAGATCGTCCTTCGCAGCGATCAGCCGACTCCAGTCGGTGACGTGAGCCTCGCCGACGAGGCCCGGAAAGCGGCTTGCGGCGCGGGCGCCGTGTAGGGCTTCCGCGGCCCGGATCATCGTTTTCGACGGGACGCAGCCGACGTTGACGCAGGTGCCGCCTATGAGCCCGTGACCGATAAGGGCGACATTGGCGCCCTGTTCCGCAGCCGTGATCGCGGCGGAAAAGCCGGCCGACCCCGCTCCGACGACGGCAAGGTCATAAGCGCCGCTCGAATGCGGCATGCAGCAGTCTGACATGGACTCAATCCGATCTGGTTGATTGGCTGGCCGTGCGCTCGCGCGATTGCCGCCGTCGCACGGCGTAAATCGTCAAGCCGACGAAGAAGACAAGCGCCGGCAGCAGGACATAATCGAAATAACCGACGATCGTCGCGGCGCCCACCACACCAGCGAGCACCACAAGAACCGGCGTGAAGCAGCAAAGAGCGACGATCACCGTCCCGATGATGCCGGTGCCGAGGAGGGCGCGGTCGGTCACCCCCATCGGGCCTTCGTCGCGCGCGCCGGATAGCCGGCGTTGGTCGAAGCCCTGGCGATGGCAGCGATCGTCGTCCTCGACGGATGGAAGCTGACCGTCGCCGTCTTGGCCTTGAAGTCAACCTGGACCGACCGCACGCCTGGGACGCCTGCTATCGCCTTTTTGACGGTGACCGGACAAAGGGCGCAGGTCATATTGTCGATCGCGAAGACGGCGGTCTGAACGCGGCTCGTCGCCGTTTTGGTGGGCTGCGCCAGGAGCGGCGTGATGGCCGTGCCGGAGATGACCGCCGCGCTGGTCAGAGCGAACGCGCCGCCGGCGATAAGAATTGATCGTTTCATGATTTTTTCTCCTTCGTGGATGCTCTCTTTCAGTAGAAGTACGGAGCCCACCAATTGATGGTCAGCGCCGCAGCGACCAGGATCGTTGCGATCCAGAGCGCCGACTTGGTGACGATCGACGATTGCGGCCGCGCGCAGTAGGAATTTTCGGCGCATTCGGCCTTGGGCTTGAAATAGACGTGCCAGAACCCGAGGCCGACGAAGACGAGCGTCACGGCCGCGAACAAGGGCTTGTACGGCTCAAGCACGGTGAGATTGCCGATCCAGGCTCCGGACACGCCGAGCATCACGAGCACTAGCGGGACGACACAGCAGGACGAGGCGAGGATGGCCCCGACGACGCCGCCCGCCGCCAGCCAGCCCTTCCGGCGGTCTGGCGGGGAAAAGGCCGGATCCAATCCCCGCTTCAGCTCTGAAACGTCATTCATCCCGAATCACCTTGGTTATCGTTCCAAGACCATATAGGGTCTGTACGAACTACAGGCTCAAGGGGTGTTTTTCGGTGATCGCCAAAAATCCTGACAGAGGCCTGCATCGCGCAGACCTGGCCAAGCTTACAGGCTGCAATCTCGAAACCGTTCGTTATTACGAGACGGTCGGCCTGATGCCGGCTCCGCCGCGCACCGCCGCTGGTTATCGCGTCTATGACGGAGGCCACGTATCGCGGCTTCGGTTCATCCTGCGGGCGCGCGAGCTCGGCTTCTCGATTGAAGAAATCCGCGGCTTGCTCGGGCTCGTCGACCGGGGCATGCAGACTTGCGCCGAAGTGCACGAACTTACCAGATCCCACCTCAAGGAGGTGCGCGCGAAAATTCGCGACCTCAAGCGGGTCGAGGCTGTCCTGGCCGCGACCGCCGCGCAATGTTCGGGGGAGATCGTTCCCGACTGCCCTGTGCTCGATGCGCTTGCCTCATGATCAGCAACGGGCGTGCCGCTCGGTTCCCGCTCTTGCGGGCGTAGTGTCGGTCAGGCGGTAAAGAGCCTCGGCCGTCGCCGCCGCTGCCGCCCCGAATGCCAAATGAGCCAAAAATCCTCGGACGTGCGTCAACGCGGGATAGTCGCGGTTCGGCGCGCTGAAGCCCATTGCCGGAGTCAGTGCTTCGTCCAGCACGAGCGCCATTGTCGCGCCGGTTGCGAGAGCTGCTCCGAGCGGAGTCATTCCGCTGTGCCGGCGCAGGAACGGGTACACGGCACCCCAAGGGATCCCTGATCCATAGTGAATCACTGTCGCGACCTGCTCGGTTTGTTGCTCGTCCGGTTCTGCATTCACGGCCCGAGCGAGCTTTTTCGCCGCGATCTGAGTTGGCGGACCAGGGCGAGCCTGCTCCTCACGACGCTTCACGGCGTCGGGCGTGAATCGGTATAGAAGTTTCTGGACTGGCCCGGTCAGGCTCGTGGCGACAAGTCCGGCCGTGACCCCGATTGCCGCGTCGGCCAGCAGCGCTTCAGAAGCTCTCATGATTCGTCTCCTTTGTAACAGCAGCGGGCGCCGCGGCCTTCACAGCATGTAGCCGATGTCGGACGCCCCGGTAGGATAGGCGAAGATCGCCGACTTGAGATCGTTTGCCGTAAGGCCCCGGCGGATCGCCAGGCCGAAGAGATTGATCACCTCGTCCGCGTGCGGGCCCACGAGATGCGCCCCGAGGATGTGACCGGTCTCTTCCTCGATCAAAGTCTTATAGCCATAGACAGGCTCGGCCGCCTGCCGCGCGGTGAACCAGGTCGACGCCCGCTCGCATTTGATCTTGAACCTCAGGCCGGAGCGGCCAGCCTCTTCTTCGCTCATGCCGACGCGGGCAATCCGCGGAATTGTAAAGGCTACGCTGGGCACGCCGCGATAGTCGGGCGTCGCATGATTGCCCTCGGTGAGGTTGGCCGCGACGATCTTCGCATCGTGGCTCGAGACGGGCGTCAGCGGCGGACCGGACTGCGCGGCGTCGCCGGCCGCATAGATGGCGGGATTGGACACGCTCTGGAGATATTCGTTGAGTTTCAGCCGACGCCCCTCCGTCGCGATGTTCGCGGCGGCCAGGTTCAACCGGTGGAGGGCCGGGGCGCGGCCCGCGGCGTGCACGACGACATCGGCTTCGACCGAAGCGGTACCGCCTTCCCGTTCGGTATGAACAATTAACTTCTCGCCCGTCTTTTCGACGGCTTTCACGACCGTCTTCGATTGCACCTCGACGCCAATCCGGTCGAAGGCTTCCATCAGCCACCCGACGAGCTCCGGCTCGAACCCGGTGAGCATGCGATCCGCGCGTTGGAGAACCGTCACCTGCGCGCCTGCGCGAGCAGCGATGTGCGAGAATTCGGCCGCGATGTACCCACCCCCGACCAACGCGATGCGGCGGGGCAGCCGTTCCAGGGCCATGAAGGCTTCATTGTCGATGAGATGGTCTTCGCCGGGGATGTCCAGCGTGACCGGCTCCGCGCCCGAGGCGATCACGACGTATCGCGCCCGATGCTCCGCCCCGTCGACGCTGAGGCTGTTCGGGCCGGTGAACCGTGCAGTTCCGTGCAATGTGGCGATCCGTTTCTCTTGGTAGAGCTGCTCATGCTTCTGAGGGATCGGATCCGTGAAGCTGCGCTTGAAGGCGATCAGCTCGGGCCAATCGATCCGCACGTCCCCATCGATGCCGTTCGGGCTCATCCGGCGTTGCGCGTCGATCACTTCTGCACCCGCGACGAGCATTTTCTTGGGATCGCAACCGCGTAGGGCGCAAGTGCCGCCGA
>DATMHG010000022.1:0-3915 GCA_035555035.1 Sphingomicrobium sp.
CCCCGTCCCAATTGGTGAGCCTCGAAGCGCGTGTGCATCCGGCGACGCGGATCGCACGCTTCGAGACGCCGGCCGTGACGATCTGGCAGGCCCATCGCGCCGATGAGGCTTTCGAGGAATTCGAGCCGGAATGGAAAGCCGAGCGGGCGCTTGTGACCCGCGGAGGCAGCGGCGTCGCTGTGACGCTTATCGACGGGCCGGCCTTCCACATGCTCACCGCGATCAGGAATGGCCGCTCGCTCGGCGCGGCGATTGGCGCGACGGCCGAAGCCCATCCGGAAGCGGACCTGTCGAAGGCCCTGGCCACCGTCATTTCGACGGCCGCACTGGCGGTCAGACCTCTGGAGGACGACAGAATATGGTGACCCTTGCTGAAGACCGGCCGGGATTCCGGTCGCCATTCCGATTGCTCGCGCGTCTCGCAGAACGTGTGACACCGTCATGGCTCCTGCCGCTCGTCCAGCGGCTCGGGATCGCCGCCGTTTTCTTCCAGTCGGGCCGGACCAAGGTCGAGGGTCTCTTCACCCTCACGGACAGCACCTTCTACCTGTTCCAGACCGAATACCGGCTCCCGTTCATTGCGCCCATTCCCGCGGCCTATATTGCCGCAACATCGGAACATGTCTTCCCGATCCTGCTCGTGCTCGGCCTTTTCACCCGGGTCTCGGCGCTCGCGCTGTTCATCATGACCCTGACGATCGAGATCTTCGTCTACCCCGATGCGTGGCCGACGCATCTTTCCTGGGCGGCGATCCTGCTGCCGCTGATCGCGCGCGGCGGCGGCCGCTTCTCGCTCGACCGGCTGCTGCGAATTCCATGAGGGTAAACCTTCGTTGCTCGCTGCCGGCGATAGCCATCTAGAGGCCTTGAGGACGAGAAATGACCAAGCTTGACGTTGTGAAGGACTATTACGGGCGGCAGCTGAGCAGCTCGGCGGACCTCAAGACTTCCGCCTGCTGCGACGCTTCGGACTTACCTGATTGGCTGAAGGCACTCTTGGAGCGCGTCGATCCTGAAGTTCGGGAACGTTATTATGGCTGCGGCCTCGTCATTCCGCCCCTGATCGAAGGGGCCCATATCCTCGATCTCGGCTGCGGCAGCGGGCGCGACGCCTTTCTGCTTGCGCAGCTCGTCGGACCTGAAGGATCGGTCGTCGGAGTCGACATGACCGACGAGCAGCTGCAAATCGCCGAAGCTCACCGCGACGGGCATGCCCGGGCGTTCGGCTTCGCCAATGTGCGGTTCCTCAAAGGCTATATCGAGCAGCTCGGCGAGCTCGGCCTCGACAAGGGCAGCTTCGACGTCATCGTCTCGAATTGCGTCGTCAACCTCTCGCCCGACAAGGAGGCGGTGCTGAGCGGCGTTCGCCAGCTCTTGAAGCCGGGCGGCGAATTCTACTTCTCCGATGTCTATGTGGACCGGCGCGTGCCGCGCGAAGTTCGCGATAACCCGGTGCTCTATGGCGAGTGTTTGGGCGGAGCGCTCTACTGGAACGACTTCCTGCGCATTGCAAGAAATGCCGGGTTCGCCGATCCGAGATTGGTGCAGGACCGCCCGCTGTCGGTGGACGATCCGGAGCTTGCGGCACGGACCGGCGACATCCGCTTTCATTCCGCCACCTACCGCCTGTTCGCCATCGATGAGCTCGAGGATGCGTGCGAGGATTTCGGCCAGGCAGTCATCTACAAGGGCACCATTCCGCACAATCCGCACAGCTTCACGCTCGACAAGCATCACCGGTTCGAAACGGGCCGCGTGTTCCCGGTCTGCGGGAACAGCTTCCGGATGCTCGAGGAAAGCCGGTTCGCGCCGCATTTCGACTTCATCGGGGATTTCAGCCGCCACTTCGGAATTTTTGCGGGCTGCGGCGGCGGAATCCCGTTTGACCAGGAGTCGAAGAGCGCCTCGGCGGGATGTTGCTGATGCAACCTTTGATCCTGCTGATCCTCGTGGGAGCGCTATTCGTCGGCTTCAGCAACGGCGCCAATGACAATTTCAAAGGCTTCGCGACCGTCTGGGGCTCGCAAACGCTGAGCTACAGACGTGCGCTCGCGCTCGCGACCATCGCCACCATTGCCGGCGGCATCGCTTCGGTGATTCTCGCCCATGGGCTGGTGCAGCAATTTTCGGGCAAAGGGCTGGTGCCGGACGGCATTGTTGCAAGCCACGCGTTCGTCGCAGCGGTGGCGATCGGCGCCGCCATCACGGTCATCGCGGCGACGCGGATCGGCATGCCGGTATCGACGACGCACGCGCTCCTGGGTTCCCTGATCGGCGCCGGCGTCGCCCTTGGCGCGACCTCGATCAACTGGCGGGCGCTCGGCGACAGCTTCGTCCTGCCTTTGGCGGCGAGCCCGGTTATGGCCGCTCTCCTCGGCTTCTCGGTCTACAGCGTGGTTTCACGCTCTCGCTCGGACACCGATTGCGCATGTATCGTCCAGAATGATCCGCGGCTGGCGGATGTGGCCGCGATGGCAGCGGTTGCCGGGCCGGGGCTTCCGTCGATTGTTTGTTCATCGACAGAGGAATGCGACCGCATGCCCGGTGTCGCGGCGCGGGTCGAGATTCCGGCGGTCCTGGATCACGTCCATGTTCTTTCCGCCGCGGCGATCTGCTTCGCCCGAGCGGTCAATGACACGCCCAAGCTCGCCGCGCTCCTCATCGCCGCGAGCGCGGTTGGCGCCCAATACTCCGCGGCATTGGTCGCGGTTGCGATGGGCCTGGGCGGACTGCTCCTCGCACGGCGCGTTGCAGAAACCATGAGCCTGAAGATCAACCGGCTCGACCATGCGCAGGGAATCAGCGCCAATCTGATCACCGCCGTGCTGGTGATCTTTGCCAGCAGGTGGGGGCTGCCCGTTTCGACCACGCACGTGTCGGTGGGCTCGATCTCTGGCGTTGGTGCGCGGGCGCGGACGCTCGACTGGACCGCGCTGCGCGCAGTGCTGCTGTCGTGGATTGCAACGCTCCCATTCGCCGCGGCCGCTGCGTGGTCCGCAGCAACGCTCCTCAATGTCGCGGGCATGTCATGAGCGAGTGGGTCATCGGCGTTCTTGGGGGATCGGGCCTCTATGACATCGAGACGCTCGAGAAGGCGGAGTGGGTCGGCGTCGAGACTCCCTGGGGACCCCCATCGGACGAGCTCCTGACGGGACGGATCCAGGACGTGCGGTTTGTCTTCCTGCCGCGGCACGGCCGCGGCCACCGGCTCCCGCCGTCAGCCGTCAACGCGCGCGCGAACATCGACGCGCTGAAGCGGCTCGGATGCACCGATTTGCTGGCGGTGTCGGCGGTTGGCTCGCTCCGGAGCGAGCTGGAGCCTGGCCGGTTCGTCATCGTCGATCAGTTCATCGACCATAGCCGGTCGCGCGGCACAAGCTTCTTTGGACCCGGTCTTGTCGCGCATGTCTCGATGGCCGATCCAGTCTGTGCGCGCCTATCCTCATTTGCCGCCGCCGCCGCGACAGCCGCCGGCGCGAAAGTGACCCGGGGCTCGACTTATCTCGCCATCGATGGGCCGCAGCTCTCGACACGGGCCGAAAGCAAGCTCTATCACAATTCAGGGTGCGACGTGATCGGCATGACGGCGATGCCCGAGGCCAAGCTCGCGCGCGAAGCCGAGCTGCCGTACGCGCTGGTCGGCATGGTCACGGACTATGATTGCTGGCACGAAGAAGAAGAGCCGGTGCAGGTCTCGACCGTGATCGCGCAGCTAAAAGCCAATGCCGGCACGGCCACGCGAATGATCGAAGCGCTGGCGACGATCTTGCCGGCCGAGCGCTCTCCCTGCCCGCTCGATACCGTGCTCGACAGTGCGATCGTCACCGCGCCGGACGCACGTGACCCGGCGCTACTGGCGAAGCTCGACGCCGTCGCCGGCCGCTGGCTCAGCGCTCAGTCGTAATGCTCCGACAA
>DATMHG010000023.1:0-3512 GCA_035555035.1 Sphingomicrobium sp.
GTGGCGCGCGCCGAAGCAGCGGATCAGTCGGGGTTGGATCGCCTCGTCGGCCAGATCGACGATCACTTGGCGAAGTCAGGGGTGGAGCGCGTCGAGGCAGTGGATTAGTCGTGCTCGTCTTCATAGCCGACGAGGTTCAGCTCGCAGGCCTTGATCTGGTGGGTCATGCACCAATGTTTGAGCGCTTCCTCGCGTCCGTGCGTGATCCAGACTTCGGTCGGCTCGAGCTCGCCGATGGTCATGGTGAGCTCGTCCCAGTCGGCGTGATCGGAGATGATCAGCGGCAGCTCGACATTCTGCTGGCGCGCGCGCTGGCGAATCCGCATCCAGCCCGAGGCCATTGCCGTGACCGGATCCGGCAGCCGCCGCGACCAGCGGTCGTTGAGCTGTCCCGGCGGGCAGATCACGACGTGACCCGCCATCTCCTGCTTGGTCGCTCCGCCGGTATGGCGAAGCTCACCCAGCGCGACGCCGAAGCGCTCGTAGAGCTGGTTGAGCCGCTCGATGGCGCCGTGGAAATAGATCGGTTGGTCGTGGCCGCGCTCGCGAAGCTCGCAAATGATCCGCTGCGCCTTGCCGAGCGGATAGGCGCCGACGAGCACGCAGCGACTCGGGTCGGAGTGAAGCCGGTGCAGCAGCCGATCGATCTCGCTTCCGGTATCCGGATGGCGGAACACGGGAAGCCCGAACGTCGCCTCGGTGATGAAGATGTCGCACGGCACCGGCACGAAACAGGCGCAGGTCGGGTCGCGGCGGCGCTTGTAGTCGCCGGAGACGACCAGTTTCTCGCCCCGATGCTGAAGCACGATCTGCGCGCTCCCGAGCACGTGACCGGCGGGGACGAAGCTCACGTCCACCTCGCCGATGCGCAAACTCTCGCCGTAGGCGATCGCCTGCCCTGGCTGCGGGCCATAGCGGCACTCCATGATCGCCAGCGTCTCTGGCGTCGCCAGCACCGCGCCATGACCGCCCCGCGCATGGTCCGAATGCCCGTGCGTGATCATGGCCTTCGGCTTCGGTTCCGAGGGATCGATCCAGGCGTCGGCCGGCTGGACGTAGATGCCCTCGGGATGCGCTTTAATCCAGGAACCCAATCGCGCCATTGCGAGCTATATAAGCGACAACGCCGCGCGGTTCCGAAAAGCGGGAGGAAGAAACATGGCCATAGCCCAATTCTGGATCATCAGCATCATCGGTCCGGCGATCCTCCTCATCATCCTGATCTGGCTCGTGATTCGCCGCCGTTCGGACCGTAACGACTCGCTCAACCGCCGCGCCGAAGAGGGAACGCGCGAGCTCTACGCCGAAGAAGAAGAGCGCCGCCGCGAGGGGACCGACAAAGCTGAAAAGTAGCGCGCTCCCGCAGGTCGTATCGGGCTGGTTCGAATCCAAAGGCTGGCAACCCCGGCGCCATCAGCTCGAGATGCTGGAGCTTGCGCGGCGCGGCCGGAGCGCGCTCCTTGTCGCCGCAACCGGCGCGGGCAAGACTCTGGCGGGGTTCCTCCCGACGATTTGCGAGCTTGCGGATCATCCGACCGAGGGTCTGCATACCCTCTACGTCTCGCCGCTGAAGGCGCTGGCGATCGACGTTCAGCGCAACCTCATCGGTCCGATCGAGGAAATGGGGCTGCCGATCCGGGTCGAGACGCGCACCGGCGACACGCCGTCGGACCGCAAGCTTCGGCAGCGGCTGAAGCCGCCGCAGGTGCTGCTGACGACGCCGGAGTCGCTGAGCCTGCTGCTCAGCTATCCGGAATCGCCGCAGATGTTCGAAGGCCTGAAGACGATCGTCGTCGACGAGCTCCACGGCTTCGCCAAGGAGAAACGCGGCGATCTTCTGAGCCTTTCCGTGTCACGACTTCAGACGCTCGCGCCTGAGCTGCGCCGCGTCGGTCTTTCGGCAACCATCAGCGATCCGGACGCCTATCGCTCATGGCTTGCGCCGGATGCCGACATGGAGCTTATCGACCTCGTCACAGGCGATCCCGGCGCGGAGCCGGACCTGTCGATCCTGATCCCCGAGAATAAGATCCCGTGGGCCGGCCACTCGGGCTATCACGCGATCGCCGACGTGATGCGGCTGATCGAGCAGCACAAGACCACGCTCGTCTTCTGCAACACCCGGGGTCTCGCCGAGCTCATCTTTCAGAAGCTGTGGGACGAGAACGAGCAGGGTCTGCCGATTGGTATCCACCATGGCAGCCTGTCGGTCGAAGCACGCCGCAAGGTCGAAGCCGCAATGGCTGCGGGCAAGCTGCGCGGTCTCGTCGCGACCGCGAGCCTCGACCTCGGGATCGACTGGGGCGACGTCGACCTCGTCGTCCAGATGGGCGCGCCCAAGGGCAGCTCGCGCCTCCTACAGCGCATCGGACGCGCCAACCATCGGCTGGACGAGCCGAGCAAAGGCATCATCGTTCCGGGCAACCGGTTTGAATATCTCGAAGCCCGTGCGGCGCTCGACGCCATCGATGATGGCGAGCTCGACCCCGAAGTCTTCCGGCCCGGAGCGCTCGACGTGCTCGCCCAGCATATACTGGCGATGGCGGTCGCCGCGCCCTTCCAGCAGGAAGAGCTTCTCGCGCAGATCCGCTCCGCCGCCCCGTACGCTGGTCTGAAGCAGGAGACATTCGACGAAATCCTGAACTTCATTGCGACGGGCGGCTATGCGCTCAAGGCCTATGACCGCTTCCGCCGCCTCGTGCCCGAGCCGGGCGGTGCGTGGCGCATTGCGAAGCCTAGCGTCGCACAGCAGCATCGCCTGAACGCCGGGGTCATTGTCGAGCAGCCTTTGCTCACCGTCCGATTCCGCAACGGGCGCAAGCTCGGCACCGTCGAGGAAGGTTTTGCATCCGCGCTCGCTCCCGGCGACCGCTTCTTCTTCGCCGGGCTCAGCCTCGAGGTTGAGCAGTTCAAGGACACCGACATCATCGTACATGCATCGAGCAAGTCTGCTCAGGCCGTCACCTATGGCGGTCAGCGCATGTCGATGTCGACGCACCTCGCCGACCGAGTCCGGCACATGCTGTGCGATCGCAACGACTGGCACCGATTCCCGGACGACGTCCGCGAATGGCTCGAGGTGCAGTCCGAGCGCTCGGTGCTGCCCGAGCCGCACCAGCTGCTAGTCGAAACCTTCCCGCACGAGGGCCATCACTACATGGTCGCTTACAGCTTCGAAGGCTGGAACGCGCACCAGTCGCTCGGAATGCTGCTGACGAAGCGGATGGAGAAGGCAGGGTTGAAGCCGCTCGGTTTCGTCGCCAACGACTACGGTCTCGCCTGCTACGGCCTCGAGCCCATCCGCAATCCCAAGGCGCTCTTCTCGCCCGATATCCTGGAGCGCGAGTTCGTCGAATGGGTCGAAAGTTCTTACCTGTTGAAGACCGCCTTCCGCGAAGTCGCCGGCATCGGCGGTCTCGTCGAGCGACACCATCCGGCTAAGAAGAAGACGGGAAGGCAGGTCAGCTTCTCGACCGATCTCATCTATGACGTTCTGCGCCGGTATGAGCCGC
>DATMHG010000024.1:0-21441 GCA_035555035.1 Sphingomicrobium sp.
TTCGGCGGTGGCGGCGGCGGCTCGGGTGGCGGGGGCTGCTCCTCGACGTTGAACGTCTTCAGATGCTGAGCCGTCTTCTTGATCACATTGTACGCAAGGCCGGTAACGATCGCGTACATGAGCCCGCCCACGACGACGACCGTGAAGAAGATCGACATCGTCCGATTGCCGCTAAGTTCTTTGCGTTGGGCGTATGACATTAACCCGCAAATCTCCTCGACACGCCGTGGGTGTGCCACGGCCAGACCGGGCGCTCGGAACGCTCGCCCTGCCCATGATGGAACGTCCGATGTATCATGGTATCATCGGCACAGGCGCGCTTCCCTACATCCGCCTCAAAGGCCGTGCAACGGATTTTGTTCCACTGCCGGAAGGCGTGAAACTCCTGTGCGGGACAGCGGCCGTTCAGCGGTCCGGCCAGAGCCCCGGGAATGATGCTATTTCGACACCGACGCCGCGCGCGTCGGCATAGACATCTGGCTTGGAAGTCTTGACGCGCAGCGCCTTCACGCCGCGGAAAGCGGCGATCCGCTCGAAGACAGCGTGAGCGAGGGTCTCCTGCAGGTTGTAGCGGCGGGCAGCGGCAAGCTCCTGGACCTCCGACCGCAGGAAATCGTAATTCCACGCGCGTGTCGGATCATCCTCTTTCGGCAGGGACACATCGTCGAGCCAGATCTCGACGCTGATGATCAGCCGCTGCGGCGCCCCGATTTCGAAATCATGGAAGCCGATATCCGTCTGCACCTCGAGCGATTCGAGCAGGATGCGCGAGGAGCGCACCTTGAGGTGCTGCGGCACGAGGCCCGAGAGTTTGACTTCGCTCACTGTTCCCCCAGAAATTGCACGTCCCGCTCCAGCGCCATGAAGCGCTGACCGGAATCAATGATTAGAACTTGCCCGGTCACGCAGCGCGCATCCGCCAGATAGCGAATTCCGTCGAGCACGTCTTCCGGTTCGACCCCACGGTGCAGTGGATTGTTTCGGTGCATCGTCTCGAAGTTCTTCTCGGACTGCCCGCTCGACTGGAGCATCAGGCCGGGCGCGATGCCGTTCACTCGGAGACCCTTCGGGGCGAGGGCGCGGGCGGCGAGATCGGTAAACGCGGCAAGCGCACTCTTCGACAATGTGTAGCTCAGATAATCGGGATTCGGTGCGGCCAGCTTCGAATCAAGCAGGTTGACGATGAGGCCGTCTTCGCCCGCTTGATGGTCACGCGCAAATCGCTGCGTCAGCAGCACCGGCGCCTGGACATTGACCGCCATGTGCGCCGTGAGCTCGCCGGCGCTGAAATCGGCAAGGGAGTCCCAGGCAAAGCGCGCGGCATTGTTCACAAGTAGCCGGACCGGCGGAAGTTTCGGTGCGGTGGCGAAGATCGCATCTGCGCAGCCTGGATCCGCCAGGTCCGCCACCACTTTTATCGCACCGTCCGGGACGGCATCTTGATCATGATGAACATGGGCGACCACGCTCCAGCCGTCCTGGAGCAGCCCGCGCGCGATCTCCGCGCCGACGCGCTTGCCGGCTCCGGTCACGATTGCGGTGCGGCGGCTGCTCATGCTCGGCTCTGTGTCATTGCGAGCGCAGCGAAGCAATCCGGCGGCTCAGACTGGATTGCTTCGTCGCTCCGCTCCTCGCAATGACGAAAGGATGCCTGAAAGCCGCCAATCCATCGAACTGCAGGGACTGAGGCTCGCCGACCTCCAGAAGATGATCGACGAGCGGCGTCTGCCGCCGGTCGACAAGTGGAATCCCGAGCGCTGCGGCCATTCCGCCATGCGCATCGCGCGGGACGGCACCTGGTATCATGAGGGTGCGCCGATCGGCCGGCCCGCGATGGTTCGGCTGTTCTCGACCGTGTTGCGGCGCGAACCCGATGGCCGGCACATGCTGGTGACCCCGGTCGAGAAGCTCGAGATCGACGTCGAAAGCACGCCTTTTCGAGCGATCGCGATGCAGACCGAGGGCGAAGGACGCCAGCGGCGGATCGCCTTCAGCCTCGATAGCGGCGACGCAGTCATGCTTGGCCCGGACCACCCGCTCCGGTTGGCTGAGGACGAGCGTGGCCCCTCGCCGCGGCTGCTCGTCCGCCACGGCCTTGAGGCCGAGCTTACGCGTCCCGTCTATTATGAGCTGGCCGAAATCGCGCTTGCCGAAGCCCACGACCCTCCAGGCGTATGGAGCGGCGGCCATTTCTTCCCCCTGGAGCAGCAGCCATGAGCCTCGCCGACCAGCTGCGGGCCGCCCTCGCGGCTCCGGCGACAGAGCGGCCGCTCGAAGGAGACTTTCCCGAGCTTCGCGCCAAAGCCGATATCGCCGCCGCGGTTCTGATTGCGATTACGGACCGATCGGAACCCGGCGCGATCCTTACCGTCCGAAGGGAGCATATGCGCACGCACGCCGGGCAAATCGCCTTTCCCGGCGGGCGGGTCGATTCCGACGAAGATCCCACGCAAGCCGCCTTGCGCGAGGCGAACGAGGAGCTGCTGCTCGATCCTGGAAGCGTCGAGTTGGTCGGATCGATCGAGCCGTACCGCACCGTCACCGGCTACATCGTTACGCCGGTCATCGGAGTGATCCCAGCCGATCTTCCGCTCACTCCGCACGAATATGAGGTCGCCGACTGGTTCGAGGCGTCGCTAGCCTTCCTGCTGGACCCTCTCAACCACAACTACCGAAGCGCACTGTTCCAGGGGCAGACACGCCACTATTACGAGATCGTCTGGAATGGACGCAGGATCTGGGGGGCGACTGCGGCGATGATCGTCAATCTCTCGCGCAGGCTGCAATGGAGCTGAAGCTCGACGCCGCCAAATGGCGCAAACGGCGCGGAACAGCACGCCTGCTGAAGGCGCTCGACGCGGATCAAGGCCTCACCCGCTATGTCGGGGGTGCAGTCAGGGACGACTTGCTCGACCTGCCCATCAGCGATGTCGATCTGGCGACACGGCTGCAGCCCGAAGAGGTCGTTCGCCGGCTGGAGAAGGCCAATATCAAGGCGGTTCCGACCGGCATCGATCACGGAACGATCACGGCGGTGAGTGCCGGGCATCCCTTCGAGATCACCACCCTGCGCCGGGACGTGTCGACGGACGGTCGCCGCGCAACGGTGGCGTTCACAGACGACTGGAAGGAAGACGCGGCGAGGCGCGATTTCACGATCAACGCCTTGTCGGCGGATCCCCGAACAGGCGAGATCTTCGACTATTTCGGTGGCCTCGACGATCTCCAGCACCGCCACATCCGCTTCATTGGCGATCCACTACAAAGGATCGCGGAGGACCATCTCAGGATCCTTCGGTTCTTCCGCTTCCATGCTAGGTTCGGCTCGGGCAAACTGGACGCGGCAGCGCTGAAGGCGTGTACCGAGCGCGCCAATGATCTCAGAGCACTCTCCCGCGAGCGGATCGCCGACGAGTTGTTGAAACTGCTGGCCGTGGAAAATCCAGCGCGGACGGTCGCGATCATGTTGCGGCATGACATCCTCAAACCCGTGCTGCCGGAAATCGGGACTGAGCTGCTGCCCCGCCTCGAAGCTTTGATCTCGAACGAGGGCGCGGCGGGAATCGAGCCTGATGCACTCCGGCGGCTGGCGGCGCTGCTGCCGCGCAATTCCGAAATCGCCGACGATGTCGGAGTTCGGCTCCGACTGTCGAACAGAGCTCGCAAGAGGCTCGTGTGCGACGCGGCAGGGGACAGCTACAAATCATCCCAGGCGCTCGCCTACCGCCTAGGAACCGAATGCGCGGTCGATCGGCTTCTGCTCAGCGGTCATACCGAGGACGCAAAGATGATCGCTTCTTGGAAGGCACCCCGTCTCCCGATCGGCGGCGGCGCATTGATCGCGCGCGGCCTCCCGGAAGGTCCGATCGTCGCAAAGACGCTCAGGGCCGTTGAGGATCAGTGGGTGAAAGCGGGTTTTCCGGCGGGTGCGGAATTCGACGCCATCGTCGAGGAGGCGCTCGCCCGAGCGCGCTGAAGTTCAGCTGCGCCGCAAAAGCGCCGCATATTCCTCAGCGCGGCACTTATTTACGAAGTGCGCAATGCCGAGCGCGCGAGCGCGGCCTCCTGGAGTGTAGCCGAGGAAATCGCACCGGCGGCGGGCTGGTGGACCGGCGCGGGAGCAATCGCGGAATAGCGCGCGAACAATTCTCCGAAATGTTCGTCCATCGTGCGGACCTGGCTGGCCCGGACCGCCGCGGCCCGCTGAAGTTCGGGACCGCGGTCCACGAATCCTTCTATCGCGCGCTCCAGCGATCGTTCGCTGGCAGACCGGTAAACGGCTCCGGCGCCACGAACGACTTGGTCCAGCGCGGCTCCCCGATCAGGAACAATCAGCGGAATTCCGCTCGCGCGGGCTTCCGCCGCGACCATGCAGAATGTCTCCGCCTCGCAGCCGTGGACCAGCGCATCCGCACTGGCCAGCAAACGGGCCACTTCCCGGCGATCCGATAGCCGGTCCACGACCGCAACTGACGGAAGGCGCTCCGCAAGCAACTCGAGCTTCTGGCGTTTCCTGCCGTCTCCGACGAGCAGCAATCCGACGGGCCGGCGCCGGGCGCACTCCGCCACGGCGCGCATCACCATGTCCCAGCGCTTTTCGGCGGAGAAACGGCCAATTCCGACCAGCAGGACCGCGGAGGGATCGAGACCCAGCGTCGAAAGTGCCGCTTCGCGAACCTCCTGCGAGCGCAGCGCCGGCGAAAACAGGCCCGGCTCGACGCCCATGGCCAAGGTCTCGCTGTTCCCGATTCCTCCCGAGCGAAGCCGATCCGTCAGTTGCGAGTTCGAGCAAACGACAACGTCGTACATGCGGCCAAGACCGCGCAGATGCCGCCAGAACCACTGGAAGCAGCGGTCGATCTGCCGCGTTGAGGCAATTCCTCCCAGCCACCGATAGGCGTAAGCCGCGAGCGGATCCGAATGCATGACAAGCGACCGGCTCGCCGCGCCCTGCCAACGCCCGACCATGGTCGCGCTCGACCAGGGCGAGGACGCTTCGATGTGGTCCGGCTGCCATGCATAGAGCTCGGCATGAAGCGCGCGCTCGTCGTTGAAGTAGCGATAGCGCCGATCGACCGGCAGCAGCGGCGAAGGAATCGTGACGAGAATTGCGCCAGGTCCGCGACGGATCGTCGCATGCTCCTTGCCCGGCGCAATGACGATCACTTCATGGCCGAAGCGGGCCGCAGCACGGAGCTTCGCATCCACATAGGTTCGAACTCCGCCGCCGCACGGCGCGTAGAAGGCGCAAACGTCGACGATCCGCATACCGCGCGCAAAGAGCCGATAAACGGCGTGAAGCTCAAGTGAAGTTTTCTTAATGCGCCGCTGAATCGGCTGGCGGAGCGGCGGTGGCTGGCCCAGATGAGAGCTATGGCCGCTCAACGGTTACTGCTCGCATCGATCCACGATGTCTCGCCACGCTTTGAAAGTGAGGTCGACGGCCTCGTCGATCTGTTGCGGCCGCACGTCGGCGATCGCATCGCCATGCTGGTCGTACCGAACCATTGGGGCGAAGCACCGATCGCCCGCGGCTCGCCCTTCGCAGGGCGCCTGCGGGGCTGGGCCGACAACGGGTTCGAGATTTTTCTGCATGGCTATTTTCACCGTGATGAGGTCCGGCACAGCCGCGCGTCCGACCAGCTGCGCGCGCGCTTGATGACCGCGGGCGAAGGCGAGTTCCTCGGTCTTTCGACAGGTGAGGCCAAATCGCGAATTGCGGACGGAACCGCGCTGCTCGAAGACATCATTGGAAAGCCGATTGACGGATTTGTCGCTCCTGCCTGGCTCTACGGTCAGGGAGCGCTCGATGCGCTTTTCGAAGCGCGAACAGCGATCGCGGAAGATCATATGAACGTGTGGTCGCCGGCGACGGGCGAGCAGCTCGCGCGAGGACCGGTGATCACATGGGCGAGCCGCACGCGCACGCGTCTTGCGTCGTCGCTGGTTGCGGCATTCGCATTGCGTCGGGCGCCGATGCGAGTGCTTCGCGTCGGAGTACACCCACCCGATATCCGGCATCCGGTTCTGGTGCGCAGTATCGAAGCCACATTGAAATCAGCCTCGCGGAAGCGAAGCGCGGGCCGATACGCAGATCTTCTTGAAGCTAGAACTTGAGGACGAAGCTGATGGCAGGTCCTTGCGAGCCCTGGCGCCCACCCTTTGCGCGGATTTCCATTTTGTCCTTCGTTGTGCGCGGCGGACCCGACATGCCGACGCCGACTTGCGCGTCCGGAGCAATCCGGCGCTCGAGATCGATCTCGCGGAACATCGACTCCGGAACACCGATCGGCCCGCCGAGCCGGAAATCAGTTGAATGCCGCGACATTTGCCCCACGACGGCAGGAGCGAGACTCTTCAGCTCGGTGCCGACACTCGCCGCCGCGGCGTGGGACGCGGCCACTATCAGGAGCCATGACTGCATGGCCCACCTCTCTCCCTGTTACGCAGCTCAAACGAAATCGCTGGCTTGCGAGTTCCAGAGGTGAACGGTTGCTGTCCCGAGCTGGTTCAGCGCCGGCGCGAGCGCCAATAGTCGAGCGCAGCATGAGCTTCGAGCGGCTTTGCGAAATAGTAGCCCTGGCCGGATGCACAGCCCAGGGTCGCGAGCGTCGTCGCAAGCTCGACCGTTTCAATGCCTTCCGCCGTCGTGGACATGCCAAGGGCTTCGGCGAGACTGAGAACCGCGCGAACGATGGCGACACTGTCGGGATCGACCATCATTCCCGAGACGAAGCTCTTGTCGATCTTCAGCACGTCAATCGGCAGGCGCTGAAGGTAAGCGAGGCTGGAATAGCCGGTGCCAAAGTCATCCATTGCCACGGTCGCATCGAGCGCCTTCAACGCGTCGAACACGCGCATCGCGCGCGCTGGGTCCTGGACGATCGAGCTCTCTGTAAGTTCGAGCGCCAAACGGTCGCCCGTCAGTCCGGCCGACTTCAAGGATCCCTCGACCATGTCGGCGACATTGTCGCGCGCGACCTGAATCGCGGATAGGTTCACGCCGACGTAAAGCGGCAGCTTCTTCCCGGCCTCACGATCCCATTGCGCCAGAGTCCGCACGGCCTTGTCCATCGCCCACCGGCCGAGCTGCAGGATGAGGCCGCTCTCTTCAGCCACAGGAATGAACTCGGTCGGGCTGATCTCCCCGCGGTCCTCATGGGTCCAGCGGGCAAGCGCCTCGAAACCTGCGACTTCGCCCGACTTCAGGTTGATCAGGGGTTGATAGAAGAGCTCGAGCTGGTCCTTGTCGAGCGCCCGGCGCAGTTCCGTCTCGATCGAGAAACGCCGCCGCGCCTCGGTTGCCTGCTTTGGCTCATAGACCTGCGGCTTGCCGGTGACCTTGGCCTGCTTGACCGCGAATTGGGCGTTGCGGAACAGCTCCTCGGAATCCTGCCCGGCATGCATTAGCGCCACGCCGATCGCACATTCGACGCGGATTTCCAGATCGGAGATCTTGAACGGCGCCGCCATCACCTTGTTGATGCGGTCCGCGGCTTTCAGCGCGTCCTCGACGCCCCGCCGCAGCGAAACCAGGATTCCGAACTCATTCCCACCGGTGCGGGCAAGGACGTCGCCGGCACGCAACGCCAGGATCAGTCGCCGCGCGAAGGTGATCAGAAGCTCGTCGCCGGCCAGGCTCCCCATCGACTCGTTGATGCGCGAGAAGCGCAGCATGTCGACGACCAGCACGGCATGATCGACATTGCGCGACGGCTGCTCGCCCGCCGTCTCGATCGCTTCCGAAAAGGCGAGGCGGTTGGGCAGTCCGGTCAGGCTGTCGCGCAGCATTTCTGCCCGCAGGTTGTTCTCCGCCTGAACCTCGATCGTTCGGTCGACGACGCTCAAGAGGCATCGCGGCGCTCCGCTCGAGCTCGTCGGAAGCGGCGACAATTTGAGCTTCAGGAACCGGCGACTGACTCCTTCCCCTTCGGCGATCTCGATTTCGTCCCGCGCCCCGGCAGGATCCGCGAGGAACCCGCGAGTGAAGGTCCCGCCCTCTCCGGTGGCGTATTGCTTGAACGTCTCGGTAAAGAGGTCGGGCCGCCCGCGGCATCCAGCAAGGTCAAGGAAGCGCACATTCATCGCCTCCACCCACAGCTTGCCCTCGTTCAGCGTGAAAATGGCGGCGGCGATGGGAAGTGCGTGGAGCAGCGTCATGCCGTCCGCAGGCTGTGCCTCCGGTCTCGCCCCCATCTTGTCCCTCTGCGCGCGACCTACTGCGCGCGGCAGCCGGGTAGCTGCAGCCTGCATTGGTTCGGCTTTGAACGAGAGGAGTTAATTCTCTCTTGCCGGAGGTCGATTAGCGGCCGGTTTCCGGCTGATTTCTAACTTCGGTAAATTTATTGTTCCGCGGGAAGCCGATCGGAGGCATTCGCCCGGCCGCCCCGCGTGCTGCGCGCCAGGAGGTGAGGTCCGTCTCGGTTCTTACCCGTCCGCTTTCTCCACCCAATGGCCAGCTGAGTCCCTCGGCAAGGGCAAATGCCGTCGCATCGGAAAGCCCGCCATCGCGATAGCGCTGCAGAGTTACGCCCTGACCGCGGGCGAGCTCGGGAAGTTCGGCCAAGGGGAACACCAGCATCTTCCGGTTCTCGCCGATGACTGCGACCGCGTCCGCCCCTTCCGGGATCGGACGCACCACGGCGACTTTGGCTCGCGGGCGCAGGTTGACGAGCTGCTTGCCCTTGCGGGTCTCGGCAAGCGTCGAATCCCCGCTCGTGACGAATCCGCGTCCGTCGGATGATGCGACGAGCAGCTTGAGCTCGGGGCGGACCATCAGCAGCTGGACGATATCGACCTCGGCTTCGAGATCGATGAACAGCCGCACCGGCTCACCGAATCCGCGCGCGCTGGGTAGCTTGTCGCCCGCAAGGGTGTAAACCCGCCCATTCGAGGCAAAGAGCGCAAGTCGATCGGTCGTCTGCGCGTGGAAATGGATGAAGGGCCCGTCGCCCTCGCGCCACTTGAGATCGGCCACCTGCTCGAGCGCGAGATGCCCCTTCATCGCCCGGATCCAGCCGCGCTGCGAGAGAATGACGGTGATCGGCTCCTTCTCGATCATCGCTGTCCAGTCGATCTCGCGGGCTGGCGCGACTTCGGCGAACTGGGTGCGCCGTTCGTCGCCGAACTTGTCCTTCACCAGCTTGAGATCGGCTCTGAGGCGCCGCCACTGGAGCGGCTCTTCGGCGACGAGCTTCGCGAGGTCAGCGCGTTCGGCCGTGAGAGCTTCGCGTTCGCGGCCGATCTCCATCTCTTCGAGCTTCCGCAAAGACCGCAGCCGCATGTTGAGGATCGCCTCGGCCTGTCGGTCCGAGAGTGAGAACTCGGTCATCAGCGCGGGCTTCGGCTCATCCTCCGTGCGGATGATTTCAATGACTCGATCAAGGTTCAGATAAGCGGCGAGGAACCCGTCGAGGAGCTCGAGCCGGTCGTCGATCTTGGCGATCCGCACCTGCGAGCGCCGGACCAGCACGTCCTTCTGGAACGCAAGCCAGGCGAGGAGCGCTTCCTTGAGGCTCATCACTCCCGGCGTACGCGTCGCGTCCAGCACGTTGAGGTTGAGCGGGAAACGAACCTCGAGGTCAGTCAGTCGATAGAGGCTCTCAAGCAGCAGGTCCGGATCGACCGTGCGCGCGCGCGGCTCGATCACCACGCGCACCTGCTCGTCGCTTTCGTCCCTCACGTCGGCGAGGATCGGCAGCTTCTTGTCGGCGATCAGCTGGGCGATTTGCTCGATCAGCTTCGATTTGGGAACGCCGTACGGAATCTCGCTGACGAGCAGGTGCCACCCGCCGCCCTTCTCGCGCTCGACCGCGATCCTTGCACGCAAGCGGAACGACCCGCGGCCGCTGACATAGGCGCGGACGATGGTGTCCTTGTCATCGACGATGACGCCGCCGGTCGGGAAGTCGGGGCCGTTGACGATCTCCATGAGTTCGCGGTCGTCGAGGCGCTTGCGGTCGATCAACTTGACGGCGGCATCGATCAGCTCGCCGACATTGTGCGGCGGAATCGACGTGGCCATTCCGACCGCGATTCCGCTCGCGCCGTTCGCGAGGAGATTCGGGAACAGGCCCGGAAAGACCTCCGGTTCCTCTTCCTCGCCATTGTAGGTGGGCTTAAAATCGACCGTGCCCTCGTCGAGCCCGGCCATCAGCTGCATGGCGACCGGCGTCAGCCGCACCTCGGTGTAGCGGTAGGCGGCGGCGTTATCGCCGTCGATGTTGCCGAAATTGCCCTGTCCGTCGACCAGCGGATAGCGAAGAGCAAAACCCTGAGCGAGGCGGACCATCGCGTCATAGACCGACTGGTCGCCGTGCGGATGATATTTGCCGATGACGTCGCCGACGACGCGGGCGCTCTTCTTGTAGGCGCCGGCGGGATCGAGGCGCAGCAGCCGCATTGCCCACAGCAGACGCCGGTGGACGGGCTTCAGCCCATCCCGGACATCGGGAAGCGAGCGAGCCGTGATCGTCGAGAGCGCATAGACGAGGTACCGCTCGGACAAAGCGGCGTCGAACGGGGTTTCGATCACGGACGAAATATCGGGATCAGCCATGCGGCTTGCCTAGCAAGCCTGTCCCGAGCCCGTCGAGGGGCCAATCGAGTGCCCGCCACAGGCGCCTGCGCCTACTCCGCGGCTTGGGCGGCGGGCTGCGGCCAGCCGCCGTAGACGTCCTCCAGCGAGCGCTGGATCTCGGGCAGCAGCCATTCCTTGAACCGCTTGATCTTCGGCGTCAGCCTGCGCTCCGCCGGATAGACCAGCCAATAGGCCCAGCCGCGCTGAGACACCCGATCCGGGAACGGAACCCGCAGTCGCCCAGCCGCAACGTCACCCTTCCACAGCAACGGTGTGAGCAAGGCAAATCCCTGTCCCGCCATCGCCGCATGACCCTCGTTCGCCTGGTTTTCGAGACGGATGCCGGGCCGCTTGAGCACCGCTTCATCGGCGGGCACGCCGTTGTCGGAGAACCACTGCTGCCACCAGTCGTCAGCCGGATTGATCAAATTCTGGTGCGGCATGTCGTTGGGCTCGAGCTTGCGCCCCAGCTTTCGTTCCACGGCCGCTATGCACTCCGGGCTGGCCATCGGCGTGAACTGAGATTCGAACAAGCGGTGATGCTCCAAACCCTCCCAGTTCCCGCCGCCGGCGCGGATCGCCACATCGGCATCTCCTGACCGGAGGTCGCGGATCTCATTGCTGGTCGTCATCCGCACAGCGAGATCCATATGCTCCATCTGGAATCCGCCCAATCGCCACGCGAGCCAGGTATTGGCGAAAGTGTGGGTCGTCGTGACCGTGAGCAACGACTCATCCTCTTCACGATGGCTGGCGAAGGCGGCCTCGATCGAATCGAAGGCTCCGGACAGCGCCGGAAGCAGACGCGCGCCGAGCGGGGTCAAGCGCGCCCGGCCCTTTTCGCGAATGAACAGGGGACTCCCGAGCCGCTCCTCAAGGCTCTTCACCTGGTACGACACCGCGGCCTGGGTCATGCCGAGCTCGGCCGCCGCGGCGGTGAAATTCTCGGTTCGTGCCGCCGCTTCGAAGGCGCGGATTGCCGCAAGTGGTGGAAGACGCCTCATCAGCTCACCTTATAAGGTCCATTTATAGCCTCGTTCAACCGTTTGATTGGCGAAACAGCGCAGCGAATCATACTTAGGATCTGGCCGCCGGCGAAGGAAAATCCCTCCCCTCACAGCCCCCTCGCCGGCGGCTCACAAACAAAAAAGGAAGACTTGCCATGACTTATGGCCTCAGCACCCGTGCGTTCATCGAAGACGGCCCGACCGAGATGGTCGCGCAGGCAAGCGCGCTGCGGTCGACGGCCCGGACATGGCGCACGCTCGACGAAGCCCACCGTCTCGAACTGATCGAGAAGGCTCTGAAACCCGCCAACGACTGCATCGACGCATTTCCGCTGGCGCTTTGAACGAGCCGAAGGAGAGGAAAGGAATGGTCACCATGGTGGATGAGATTTTCGACCGTCACTACCAGGAAGCCCGCGGCGAGCTGAACGCAGCCATCGCGGGCGGTCTCGGCCGGCTTGGCAACGCGATCCGCAACGCCTTCGAAGTGCTGGTCAATATCGAATATCAGGCGCCCTGGGCAGCAAAGTCGCGGAAGGCGCGCTGCAACTGAGCTTCCCCTGAGGAGCGCGGACTAGCACGCACCGCGCTCCTCGCTTATAGCGCCAGCTCCTTCCTCTTTCGTTGGAGTGACGCTCGACCGTGGCCCGCCGCCGCCAAATCTATGAGGGCAAGGCCAAGATCCTCTACGAGGGTCCGGAGCCCGGCACTTTGATCCAATATTTCAAGGACGACGCGACCGCGTTCAACGCGCAGAAGCGCGGGACGATCAGCGGCAAGGGCGTCATCAACAATCGGATTTCCGAGCACATCTTCACCTCGCTCGCCGCAATCGGTGTGCCGACCCACTTCATCCGCCGCTTAAACATGCGCGAGCAGCTGATCCGGCAGGTCGAGATCATCCCGATCGAGGTGGTGGTGCGGAACGTGGCCGCGGGCTCGCTCTCCAAGCGCCTCGGGATCGAGGAAGGCACCCAGCTGCCGCGGACGATCATCGAATATTATTACAAGGACGACGCGCTCGGCGATCCGATGATCGCCGACGAGCATATCGCCTGCTTCGGCTGGGCGACGCAGGACGAGATGAACGACATCGCCGACATGGCGATCCGCGTGAACGACTTCCTGTCGGGCATGTTCGCGGCGATCGGCATCCGCCTGATCGACTTCAAGCTCGAGTTCGGCCGGGTGTGGGACGGCGATTATGCGCGGGTCATTCTCGCCGACGAGATCAGCCCCGACGGCTGCCGGCTGTGGGATATCAAGACCAATCACAAGCTCGACAAGGACCGCTTCCGCCAGGACCTCGGCGGAGTCGAGGAAGCATACCAGGAAGTCGCGCGTCGCCTCGGCCTGCTCCAGCCGGAGGACGAATCGGCCGTGCTCGACTTCGACAGCCACCGCAAAAAGCGGGGACGCTGATTTCACACGAAGACACGAAGAAGAAAAAAGGCACGAAGATTGGCCCACATTGAGCAACTGGCGCGGGTCGCGATTGATTGCGGTCTGCACATCCACAAGGAGCTCGGGCCGGGTTTGCTCGAGTCGGTCTACGAGGCGCTCCTGGCTGAGCGGCTGAGCCGCTCGGGATATGTCGTCGAACGACAGAAGCTTCTTCCGGTGGAAGTCGATGGCCTCATCCTATCGGATGGGTACCGCGTTGACGTGCTGGTGGCTGGAATGCTCATTATTGAGGTGAAATCGGTCGAGCGGCTCGCGGCGGTACACAGCAAACAATTGCTGACGTACATCAGACTTGCCCGTCAGCCCGTAGGGCTGCTGATGAATTTCGGAGCGGAGACATTTCGGGAGGGTTTACGGCGGATCGTGAACGGTCCAGCCGACATCATCGCCTTCCCGAGCAGTCGACAAGACTAACTTTTCTCTTCGTGGCTTCCATTCGTTTTCGTGCCTTCGTGTGAAACCGCTACCTAAGCTCCTGCAGGCGGGCTGAGGTAATGCCAATCAGCCGCGCCCGTGTCGTCACCTTGAACGCCGCACTCGGGCCACTCGATTACCGGGTGCCCGAGGACATGGCCGTCGAGCCTGGCTCAATCGTCGTGGCGCCGCTCGGCCCGCGGCAGCTGCTCGGCGTAGTCTGGGAGGCCGACCGGCTGCCGGCCAACGAAGTACCGGACGCGCGACTTCGGCCCCTTGCCGGAGTGCTCGACGTGCGACCGATTGCCGCGCCGCTTCGGCGTCTCTGCGAGTGGACGGCGGATTACTACCTCAGCCCGCTCGCTGCCGTGCTGCGTATGGTGCTGCCCTCGTCGGCCGCATTGGATGGGCCGCGCCAGCTCACCGAATATCGGCCGACCGGCCATATGCCGGACCGGCTGACTCCCAAGCGCGAGAAGGGGCTGGCCGCCCTCGAAGGGAGGCAGGGCACAATCCGCGAGCTCGCCGACCATGCGCAGGTGAGCGACTCCGTGCTGCGTGGCCTGGTCAACGCCGGCGCGCTGGAAACCGTCGCCGTCGATGCCGACCGGCCGCTCGCCTGCCCCGATCCGGATTACGCCCCGCCGGATCTGAACCATGATCAGAGCGCAGCCGCGACCAGTCTCGCGTCGGCGGTAGGCAAGGGTTTCGACCCGGTCCTGCTCGATGGCGTGACCGGCTCCGGCAAGACCGAAGTCTATTTCGAGGCAATCGCCGAATGTCTGCAGCAGGGCCGGCAGGCACTCGTCCTCCTGCCGGAGATCGCCCTCACCGAGCCGTTCCTCAAGCGTTTCGAGGCGCGCTTCGGTTGCGCGCCCGTCTCGTGGCACTCCGGCCTCCGCTCGTCCCAACGCCGCCGAGCCTGGCGCGGCATCGCGAGCGGCGAAGCGAAGGTGACCGTCGGCGCGCGATCGGCCCTCTTTCTGCCCTATCAAAATCTCGGCCTGATCGTGGTCGACGAGGCGCACGAGCCCTCGTTCAAGCAGGAGGATGGCGTCCAATATCACGCCCGCGACGCGGCCGTGATGCGCGCGCTGTTCGAAGAGATTCCAGTCATTCTGTCCACTGCGACGCCGCCGATCGAGAGCCGGCACATGGTCGAGCTCGGCCGCTACCGCGAGGTCAGCCTTACCGAGCGGTTCGCCGGCGCTTCGCTGCCCGAAATTCGCGCCATCGACCTCACCCAAGACCCGCCGCCGCGCGGCCGCTGGCTTGCGCCCGGGCTGGTGCGCGAACTTGAGGTCAACCTCGAACGGGGCGAGCAGTCGCTGCTGTTCCTCAACCGGCGCGGCTTCGCGCCCCTGACGTTATGCCGCCACTGCGGCCACCGCTTCCAGTGCCCGAACTGCACCGCGTGGATGGTCGAGCACCGGCTGATGCGTCGTCTCGCCTGTCACCATTGCGGTCACGTGATGCCGCCGCCGAAAACCTGTCCCGAGTGCGGCGAGGAGGACAGCCTGGTCGCCTGCGGACCCGGGGTCGAACGCATCGCTGACGAGATCGCCGAGCTATTTCCTGACGCGCGGACCGCAATCGTCACATCGGACACCATCTGGTCGCCTCAGCGCGCCGCCGAATTCGTCGCGGCGATGGAGCGCGGCGAGATCGACATCGTCGTCGGCACGCAGCTCGTGACCAAGGGCTATCATTTCCCCAATCTCACCCTCGTGGGAGTGGTCGACGCTGACCTCGGCCTCGCGGGCGGCGATTTGCGGGCGGCGGAGCGCAGCTTCCAGCAGATCCAGCAGGTCGCCGGCCGCGCCGGCCGCGGCGACAAGCGGGGCCGCGTGTTCGTCCAGACCCACGACCCGGATGCTCCGGTCATCGCTGCGCTGGTGAAAGGCGATGCTCCCGGCTTCTACGCCGCGGAAACGGAAGCCCGCCGCGAGGCTGCAATGCCGCCGTTCGGCCGCCTCGCCGCGATCATAATCTCCGCCGAAGACGCGAGCGAAGCGGAGGCGGTCGCCCGGCGCATCGGCCATGCTGCCCCGGAAGTGGAGGGCGTGGCCGTGTTCGGGCCCGCCCCCGCTCCCCTCGCGATGCTTCGCGGCCGCCACCGCCAGCGCCTGCTGGTCCACGCCCGCCGCAGCCTCGACGTCCAGGACGTCATCCGCGACTGGCTGGCCGAGGTCGATTGGAGTTCCAAGGTGCGCGTGAGCGTCGACGTGGATCCGTACAGTTTCCTGTAAAAAAGCAGAATGGACAAAAGCTTGCGCCACCGGAACGAGATGATAGCGTGCGCTCCATCGGCCTCGGCGTGCCGGCCTATAATCGAGCATGGGGGCTTCTCTTAGGAGACAAGCTGCCGCTCGAGACGATGCTGAGCGGGAATTATTCCAAGCTGACGCCCGAGAAACGCGAATCGCTTTACGGGCGCGGATGGCTGCTCGTCCGTTCCTTGCCGAAGGGCTTCGGCCCACCGACAATGCGGCCGCCGCGCTTCATTATGCATCTGATCTCGCGCCGCAGGATGAGGGCCTGCGAATGAACTCTGCGCTCCAGTACCTGCGCGATGGCAAGACGGCGGAAGCGAAGCACGCGCTGACGATGATCGCTTACGATCCGCACGGTGAGCAGCTGGCGCAGTTCGCCCGCACCATCATCGAGAAGATCGATGCGGGTGATGCAAAAGACGCACTAGCTGCCGCTGTCCTCCAGGCGACCTCCACTCCTACTGCGCGCTGAGCGCCTCACGCCGGCGCACCCACCAAGGCTTCATCAGCTCGCCCCTGCGGACGGCGAGGATCACCAGCCACATGCCGACGGCCGTCGCGAGCACGACGGCAATGATCGAGGCCTCGAGACCAAAAGGGCCGCCCGACAGCAATACCGACCCTCCGAGCTTCGCTGTCACGAGCCCTTGCGCCGGGTGACCCGAAACCGGAACGTCGAAGATGTACCCTTCGGCGAAATTCCACGCCGCGTGCAGCCCCATCGGCATCCACAGGCTGCGCGTCAGCATGTACGCGCCGCCGAGCAACACGCCGGCCTCCATGGCGATGGCGAACGAGGAGAACCAGGTCGCGTTCGGGTTCTCGATGTGGACGAGCCCGAACAACGCTGAAGTGACGATCAGCGCCGCCCAGCTGCCCCCGAATTCCTCGATCCAGCGGAACAGGATTCCGCGGAAGAACAATTCCTCCATCACGGCGGCCATGATGCCCGCGTCGAACAGGACGATGAGGAGCTGCTTGGTGCTGCAGCAAGCGACGATGCTGTAGGCGCCGGCGAGCGCTGCGAGGCCGACTACGGCGCTGAACAGGACCAGCCCGACCAGGAGGCCCGAGCCGAGGTTCTTCGCCGCACCGCGGAACCGCAGGTCGTCGCGCGGGTGCTCGCCGAGATGGCGCAGAACGAGCTTGTAGCCGGCAAAGCACAAGGCGACGTTCAACGCCGAGAATAATGCCGTGAATTCGACCTTCGGCATCGGCGGGTGGTTCTTTTGAAAGAGCACGCCGACAGCCACGATGCAGGCGAAAACGACCACACCGATGAATAGCGCGACAAGCGGGAAGTCGACGGTCCGCCGCCACAGCGGCTGGTCCGCCGCATGCTCCTGGATCGCCTGCTCCATGCCGCCCCTCCCTTTGGGCTGCAGTAGCCAAGGGCGTGGGGCTCGCAATGGATTAATCGACGAGCGGCAGCTCCGGCGATGCGGAGACATGGCCCTCGGCGGCAAGCAGTTGCTTCTTCCGCTCGATCCCACCGCCGTATCCGCCGAGCGATCCGTCGCTGCGGATCACGCGGTGGCACGGGATGAGGACGCAGACGTGATTGTCGCCGTTGGCCGAACCGACGGCGCGCACCGCCTTCGGGTGACCGATGGCTGCCGCGATATCCGCATAGCTGCGGGTTTCTCCCGGCGGGATTTTCCTGAGCTCGCGCCACACGGCTTCCTGGAAGGCGGTGCCGGCGACATCAATTGGGAGATCGGGCGCCGCCAGCGGCCGTTCGATCGCCGCCAAGGCGCCTTCCACCATCTGCCGAAGACCGC
Source organism: Sphingomicrobium sp. (assembly GCA_035555035.1). Taxonomy (GTDB): domain Bacteria; phylum Pseudomonadota; class Alphaproteobacteria; order Sphingomonadales; family Sphingomonadaceae; genus Sphingomicrobium. The sequence goes on from DATMHG010000024.1 coordinate 17,519, forward strand.
CGTCGTCCTGCACTATGGTTGCGTTCGGGAACAATCGCCTGAGCGAAGCTTCATTATCGTCGAACGTCAGACGGCAGATGCCCTTGCTCGTGGCGGCAACCAGCATCTCGCCGAGCGGGCTGTCGAAGTGGGTCCAGCGGATCGTCTCACCACGGCCTCCGTCGCGCCAAGCCGATGGAGTCATTCCCAGCCTCTCCTTCGCATCGCTGTAGAAGCCACTCGGCCCGGAATAGCCCGCGTCGTAGACGGCATCTGTCACGCGGCCATTCGCCTTCAGCGCCTCTTGCGCCCGCCGGTTGCGAAGGCCACGCGCATATTCAGCCGGCGAGACTCCGAGGTCGCGCTTGAAGATGCGCTGGAAGTGGTGCGGCGCGTAGCCGACTGCATCGGCGATCTCTGTAAGGCTCGGCGCCTCCTCGACTTGCTCGATCAGCTGAACCGCTTTCGCCACCGCTTCACGATCGCGTCCAACTTCATCGGGCTTGCAGCGCAGGCACGCTCGGAACCCGGCAGCCCGTGCTTCTTCGCCGCTCACGAAGAACTCGACATGCTCGCGCTTGGGCCGCTTCGCCGGACAGCTCGGCTTGCAGTAGATGCCGGTCGTCTTCACCGCGCCGATCACGCGGCCGTCCCAGCTCCGGTCGCGGCGCATGAAGGCCGCCCAGGCGTCTTCTCCCTCTCCCGCTTGCGGGAGAAGGCCGGGGTGAGCGTGTGTTCTTGCAAGGGGCCGCACGCTCACAGCTCTACGCTGCTCAGGATGGGGTGCAAGGCTCGCCATGTCAGTTCCTTTCGATCTTTGCGGAGAAGCATCCGCGCGCCGCATTATGGGCGTGGATAATCTCGATTTCCGGATTGGCGAACAGCTTGCGAATCGCCGTGTCGGCCTCGCCGGGCTGCGCCAGCACTGCGTCGGCCATCATTCCGTGGCGATCGAAGCCGCGCAGCGACAGCACGCGCGTTGCAAATATCGGCGGGACCTCGTCGACGAACTCCGCCTGCTCCGCGTCCGCGACGAAGATCGCGTGGCTCGCCCGATAGGGGTTGGCAACGTCGTGGCTGACGTGATTGAGCAGCAGCACCTCCTCGCCGAGGTCGCGGTCGGTCAAGCTCACCCGGCAAGGAAAGCTCGGCTTCTGCTTTACCGTCATCCGAACGATGCCGCGCTCGGCGAGCTCTTCGTCGGACAATCCAAAGAGCGGCTTGTAAGGCGCCGGATCCAGCCCTGTGATTCGGTAGGTCATGAGGCGCTTTTACGGGCAGCGCCGGACCGGCACTTCCGCAACCTTGCGCTCAAACCGATTTGTGTTTTGCGGAACGCGAAGCGCCCGGACAATGCACCATGTTAGCCCTCACGAAGACACGAAGAACAAGGAAGGCACGAAGCTCCTGCTCTTCGTGCCTTCGTGTGCAGAAAAGGACGGCTGGATTGCATCCCCCACTCTCGACGACGAAGAGGCGGTTGCATCCCCGCGTACCCCTTGCTACGGGCCGCGCGACCCATGGGGGCGTGTCGGGGAGCTAAGCCCGTGGCAACGCCCCGTTTTTCACATGGGGCAACATTCCGTTTCTGGAGCTTTTCGCGCGTGGAGATATCCGGCGGCATTCGGGCCAGCTTAGCAGGGCGCTACGCCTCGGCTTTGTTCGATCTCGCCCGCGACCAAAGGCAAATCGATGCAGTCGGGCGCAGCCTCGAGGCGCTGAGCCAGGCACTGGTCGATTCGAAGGATTTCGCCGAGCTGGTCGAAAGCCCGCTCGTGTCACGCGAGGAGGCCAGCAAGGCGTTCGCCGCCCTTGCGCCGCAGCTCGGCCTCGACCCGACCACCACCAATTTCATCCAGGTCCTCGCCCGCAACGGCCGCAAGGACCAGCTGCGCCTCGTGATCCGCGCCTTCAGGCGTCTCGCCGCCGAGCATCGTGGCGAAACCGTCGCCGAAATCGTGACGGCGCGGCCCTTGAACGACGACCAGATTTCCCAGCTCAAGCAGCAGCTCCGGACCCGCGCCGGCCGCGACGTCAACATCGACGCATCGGTCGATCGGAACATCCTCGGCGGCATCGTCGTGAAGCTGGGCAGCCAGCGCATCGACGCATCGATCCGCACCAAACTCAACCGTCTCGCATCCGCGATGAAAGGCTAAGACGAACCCATGGAAATCCGCGCCGCTGAAATCTCCCGCGTCATCCGCGACCAGATCGCGAACTTCGACGCCGAAGCCGAGGTCTCGGAAGTCGGCACCGTGCTGTCGGTCGGCGACGGCATCGCGCGAATCTACGGCCTCGACAACGTCCAGGCGGGCGAGATGGTCGAATTCGACAACGGCACCAAGGGCATGGCCTTGAACCTCGAGGCCGACAATGTCGGCGTCGTGATCTTCGGCTCGGACGCCGAGATTTCCGAAGGCTCGACCGTCAAGCGGACGGGCACCATCGTCGACGTTCCGATCGGCAAGGGCCTGCTCGGCCGCGTGGTCGACGCGCTCGGCAACCCGATCGACGGCAAGGGCCCGATCGAGGCGACCGAACGCCGTCGCGTCGAGGTGAAGGCGCCCGGCATCATCCCGCGCAAATCGGTGCACGAGCCGGTCCAGACGGGCCTCAAGGCGCTCGACGCACTGGTTCCCATCGGCCGCGGCCAGCGCGAGCTGATCATCGGCGACCGCCAGACCGGCAAGACCGCCGTCGCGCTCGACACCTTCATCAACCAGAAGGAAATCAACAAAAGCGGCAAGGAGGGCGAGAAGCTCTACTGCATCTACGTCGCCATCGGCCAGAAGCGCTCGACCGTCGCGCAGATCGTCCGTGCGCTCGAAGAGAATGGCGCGATGGAATATTCGATCGTTGTCGCCGCGACCGCTTCGGAGCCGGCGCCGCTGCAGTTTCTCGCGCCCTACACCGGCTGCGCGATGGGCGAATATTTCCGCGACAACGGCATGCACGCGGTCATCGTCTATGACGACCTTTCCAAGCAGGCCGTCGCCTACCGCCAGATGTCGCTTCTGCTCCGCCGTCCACCGGGCGGCGAAGCCTATCCGGGCGACGTCTTCTATCTGCACAGCCGCCTGCTCGAGCGCGCCGCGAAGATGAACGACGAGCATGGCGGCGGATCGCTGACCGCGCTTCCGGTCATCGAGACTCAGGCGGGCGACGTGTCGGCTTACATCCCGACCAACGTCATCTCGATCACCGACGGCCAGATCTTCCTCGAAACCGACCTCTTCTACCAGGGGATCCGCCCGGCGATTAACGTCGGCCTGTCCGTCAGCCGCGTCGGCTCCGCCGCCCAGACCAAGGCGATGAAAAAGGTCGCCGGCTCGATCAAGCTTGAGCTCGCCCAGTATCGCGAGATGGCCGCCTTCGCGCAGTTCGGCTCTGACCTTGACGCCTCGACGCAGAAGCTGCTCGCCCGCGGAGCGCGTCTCACCGAGCTTCTGAAGCAGCCGCAGTATAACCCGATGCCGGTCGAGGAGCAGGTGGTCTCGATCTTCTCGGGTACGCAGGGCTTCCTCGACAGCGTCGACGTGAAGGACGTGGTCCGCTACGAGGCCGCGATGCTGAGCTACCTGCGTTCGGACAAGCCGAAGATCCTCGCCAAGATCCGCGACACAAAGACCCTCGACGACGATACAGCGACCGCGCTGAAGGACGCGCTCACCGCGTTCGGGAAAACGTTCGCGTAAGCAGCATGTGCTCCTGCGAAAGCAGGAGCCAAGTCGTTCTTTGTTTTCAGGTACTGGTCCCTGCCTCCGCAGGGACACACAAGGGAGTAAATGGCAAGCTTAAAGGCCCTCAAGATCCGCATCGGCTCGGTGAAGTCGACGCAGAAGATCACCAAGGCGCTGAACATGGTCGCCGCGTCGAAGCTGCGCCGTGCCCAGCAGAATGCGACTGCGGCGCGGCCTTACTCGCAGCGGATGACGGAAGTC
>DATMHG010000025.1:0-35608 GCA_035555035.1 Sphingomicrobium sp.
CCAGCGCGCGGCCCATTTCGTGGCCGATGATCACTCCGCCCATGGCCGGGGAGACCACCGCCTCGATTTGATCGCGGACAATATTCGGGATTCGCGATGCGAGTTCGCGCGCGAGGCGCTCGGCTCGCGCCGGGTCCATCAGCACCCGCGCGCATTGCAGGTAGCGCGGGCTCCTCAGCCCCGACGAAAGGATGAAATGTCCTTCGAGCAAAGCATCCGCGGCGCGGAATTCGGCGAGGATTTCGTCGTCGGTCATGGCCTGGCAAGCGCCATTAAGCTGCGCGGACCGGTGCTTCAACACCCGGCCATTCACCCGCTTGAGGCTCCGGAAACCCGCGCCTATAGAGCGGCGCAAATCCGTGAAGGCGCGACCGCGTCTTTGGTCCCAACCGAATGGGGTGAAGATGAGATTGATTGGATGGGCGATCGCGCTTGCGGCGGCCGGGCTGACACCTGCAGCGGCGCAAGCGCCCGCGAATTCGCCCGCTCCAGCCGGCCAGGCGACACCCGCCGCCGCCCAGCCGACGCACGACCATGTTGCCATGATGGCTGGCGCGACGCCGCCGGCCGGAACCGCGCAGAACCCCGGACAGCCCGACGCCGCTCAGCCGCCGGCAGTCAATCCCTTCGAACAAATGGCGCCGACGCCCGACATCGGGCAGCCTAACGGCAGCGACGGCATTCAGCCGCAGGTGACGCCCATCGGAGAGGAGGCGGCGTCCTTCCATGATTACTGGCTGCTGCCGCTGTGCGCGATCATCAGCATCATTGTCCTGGGGCTGCTGCTGTGGGCGATGGTCCGCTACCGCCGCGGCGCAAACCCCGTGCCGTCGCGCAATTCGCACAACACCTTCATCGAAGTGATCTGGACGCTGGTGCCGGTGCTGATCCTCGTCGGGATCGCGATTCCGTCGATCCGACTGCTGCGCCACACCTACTCGCCGCCCCCTGCGGACGTAACCGTCAAGGTCACCGGACACCAATGGTACTGGAGCTACGAATTCCCGGACAATGGCGTTCAGTTCGACAGCTACATGCTGAAGGAAAAGAACGATCCAACGCGCCAGGCCAACCAGCGTTTCCGTACTAACGCCGATGGACCGCCGCTATTGGCCGTCGATAACCGGCTGGTCCTTCCCGCAGGCAAGGTCGTGAAGTTCATCGTCACGGCCGACGACGTGATCCACAGCTTCGCCGTGCCGGCGTTCTGGATCAAGCAGGACGCTAACCCGGGCCAGCTCCACGAGACCTGGGCCAAGGTCGACCGGCCCGGCGTCTATTTCGGCCAATGCTCGGAACTGTGCGGCGCGCGTCACGGCTTCATGCCGATTGCGGTGGAGGTCGTTCCGCCGGCCGAGTTCGCCGCATGGATCGCCTCGAAGGGTGGTCACATGGCAGGCGCGGAGGCGGTCGCGGCCATACCTCCTGGTGCAAACCCGAGCACAGCAGGCCCGGCGACGCCAGGGACGGCGATCGCCAATCCGGCGCCTGCACCGCAAAATCCGAACGTCGCCAACCGCGCCACGCAAGCCAAGTAACGGATCAGTAGCCCCATGAGCACCACCGCCGACGCACTCCATCTGAGGCCGCACGAGACGCACGACGCGCACCATGATGCTGACCACAAGCCCGGCTTCTTCGTCCGCTGGTTCATGTCGACGAACCACAAGGACATCGGCACGCTTTATTTGATCTTCGCGATTTTCGCCGGCACGCTCGGCGGTGCGATCTCGGGCATCATGCGGTGGGAGCTGATGGAGCCGGGTATCCAGGTTCTGAACCATGCCTGGCCGATCGGTGCGGGCACGGCGAACTTCGACGAGTGGACTCACCACTGGAACGTGCTGATCACCGCGCACGCGCTGATCATGATCTTCTTCACGGTCATGCCGGCGATGATGGGCGGCTTCGGCAACTGGTTCGTGCCGCTGATGATCGGCGCGCCCGATATGGCGTTCCCACGGATGAACAACATCAGCTTCTGGCTGCTGGTGCCGTCTTTCCTGCTGCTGCTCGGATCGACGACGGTATCCGGGGGCACGGGTCTTGGCGCCGGCACCGGCTGGACGCTCTATGCGCCGCTTTCGACCGCGGGATCGTCAGGACCCGCGGTCGACATGGTGATCTTCTCGATGCACCTCGCCGGCGCGAGCTCGATCCTCGGCGCGATCAACTTCATCACCACCATCTTCAACATGCGCGCTCCGGGCATGACGCTGCACAAAATGCCTTTGTTCGTCTGGGCGGTGCTGGTCACGGCGTTCCTGCTGCTGCTGTCGCTGCCGGTGCTCGCCGGCGCGATCACGATGCTGCTGACCGACCGCAACTTCGGAACGGCCTTCTTCGACGCGTCGAACGGCGGCAATGTGGTGCTCTACCAGCACTTGTTCTGGTTCTTCGGCCACCCCGAAGTGTACATCATGATCATTCCCGGGTTCGGAATGATCAGCCAGGTCGTCGCGACGTTCAGCCGCAAGCCGGTGTTCGGCTATCTCGGCATGGCCTATGCGATGGTCGCCATCGGCGTCATCGGCTTCGTCGTCTGGGCGCATCACATGTTCACGACCGGCATGAGCGTCGATGAGAAGATGTACTTCACGGCGGCGACGATGATCATCGCGGTGCCCACGGGCGTGAAGATCTTCAGCTGGATCGCCACGATGTGGGGCGGCTCGATCACGTTCGAGACGCCGATGCTGTTCGCGATCGGCTTCATCTTCCTGTTCACGATCGGCGGCGTGACCGGCGTCGTGCTCGCCAACGGCGGCGTCGATACCTACATGCAGGACACCTATTACGTGGTGGCGCACTTCCACTACGTGCTGAGCCTCGGCGCGATCTTCTCGATCTTCGCGGGTTTCTATTACTGGTTCCCGAAGATGAGTGGCCGCATGTACAACGAGCTGCTCGGCAAGATTCACTTCTTCCTGATGTTCATCGGGGTGAACGTGATCTTCTTCCCGATGCACTTCCTCGGCCTCGACGGCATGCCGCGCCGAATTCCCGACTACACGCCCGCGTTCGCGAGCTGGAACTACGTTTCGACGGTCGGCTACATGATCACCGTCGCGGGCGTGGCGGTATTCTTCGTCAACCTGTTCGTGTCGCTCGCGATGGGCCGGAAGGCGCCCGACAATCCGTGGGGTGAGGGCGCAACGACGCTAGAGTGGACCCTGCCCAGCCCGCCGCCGTTCCACCAATATTCGACGCTGCCGGTGATCGACTGACGGCGCGAACGACGCAAACGAGAAGGGCCCCGGGAGACTGGGGCCTCTTTGTTATTTCACCCGCGCAGCCTTGATGATCTTCACCGGCGGGTCGAGCATCTGGCCCTTCATCACGCCCTCCCCTCTGGTGGCGGAGACGGGCGCTTCGAAGATCTTCTTCACCACGTCCATGCCATTGGTCACGTGGCCGAATACGGGGAAGCCGTCCGGATCGGCGGAGTTGGCGCCGGCGTCGAGGCTCGGCATGTCGCTCACCAGGATGAAGAAGTCGGCTTGCACGCTGTTCGGCGCGCCCCGCGCCATCGAGATCGCGCCGGCGACATTCTTGAGCCCGGTCTTGCTCGTCGGTTCGTCCGCGACAGGGGGGTAGAGTTTTCGGGTGTCGCTGCGCACGCCGCCCTGGATCAGCCCACCTCCGCCGCTGTGCATCGCGCGATAGAAAGTCTCCCCGTCGAGCCGGTGCGCATCGACGTACCGGAGGAAATTGGCGGTGGTGATCGGCGCCCGGCCGCGGTCGAGCGCCACGACGATCCGCCCCAGGCTGGTGTCGATGGCGACCGGGACGAGGTCTTCTTTCGGAGCTTGCGCTTCCGTTGGAGCGGGTGCGGGAACCTGGGCGAGAACAGGCGCGGCTGCGAAGGCGCTAAGAAGCAAGGCGATTCGGGGGAGCATGCGAGACTTGTACCCCTGCGAACGCAGGGGTCCAGAGAGCGCGCAAGCGCTGATTTGCAGCGCGTCTGGGCTCCTGCCCTGCGCAGGAGCACACGAGGCGCGGGAGAGGTGAAGCAGAGGGGTTTTCCCTTCGCGGACAAGCCCCTATAGGCCCGGCCATGCCCGCAATGGACATGACGAATCCAGCCGTGCTTCCGGCCGACTGGCGCGATTTCCTCGCGCTCACCAAGCCGCGGGTCATGAGCCTCGTGGTGTTCACCGGGCTTGCCGGTATGCTGATTGCGCCCGAACTGCCGCCGCTGGCGCTCGGCTTCACCGCCATCCTGTGCATCGCACTCGGGGCCGGGGCGTGCGGCGCGCTCAACCAATGGTACGAGGCGGATCTCGACGCGAAGATGCGCCGCACGGCCAAGCGCCCGCTTCCGGACGGCCGCATGGACCGCCAGTCCGCGCTGCATTTCGGCGTTGGCCTCGGCTCCTTCTCGGTGCTGCTGATGGGGCTTGCGACCAACTGGCTCGCAGCAGTCATGCTCGCAGCATCGATCTTGTTCTACGTCCTGATCTACACCGTCTGGCTGAAGCCCCGGACGCCGCAGAATATCGTCATCGGCGGCGCTGCCGGAGCCTTCCCGCCGCTGATCGGCTGGGTCGCGGCGACCGGCCATTTCGCCGCTCTCCCGCTGCTTCTGTTCGCGATCGTGTTCCTGTGGACTCCGCCGCATTTCTGGGCGCTCTCGCTGTTCGTCCGCTCCGATTACGCGGCGGCGGGAATCCCGATGCTGCCGGTGGTCGCCGGCGTCGAGAACACGCGGCGGCAGATCTTCCTTTACAGCCTGCCGATGGCGCTCGCTGCCGTCGCGCCGTGGCCGATGGGACTGACCGGCCCGATTTACGGCGCATCGGCCGCGATCCTGAGCTTCGTGTTCGTCGTGCTCGCCGGCCGAGTGCTCGCCAACCGCGCGACCGATCCCAAGGACATGGGCGCGGAGAAGCATTTGTTCGGCTATTCGGTCTTCTATCTCTTCGCTTTGTCCGCGGTGCTGGTCGCGGACCGGTGGCTCGGCGCATGAAGCTCGAGGACGAAGTCGTCCGGCGCCAGCGGGAACGTGCCCGCATCATGGCGCTGCTGCTCGGCGCGTTCGTGGTGCTGATCTTCTTCATCACCATCGCTAAGACGAGGATGAACTGGTGAACGCCAACGGCAAGAAGCGCACGGTCCTGTGGCTGAGCGGGATTCTCGCGGTGATGATCGCGCTCGTGGCCATCTCGCCGGCGCTCTATCGCACCTTCTGCTCGCTGACCGGCTTCGGCGGGACGCCGCTGCGGGCCGAAACCGCTCCGGGTGCAGTCCCCGGACACGTGCTCGTCCGCTTCGATGCGAACGTGCACCCGGGGCTTCCGTGGCGGTTTGAGCCCGAGCAAAATACCGTCAGCGTCGCGCCCGGCGCTCAGACCAAGATCTTCTACCGCGCGACCAACCTTTCGGCACGGGCGATCCGCGCCCAGGCCGCCTACAATGTGAGCCCCGACCAGGTCGGCAAATATTTCAAGAAGATCCAGTGCTTCTGCTTCACCGAGCAGACGCTGAAACCCGGGCAGACGGTCGACATGCCGGTGATCTTCTTCGTCGATCCGAAATTCACGAAGGACGAGGACACCAGGAACGTCCACGAGATCACCCTGAGCTACACATTTTATCCGGTGGAAACGGTGACTGCGTCCCGCTAGAGCCGGGCAAAGTCAAAGAGGGAAGCGTCAGAAACGATGACCGCGATCAAGAACCACGATTACCATCTCGTCGAACCGGATCCCTGGCCGCTCATCGGCGCAATTTCGGGCGGCATCCTGTTCAGCGGGGCGGTCATGTGGTTCCACGAGAACCGGTACGGCGTGCCGTTGATGCTGCTCGGCGTCCTCGGCGTCCTGACCACGATGTACAATTGGTGGTCCAACACCATCAAAGAGGCGCATCAGGGCGACCATACGCCGGTCGTCCAGCTTCACCTGCGCTATGGGATGATCCTGTTCATCGCCTCGGAGGTGATGTTCTTCCTTGCCTGGTTCTGGGCTTTCTTCGACAGCGCGATCTTCCCCTCCGCGGTGGACGCGGTCGGAGGCCAATGGCCGCCCAAGGGCATATCGGTGCTCGACCCGTGGGGCTTCCCGCTGCTCAACACCATGATCCTGCTGTGCTCCGGAACGACCGTCACCTGGGCGCACCATTCGCTGATCCATGGCGACCGGCAGGGCCTGAAGATCGGATTGTGGTGCACGATTCTGCTAGGCCTCACCTTCACCAGCGTGCAGGCCTACGAATATGCGCACGCGCCGTTCCCCTTCAAGAACAGCATTTACGGTTCCACCTTCTTCATGGCGACCGGCTTTCACGGCTTCCACGTCATCGTCGGCACGATCTTCCTGACGGTCTGTCTCATCCGCTCCTACAGGGGCGACTTCACGCCGAAGCAGCATTTCGGCTTCGAGGCGGCGGCCTGGTACTGGCATTTCGTCGATGTCGTATGGCTGTTCCTGTTCACGTCGATCTATCTCTGGGGCGGCTGGGGCGCGCCGCACGCGGGGTGAGCGGCAACGAGCCGGGCCTGCAGCCGTCGTCGCTCAAGGCGGCTTTGGCCGGTGATTGCCCTCGTTGCGGAGCGCACACGTTGTTCGACGGCTGGGTCGGTTTCGCGAAAAGCTGCCGCGGCTGCGGCCTCGAGCTTGACAGTTTCAATGTCGGCGACGGCCCGGCGGCCTTCCTGATCTTTATCGTCGGCACGATCACGGTTGTCGCCGCACTCGTCGTGGACGGCGCGTTTTCGCCGCCGTGGTGGGTGCACCTGGTGTGGATTCCGGTTGCCGCCGCACTGACGATCGGCGGCCTGCGCGTGTCGAAAGCGGGGCTGCTCGGGCAGGAATATCGGCACCGCGCCCGCGAGGAGCGCGTCGCCGAATGAGCCGGCGCCTGCCCATTGTTGCGACACTTGTCGTGCTGGCGGCGGTCGCGCTGATGATCGGACTTGGCGTGTGGCAGCTGCGCCGCGCGCAATGGAAGGAACGGCTGCTCGCGCAATATTCTCGCGCCGAGACCCTGCCGCCGATCGTCTTCCCGACCCAACCGCTGCGCAGCGACCAACTGCCTCTGTTCCGCCATGCGGCCGGCGTTTGCCTGCGTCCCATCGGGCAGCGTGCTGTCGCCGGCGAAAACCGCGCCGGAGAGCCGGGTTATGCGCACATCGTCGATTGCTCGACCGGTGCCGAGGGGCCGGGCATGAGTGTCGAGGTTGGCTGGTCCAAGGACCCGAATGCGAAGGTGAATTGGCCCGGCGGTCCGGTGAGCGGGATCATCGGACCTGACCGGTTGAAGCGGATGCGGCTCGTGGCTGCAAGTGCGCCGCCTGGACTGGAACCCAGCGCACCGCCGTCGATCCAGTCGATCCCGAACAACCACCGATCCTATGCACTGCAATGGTTCAGCTTCGCTGCAATCGCAGTCATTATCTACGCTCTCGCTGTGCGGAAGCGGTTGAGAGAGGAGGCGAAGGCATGAGCGGATTGATGCATGTCCTGCCCAATGGGTTGACGGTGGCGGTCGACCCGCTGCCGGGCGCGCAATCCGTCGCGATCGGCCTCTACGCGATGGTCGGCTCGCGCTCGGAGCCCGAACATTGCTCCGGTCTGGCGCACCTCGTCGAGCACATGGTGTTCAAGGGCGCGGGCAAGCGCGATACTCGCCAGATCGCAGAGGCGATCGAGGACGTCGGGGGAGTCATCAACGCCTGGACCGCGCGCGATCAGACCGTTTTCTACGGCCGCACTCTGGCCAAGGATGCAGCCCTTCTGACCGAGCTCATCTGCGACTTCATCCGCGCACCGCACATCGCCGAGGATCATCTCGAGCGCGAAAAGGACGTGATCCTTTCCGAGCTTGGGGAGGTGGTCGATGCGCCCGACGACCTGGTCCACGACCATCTGTTCGAAGCGGCCTTTAGCGAGCAGGCCCTTGGCCGCTCCGTCCTGGGCCGCGAGGAGACCTTGCGCAAAATCACGCGCGAGGATTGCCTCTCCTGGATCCGTGACGAGCTGGTACCGTCGCGGCTGATCCTGTCGGCAAGCGGGAAGGTTGAGCCCGAGCAGATGCTTGGCCTCGCCGAGCGCCTGTTGGGCGACATGGACAATTGGCCAGGCCGCCCGATCAGCCGAGCCGAGTTCAGGGGCGAGGTCCGCAACGACCGGCGTGAGTTCGAGCAGGCGCATTGGTGTCTTGGGTTGCCTGGCATCCCGGCCTCCGACCCGCGGCTGCCGGCGCTGTCGATCTTCGTCCAGGCGCTCGGCGGCGGAATGTCGTCGCGCCTGTTCCAGGAGCTTCGGGAGGAGCGGGGCCTCGCTTACTCGGTCAGTGCCTGGCAGCAGGCCTATGCCGACACGGGCATTGTCGCCTTGAGCTGCGCCGCGGACCGAAATCGCGCCGTCGAATCGATGCACGTTGCCCGCTCCGTGCTTGCCGACGCCGTCGAGACCCTGAGCGATGGCGAGGTCCAGCGTGCGCGGGCGCAGACCGAAGCGGGACTGCTCATGTCGCTCGAAACGGCACAAGGCCGAGCAGATCACATGGCGCGCTCGATTGAAGTATTCGGCCGGATATTGGAATTGGACGAGATGCTGGGGCAGATCCGTGCCGTGGACGCCGCCTCGGCCCGCGAAGCTGGCGCAGCGCTTCTCGATGGGCGCGCCGCGGTTGCGTCGGTCGGAACGCAGCTCGCCCTCGCCGCGTGAGCGATCTCCATACGATCATTGCCGAACCCTGGAAGGATTATGGCCTGATCGACACCGGAGGCGGCCAGAAGCTCGAACGCTATGGATCTTATGAGGTCGTCAGGCCCGAGCCACAGGCGATGTGGGCGCCGGCTCGCGACGACTGGGACGCCGACGCCACGTTCGTCCCCGGCTCGGATGAGGAAGGTGGCGGCCGCTGGGTCGAGCATCGTCCCGTGCCGCGGGAGTGGGAGCTGTCGCGGGGCGACGTTCGCTTTCACGCCTCGCTGACGCCGTTCCGTCATCTCGGCTTCTTCCCCGACATGGCGCCGCAATGGGACTGGATGCGTGAGCGTTCGGCTGACGCCGAGGTGCTCAACCTGTTCGGCTACACCGGCGTCGGCTCCCTGCTGCTGAGCGATGCGGGGGCTCGGCTCGTACATGTCGATGCCTCGAAGAGATCGGTCGAACAGGGAAAGGAGAACGCCTGCCTTTCCGGTCTCGCCGAGCGGCCGATCCGATGGATCGTCGACGATGCGAGCAAGTTCACGGCGCGCGAGGTGCGGCGCGAGCGTCGCTATGACGGGATTCTGCTCGACCCGCCCAAGTTCGGACGCGGACCGACCGGCGAGGTTTGGCGGCTCGAGGAAAATCTGGCACCGCTTCTCATGGCCTGCCGCAAGCTGCTCCACGAGAACAGCCGCTTCCTCGTGCTCACCGTCTATGCGGTTCGCATGTCGGCGCTCGCGATCGGCGAGCTTGTGAAGCAGGTGCTTGGCGACCTCGGCGGCACGGTCGAGATGGGCGAGATGGCGGTTCGCGAAGAAGCGCGCGGGCTGCTGCTTCCAACGGCGATCTTCGCGAGATGGTCTAGGTCCTAGCCGCACGGATCGCAGCCCCCGCCACAAAGGGCGATCCCGCCGTCAACAGCAGCGAGATTGCGGCTTCCAGCAGCAGAGAGCCCGCTCCGCCCGCGCTCGCGACAGCGCCGAAGATCAGCAGCGGAACGGCCAGCGGAAACAGAAGCAGGCCGGCGAGAGCCCCGGCGCGCGGCAGGCCAGCCGTCAACGCCGCAACCGCCACTGCAAGCGCCGCGAGACCGGGCGTTCCGATCGCCAGCGCAAGCTCGGTCCGCGCAAGAGCGTCCGCTCCCATCGCCAGCAACGCAGAAGCGGGCACGGCCGCGATCAGCAGCAGCGGGGCAAAGCTGAACCAGTGGGCTGCGATCTTGGCGAGAGCAATACTCTCCTCGGCGACACCGTGAAGCGCGAGCTGATCGAGGACTCCGTCGGCCCGGTCCGGCTCGACCAGGCGCTCGATCGGCAGAAGCGCCGCGGTCAGGGCGGCGATCCACAGTGCGCCCGCTCCGATGCGGCGGAGCAGCTGCGCGTCCGGACCGATCGCGAACGGCACGAGCGTCGCGACCAGCAGGAAGAAAGCGATCGGCAGCCATGCGGGTCCCGCGAACCCACGGCGCAGGTCTCGTGCTATCAGGCGGCCGATCATCCGGGTAGTTCCAGTCGCGGGCAGTTGCGCGTCAGGCGCAGGTGCGACGCTGCGAGAACCGCTCCGCCTGAGGCGCAATGTTGGTCCATCACCGTCTGGAATCGATTGAAGCCGTCACTATCGAGAGTGTTGAATGGTTCATCGAGCAGCCACAGGGGCGCGCCAGACGAAACCACGCGCGCCAAAGTGGCGCGCTTCAGCTGTCCGGATGAGAGTAGTCGCACGGGCACGTCAGCGAGTTGTGTCAGGCCGAGCGCATCCACGGCCAAATCGACACCGGCTGCCCAGAACCGAAGAGCACGCTCCAACGGCAGCTCGCGGTCGAGACCGACGTGATCATCCGCAAGGGCCAACCGGCTCCGCGAAATCTCTCCGTCCTCCGGGCAAAGCAGGCCGGCCGCAAGACGCAGAAGGCTCGATTTCCCACTGCCGTTCGGCCCGACAAGTTGCAGCCGCTCCCCGGGTCGAAGCTCCAGGTCGAGATCTTCGAACAGCAGCCGGCCACCGCGCCTCAGGGCCACCCCTTGGAACCGCAGCAGCGGGCTCACTCCGCTTCGCGCTCCAGCGCGTGCATGTCCTCGTCGGAAAAGCCGAAATGGTGCCCGACCTCATGGATGACGATGTGCGCGATGAGCTGATGGAGGCTGACGCGGCTCGAATGCCACTCGGCGAGGATCGGGCGGCGGTACAAGGTGATGCGCTCGGGCAAGGTGCCGGACTGGTCGACGCTACGGTGATTGAGCGGAATTCCTTCGTAGAGACCGCTGAGGTTCATCGGATGATCGAGGCCGAGCCTATGCACTGTTGCGTCATCGGCGAGCTCTTCGATGACGAGTACGACATCCCGCAGGCTCTCGGCGAAAGGCGAGGGCAGGCGCATCAACGTGTGCCGCGCGATGGCGTCGATATCGGCTGCTGAGGGCATCCTGCCCGAGAGGTTTTCGGCGGGTGTCATTACGGCTGCAGTAGGAGATCACGCGCTTCGCCCGCAACCTTGCCCCCGCTCGCGACGCCCCTTAGATGGGCCGCCTTCCGGGACAAATGCGGAGCGGTGGCCGAGTGGTCGAAGGCGCTCGCCTGGAAAGTGAGTATACGGCAAAACCGTATCGAGGGTTCGAATCCCTCCCGCTCCGCCAACACAAACATGTGCAGGCCTCATGTCTGCCGGTTGTCTCATTCTGCCAAGCCACTACGGGTGGCGAAGCGCAAAACCCGCAAGTTGGGGAGAGCATGGCTTCGCGGATCGCCAACAGCGCCGAGCGGCTGATGTACCGCATTGCGGGAATGCCCATCGCCGTGGCTGCCCTGCTTGGCCTGTCAGGGTCCGAAGCCGATGACCCTCTGCACTCGGCCTTTGCTTGGCGCTATTGGCATCCGGAGGGTCTGAGCGAATGGTCCGAACTCGTCGGCGGACTATTTATGTGGCCAGTAGCGCTCGTGATCGGTTCGCTTTGGTTCACCTGGCTCAACGGAGCGGAAATCCGGCGGCGCAACGGCAAGAGCGTTCCGGCGCAGCTGAGCGACCAATTCCGCCTCTATTTTTCCGACGGGGTGCTAGCGCCCTGGTATTACATCTTCTCGCTTTATGGCGGAGATGGCCGCCGGCGGGCGCGCGAATATCTGCAACGCTTTGAAACCAAGCCGGCGATCTTTCCGCTGCTCAAGCGGCGGCACGGCTCGCCGTTGAATGACAAGGTCCGCTTCGCCCAATATTGTGCCGAGCGTCACATTCCGTGCATCGAGACCATCCTGCATCTCGACGGGACGTCCTCATCGGCGAGTCTCCCCCATCGCGACTTATTCGTAAAGCCGCTCAAGGGGAGAGGCGGCCGCGGCGCGGAGCGTTGGGACTGGATCGGCTCCGGCCTGTTCGCCAATCCCCAGGGCGAGCGGGTTGCGGGAGAGGATCTGCTTGAAAGGCTCGTCAAACGATCACGTCACGACCCGATCATCGTTCAACCGCGACTGGCGCCTCACCGCAACTTATCTGAAATCACGTCCGGCGCCCTACCGACAGTTCGGATGGTCACGTGCCTCGATGAACGGGGCCAACCCGAAGTGGTCGCGGCCGTCTTCCGCTCTTCGATTGGGCCGAACGTCACCGTCGACAACATGCACGCAGGCGGAATTGGGGCGCTGGTCGATATCGGGTCGGGCACCCTGTCGAAGGCCAGCAATCTCGGTTCCGACGCCCATCTCGGCTGGTTCTCGTCGCATCCGGACACTGGAGCGCAGATTGAATCGCGAACGCTGCCGTTCTGGGGAGAATCGAAGCGGCTTGCAATGAAGGCGCATCGCCATTTCACCGATCGCGTCGTCATCGGCTGGGATATTGCGATTCTCTCCGATGGTCCGATCCTGGTTGAGGGGAACGGCAATCCGGACCTCGACATTCTGCAGCGGTTCATGCCCATCGGGTTCCGACGGCACCGTTTCGGCGACTTGCTCCGGCATCATTTGAGGAGCCGAATGCAAGCGCTTGGCTAGCTGCTTTGCGGAAGCCGCCGTCGAGCCTTACATGATGGCTCATGAAGCCGGTCGCCTTCATTCATACCAACGCCAAGCAGATGCTGGGCGCGCTCGTCGCGGCGCACAGCTTCCGGCGGAACAGCCGCAGTCCGGAGGCCTTCGAGGTGAGGATCCTGCGTGCGGAGGACCGTCCGGAGCTGCAGGAGAAGGGCCGCACGTTCCTGCGCGGTGGGCACGTGCGCGCCTGGGATCGGAATGACCTGCAGTCCTTCACGCCTTTGCGCTACGCCATTCCGGACGAGATGGGGCACCAAGGGGTCGCGCTCGTCACCGATCCCGACGTCTTCGCGGTAGGTGACATCGCCGAGCTGTTCACGCGCGACCTCGAGGGCAAGGCAATCTGGTGCCGGCCGCGTCCGGGTTACGACAAGATCACCGATCCGCTCGCGACCTCGGTCATGCTCCTCGATTGCTCGAACCTGCCGCACTGGCGCTTCGAGGAAGATGTCGCCGCGCTGTGGAATCACCGTCTCGATTATCTCGACTGGATCAATCTCGAGCGCGAGGACCTCAGTACCATCGGCTTGCTCGAGCCCGAGTGGAACGACTTCGACCATCTGACGCCGCATACGAAGCTGCTCCACAACACGAAGCGGCGGACGCAGCCGTGGAAGACGGGGCTTCCGGTCGACTTCACGCTCCGGGAGCGGCGCGGGCTCATGAGCCTCGTCATGCCGCTCGTGCGGACCGTCGCGCCGAATTACACGCGCCACCCGGACCGCAGGCAGGAAGCCTATTTTTACGCTTTGTTGGCCGAGGCGCTCGACACCGGTTCCGTGTCGCACGATCAGGTCGAGAAAGAGGTCCGCCTCGGCCATGTCCGGCCGGATTCGCTCGAGCTCATCGACCGTTATCGCGGGCATTTGTGGCCGGCGGACGAGGCTGCTCCAAAAGCTGCGTGACCCGTTCCGCGACGATTTGAGCATAATCGGGCGGATTGCTGGTCTTTGGGGCCTGCAGCGTTCCGCCAAATCCATGTTGCTCGAGCGCGGCCCAGAAGAAACGCAGGTCGCGGGGGTAAAGGCGCTTGCCGGGACGCAGGCGGTCCATCGCGCCGGTGACCAGCCGGCCGAGGCGGCTGTTGGCGATTGGAATTAGGCCGACCGGCTTTCCGGTGGTCACCGCATCGGCGACCATGGCGACGCTGTCGGCGGTGACGAAGATCTCGTCGGCCGCTTCGATCAGCGCCGGATAGGCAGGCGGCCCCTCGCCCGGTTCGAACAGGAACGGTACGGACGAGTCTTCGAGCCTGCTGTGGAGCGCGTCGAGCACGTCCATCGGCGTCCTTGGGCTGCCGACCGTTAGAACGGAGCCGCCATCCCGCTGTGTTGCTTCGACCAGATATCGAACCGC
Organism: Sphingomicrobium sp.; assembly: GCA_035555035.1. Lineage (GTDB taxonomy): Bacteria > Pseudomonadota > Alphaproteobacteria > Sphingomonadales > Sphingomonadaceae > Sphingomicrobium. The sequence goes on from DATMHG010000025.1 coordinate 14,040, forward strand.
CGCCGTGATCGTGTCGGCCGGCAGCTCCCAATAGAGCGTGGGCCCGCCGACGAGAAACAGTCGGCGCGGCTTAGGATAGGCGCTGAGCAAATCGCGGTCGGACCGCTCGACGGCTCGGGCTGCGTGCGGCGTCAATGCGAACGGAATGCGAAGCACGTTCGACGCGTCGGGAACGGGATATTCGGGCGTCGGCACGACCAGGTCGAAATGCCGCGGCGAAATCCGCGGGAAGCCGAGATGGACCGAACGCATCCGGCCACCCGATCGGCGTTTGAGCTCCCGCACGACGGGAACGCTTCTCAGGCCCGTAGAAATGGTGAGCTCGGGCGGCTCGGCTTCGAGCTGGCGGGAGGACGCAGCGTCGACGCTTCGAAATGTCGCGCCCAGCAGCGCCGGAGGAACTCGTCGCAGCGCATTATAGCGCAGCTCCTTCGTTTCGAACGGCAGCCCGAGCGCTTCCGCGAGCGCAACGACCTGATTGTTATCCCCGCGGTGAGGACCCAGGAGCGCCCATACGCGCGGCTGCGGCTTGGACGGCATTGTGGCGCTGGTCCCCCGTTCCCAAATCGGCTGTCGATCATGTAATCGGGTGAGGGCGGCCCCGACACAAGCCGCAAGGTGAGGAGCTTTTGGATGTGCGGCATTGCCGGCTGGTACAGACGCGGCGGGCGGCCGGTGCCGCAAGACGCGATTGCTGCCCAGTGCGACCGGCTGGTTCACCGCGGCCCGGACGATGCCGGCTATCTGGTCGACGGCGATTTCGGCTTCGGCATGCGCCGCCTCAGCATCATCGACATCGAAGGCGGGCACCAGCCGATCCTCAGCCCGGACAGGCGCCATGCGATCGTGTTCAACGGAGAGATCGTCAATTCGCCGGCGCTGAGACGCGAGCTCGAAGACACATACGATTTCCAGACCGACCACAGCGATACTGAGACGGCGCTCGCCGCGTACTTGCGCTGGGGCGACGATGGCTGGCTGCGCCTCGAAGGCATGTACGCGCTCGCCATCTGGGACAAGCTGGCCAAGAGCCTGACGCTCGCGCGCGATCCGCTCGGTATCAAGCCGCTGTTCTTCACCGACCAGGCGGGCGGTTTGGCGTTCGCGTCGGAGATTGGCGCGTTGCGGCCGCTGCCCGACCACCGCTTCGACCTCGACGAGGACGGCGTCGACGATTTCTTCTGCTTCGGGCACACGCTCCCGCCGCGGACGATCTTCAAGCAGGTGCGGCCGTTGGAGCCCGGGCACGTGCTGCACATCGGCTCCGTCGGCGAGCCGGTGATCCGCCGTTTCTGGCAGGCGCGGCTCAAGGTCGAAGAAGGCATCTCCGAGACCGACTGGATCGAGCGCACGCGTTCGGAGCTGCTTCGGACCGTGAACGAGCATTTACTCTCGGACGTACCGCTTGGCGCTTTCGTCTCGGGCGGGGTCGATTCCGGGGCAATCGCGGCGGCGATGGCGCGTACTTCGCCGGAGCCGTTCAAGATGTTCACGGCGGGTTTTCCCGGCTCTCCGCGCGACGAGACGGCCGCGGCGAAGCGCCTCGCCGACCATCTCGGATGCGAGCATGTGGTGCTTCCGATTCAGCCGCATACGGCCGCCGAAGTTCTGCCCGCGGTGCAGGCGAGCTTCGACGAACCGACCGCCGCCAACAGTGCGATCCCGCTTTGGTACCTGTCCCGCGCCGCCGCCGAGCATGTGAAGGTCGTGCTGTGCGGCGAGGGCGGGGACGAATTGTTCCTCGGCTATAATCGCCAGCGCTGGGCCAAGCGCATGGCGAAGTGGCGCTGGTCGGCGCCCGCGGCTGGCGCAATCGAGAAGCTGCCGGAGCTGCCGATCCGCAAGTGGAACTACGTCCGTCAGCTCGCCGGGCGGTTCCGCGACGGGGCCGTGCTCGACGACGGATACGAGCGGTTCTTCGCGTCCGTCTCGATCAGCACTCCGGAGTTGCGCTCGCGGATTTACCGGCGGGACTTCTTCCGCCGCGAGGAGCAGCGGAGCAGCGTCGAGGCCCGCGCCGAGGCATTCTTCCCGCCGGATGAGCGGCAACCGCTGAGCGATCTCGAGCAATTTATGATGGGCGACCTCACCGTCCACATGCCCGCCTCGATGTGCCAGCGGCTCGACCGCGCGAGCATGGCCCATTCGCTCGAGGCCCGCGTGCCCTTCCTGTCGCATCGCTTCGTCGATTTCGCCCTCACGGTGCCGACCCACCTCAAGCTTCACGGCAACACCGGCAAGTACGTTCTGCGCCAGGCTGTCGAGCCTTGGTTGCCAAAGGGGCAACTCGAGCAGCGCAAGATCGGGTTCCAGCTTCCGCTCGCGGACTGGTTCATGGGCGGCTTCAACGATTTCGCGCGCGAGGCGTGGGCTTCATCGGGCGTCGCCGATCTCGGCATCCTCGACCGGCAAGGTGTCGATCGCCTCTTCAATGAGCACCGCAGCGGCGCCGCCGATCACGGCCGCATGCTCTATGCGATCGCGATGTTCAGCTGCTGGTGGAAGGACCAGCAGGCTGCGCCCGCCAAGCGTCGGCCGCGAGCATCGCCGAAGAGGTCTGCGCTGGCCGCGACATGAACCCGCAAATCTCGGTCGTTCTTCCCGTCCACAATCGCGCGGACGTGCTCGGCCGCGCCATCGAGAGCGTGCTGGATCAGCGAATCAAAGAGTTCGAGCTGGTTATCATCGACGATGGTTCGACTGACGACAGCGTCACCGTCGCAAAATCCTTCCAAGACGAGCGGATCAAGCTCGTCGAGCTCGGCGAGAACCGTGGCGGCAATGTCGCAAGGAACGCTGGCGTGCGCGCAGCGGCGGCACCTCTGATCGCCTTCCTGGACAGCGACGATACCTACCTTCCGGAGAAGCTCGAACGTGTCGTCGCGGAGTTCGAGCATAGGCCCGGGCTCGAGCTGCTCGTCGACAGCTTCATCAAGGTCCAGCCCTCAGGCATTCGCGTCAGCCGCAAGAACCCCGTCATCAACGACCGCGAGACATTCCGCCGAGCCCTGTTCACGCGTCAATTGTGGAAGGCGACTCCCTCGATCACGGTGAAGCGAGAGACGGCGCTTCGCGTGAAGTTCGATGAAACGTTGCGGCGGCTCCAGGACTTCGACTTCCTGATCCGAGCGTCGGAGGTGGCGAACTGCGGTTCGACCGATGCGGTTCTTTGGGTCAAAAATTGGGATGCGAATGCGATCTCGATCCAGGACAATATGATCGCGGCGAACGTGGAGCTGGTTCGCCGCCATCCCGAATATCTCAGCGTCCGGGAATATCGACCCGGCCTCGCTTACATCCTCCGCTTGTCGCTATGGCGGAGGCTCAAGAAGGCGAACTTCGCGGGCGCGGCGCGCGACATGAAACAGCTGGCAAACGCCTTCGGCACCGGCGAAGCCGCACGGCTGCTGTTCGAAGCGGGCTTTCCGCGGCGCTTCGTCTAATAGCCGAAGATCGGGTCGAGCTTGTCGCCGACGAAGACGTCGACCTTGGCGGCGTTGTCGGGCGAGAGCTGCTTGCGGTAGCCGCCGCTGCTCCCGCTGCGGACCTTGTAGGAGGCGTCGTCGCCTTTTTTCGCAGCGCGCAGCCGTGACGATTGGAAATAGCCTTCGCGTTCGCGCTGCTTGAGGTTGGGCAAGGCGCCGAACTCGGCGGCGTCCGCGATATCCGCCTGATCGACCGTAATGCCGATCTTGCTCGCGAGGTCGCCCAAGGTGCTGCGCGGATCGCTCAGGAAATCCTCATAGCGGACGATTCCGACATCGGTCCTCTCGCGGGCGAGCTCAGCCCATTGGTTCATGAATCGGACGATCGCCGGAATATCGCCCTGTTCGCTCCAGACGAACGTCTCGAGCGGCTGCCCGGCGAGACGCCGGCGCGCGCGGTCGCGGCTGCGATGCTTGAGGTGGTGGTAGCGCGAGACGGCGACATCGCCGGGGTGCCGGACGAGCAGCACGACGCGGCAATGCTCGTAATCGGCCGGGTCGAGGTGAATTTCGTCCGCCGTTCGCATGGCATCGCCGGCGTGCGTGAACAGCAGCCGCGGCACGCCGGGCGCGGCGCGCAGCAGCATTGGGAATTCGAGAAGCCTGCGTTCATCGATTCCGAAGCGGCGCTGGAACAGGCGGCTGAGCATCGCCCGGACGAACGTCCGCCCCGACTTGGGAAAGGAGATGATTACCGCGTCGGCGTGGCGGAGCCAGGCAGCGTCGCGCAGATCGCGCCGAACCCGCCGCGCCCATGAACCGGGGACTAGCCGCAGGAGTTGCACGGCAGCGCCGTCGATGATGTCGCGAAGAGCCATCGGATGCGTGCTCTAGCGGGGCGCTTCCGCTGTTCAAAGCTGGCAGGGCGGCGGCTGTGACCTTATGTAGCGCTGATGGCCAAGGCAAAGACCCCCGCGCGTAAATCGGCGAAGCTTCCCGCGGTGACCATCGTCATCGAGTGGGAGAATGCGATTGACGTCGAGGACAAATGGACTCGGGCCGCAATGTCGGCGCTCGAGCGCGAGCTCGCCAGCGTGGGACCAAAGATGAGCGCCAAGCCGCGCATCATGTACCTCTACGACAGGAACGCCGTCGCTGCCGGGACGATTGAGCAGGCGCTCGAGACCACCGCTCCGAACCTTCGCAAGCTCGCCGATCTCGAGATCGTACCGACCGACGGGCTCACTTATTACAAGCTCAAGAATTTCGGCATCGGCCGCGCGAAGACCGACATTTCGATCATGCTCGATAGCGACGCAGCGCCGCAGCCCGGCTGGCTGGAGGGGTTGCTCAAACCGTTCGCCGATCCCGAGATCATGGCCGTCGGCGGCTTCACCGTGCTCGGCTATGACGATTTCCTGTCGAAGACTTTCGCCCTCTCGTGGATCTTCGATCTCAAGGGCGAGCGCGACAAGACCGTCAAGCGCGAGAAGATCCATGCCAACAATTGCGCGGTGCGGACCGACTGGTTCCGGCAACACCCGTTCCCGGACTTGCCGGCATTCAAGAAGCAGTGCGGCTTTTGGATCCGGGACTTCACCGCCCGCGGGTTCAAGTACACGCGGACCGCCGACGCGATGACCGTCCATGCGCCGCATCCAGGATACAAGTTCCTCGCCTGGCGCGCGTGGACGATGGGGATGGACCGCGACTATCAGGCGTTCCAGACCGGCACGCGCTCGCGCATTGGCCGCTTCGGCTACGCTTTCGAGTTCTTCGGCGGCAAGGTCGGCAAATCCTGGGGCCGGATCATCGCCAGGGGCGGGCAGGTCAACCTGCCGGTGTGGCAGCGACCCGCGGCGATGCTCGTAACGTTCGGTTTTTACGGTTTGAGCCTGGTCGCCGAGATCGGCAGTGCACTGATCCGCCGCTTCGAGCCGGTCGTCGATGAGCGACAGCGTGTGTTCAGGCGCGCGGTGGCATCATAAATGGCGATGATCGATCGAAGAGCCATGCTCGGCCTAGGTGGCAGTGCCGCAGTCGCTCTTCTGTTGTTCGGCCGCACCGGCAAGGCGAGCCCGAGCGGCCGCTTCGCGGTCAATCACACGCCTGAAGAGTGGCGCCGGATCCTCGGACCGCAGCGCTATGCCGTGCTTCGCGAGGCCGCCACCGAACATCCCTTCACGAGTCCGCTCCTCAACGAGCATCGCAAGGGGGTGTTTACCTGCGCCGGATGCGCACTTCCGCTGTTCAGCTCGGCAACCAAATTTGAGAGCGGCACGGGTTGGCCGAGCTTCTGGCAGGTCCTGCCGCATGCCGTCGTGACCCGGCCGGACCACAGCCTGCTGATGGAACGGACCGAAGTGCTATGCGCGCGCTGCGGCGGGCACCTCGGACACGTGTTCGACGATGGCCCCAAGCCGACGGGCCTGCGCTATTGCATGAATGGGCTGGCGCTTCAGTTCCACGCCGCCTGATCGCGTCTAGGCGACGATCCGGAGCTTTCCGCGCTTGCCTGGAGCCGAATAGCAAACGACGCCGAGCTCGGCTTGCAGCCGCTGGAGCTCGCGCTCTTTCGCCTCCCTCGTCTGCTCGGCGTAGCGCTTTTCGATCTCTGCTTCCTCGTCGGTCTGCTCGCGGAAGTAGGAGATGGTGATGCGGCGGCCGAACACTTCGTCGCCGCGAAGCCGCAGCTCGGCTTCGGATTCGTCGGAAAGACTGTCGCGCAATTCGACCAGCTTGCCGATGAGCTCATCGAGCGAAACATGTTCGCTGATGTCGATGAACTCCTTGACGCGTCTACTCATTCGTGACCCTCCCCGGCCCCGGGGCGTTAAATACCGCTGCCCCGAATCCGCGTGCAACGTCGAATGTCGGTTTATCCCCAAGGAAGTTTCCGACCTGTGAATTGTTCTGAAATCCAGGGTGCAGAAATGACGTCCCAATCGAGCGTAACGATCGCCGCGGGCAAGCTGCGGCTCAAGCTAAACCCTTCTGTCGGCGGGAGTATTTCGGCATTCGAATGGACCGGCGAAGCCCTGCCCAGACCGATATTGCGGGAATGCCACAGCCGAAACGAAAACGTCCTCGACGCTTCGAGTTTTCCACTGGTGCCCTACGTCAACCGCATCCGCGGCGGCTGTTTCACCTTCCGCGGCCGAGTGGTGCGGCTCAAACCCAACATGCCGGGCGATCCCAGTCCGCTGCACGGGCAAGGATGGCTGAACTCGTGGCAGGTCGAGCATTCGAGCGAGTCGGCCGCGGTGCTGAGCTACCGGCACGCGGCCGGCGAATGGCCGTGGGATTATGAAGCCCGGGAGGAGTTCGCGCTTGACGAGGGCGGGCTGTCGGCTCGCCTGACTTGCAGGAACAGGTCGCGGGATCCGATGCCGTGCGGCCTGGGCTTTCATCCCTATTTTCCGTGCGGTCCGCGGACCCGCCTGGACACGCACGTGACTCATGCCTGGACCATCGACGAGCATGTGCTTCCGGTCGAGAAGGTGCCGGCGGAAGGCCGCTACGATCTGCGTGACCGCCTGGTTTGCGGGCAAGACCTGGATAATGGCTGGGGCGGCTGGGCTGGCTCGGCGTGGATGACCGATCCGGATTGGCCCTATTCGATCGAGATGTCCTCGCCCGAAGCGAAGTTCTTCCAACTCTATTCCCCACCGAGCGGAGGCATCTTCGTCGCCGAGCCGGTGACGCATGCGAACGCAGCGCTGAATGCCCCCGAAGAGCAGTGGCCGGAGCTCGGGATGCGGGTGCTCGAACCCGGCGAACAGATGAGCCTCGACATGCGGCTGGAGGTCATCGCGAAATAGCGGCCGTTCAGGTTGAAGCTCGGGAATTGCGCTTATATAGCCCGCTCTTCCTGCATGTGTGCCGCTTCCGGAGACGTGGGTGAGTGGCTGAAACCAGCGGTTTGCTAAACCGCCGTACGGGGAATTCCCGTACCGAGGGTTCGAATCCCTCCGTCTCCGCCAGGCCGGACTTCCAGATACGGTAAATGGGCCGGCAACCGCGCCCGTTTAGGGGCGGGTTAATCAATGTTCTTCATGCTGAAAGCAGTGGGACCGGATGACGGCGGAGTGGACGCTGCCCTCATCATCAACCTGTACGGCCGCGGCATGGCGTCTCGCGGTGCCGAAAGGCCGTGCGATGAAGGGATGGGCAGACGATGAAGTTCGAAGGAAAGCTGCAGGGGCGCGAGCTGACGCCCCGCGCGGCGCGTGTCGAAGTCCAATATGATGCGCGGGTGCGGTTCGACGGCACGTCCGTCGACGCGATGATCCTCAATGTCTCGAGCCAGGGCTTCCGCCTGTGCGCGGCCGAAGAGCTCGCGCCGGGGATGGAAGTCACCATCGAATGCGAGAAGCTCGACCCGGTCCGCGGCGAGATCCGCTGGAGCTGCGGGCAGGAATCGGGCGGCGTGTTTCTGGAGGCGATTGCGCTTTAGCAATCTAAAACCTTCGGTCCTTCCGAACCTCGAAATTCAGGCAATTCAAGTCCAGCTCGGCTGTCGAGTCATCGTAAGTGAAACCCTCCAGTGTCCGTAGGCGGCCATCTTTGAGGAAGAGTACGAATCCCATTCCATGATCGAGACCTTGGACTGAGGCGCCAATTTCGCGCCCCAACGGACTTGGGCACGCGACGGGCGGGACGTCCTCGGAGACTGAAATCTTGGTGAAAAAACCGACTCCCGAATTTTCTCGTGCGATTACCTTCGCCGTTTTAAATTGACTTTCGAGCTCATTTCGGAGGTCCGGTGTTTCCGAAGATGGCGTGCAGCACTGCCGTTTCGAGTTCAGTAAAATCGCACATCTTCACACCCTCAGCGCTGCCGCGACTTCCGCGTCGCGCTTGAGGTTGCGGGCGAGTTGGGCGAGGCCGTTGAGGTATTGCGGCGGCACATGGACGTCGCGGTAGTCGAGCGCTGCGGCGGCGCGCAGAGTCCAAAAGGGGTCGATCAGGTGCGGCCTCGCCAGGGCGACCAAATCCGCGCGGCCGGCGGCGAGGATGGAGTTGGCGTGATCGGGCTCGTAGATGTTGCCGACGGCCATGGTTGCGAGGCGGCCTTCGTTGCGGATCTTGTCGCTGAAGGGCGTCTGGAACATGCGGCCATAGACCGGCTGCGCGTCGGCCCAAGTCTGCCCCGCGGAGACGTCGATCAGGTCCGCGCCGTCGCGCGCGAACGCCTCGCCGATCTCCACCGCGTCGTCGGGCGTCATGCCGTTCTCGCCGGCCCAATCCGTGGCGGAGATACGAACCGACATGGGCTTGTCGCTTGGCCACGCAGCGCGCATCGCGGCGAAGACTTCGAGCGGATAGCGAAGGCGGTTCTCGAGAGAGCCGCCATACTCATCGGTGCGGGTGTTTTGCAGCGGCGTCAGGAAGCTCGACAGCAGGTAACCGTGCGCTGCGTGAAGCTCGACCATGTCGAAACCGGCTTGGAGGCCCATGCGCACTGCGGCGACGAACTGGTCGCGCACCATGTCCATGTCGGCGCGAGTCACCGGCCGCGGCTTCTGGTTCACCGGCGACCATGGCACGTCGCTCGCGCTCATCACCGGCCAGTTGCCGTCGTCGAGCGGGACATCGTTCCCCTCCCAGCCGACGCGCGTCGAACCCTTGCCGCCGGAATGGCCGAGCTGGAGGCAGATTTTCGCCTTTGAGTTGGCGTGGACGAAATCGACGATGTGCTGCCACGCGACAACATGCTCGTCGTTCCACATGCCGGTGCAGCCGGGGCTGATCCGGCCTTCGGGGGAGACGCAGGTCATCTCGGTGAAGACGAGGCCCGCGCCGCCCATCGCGCGCTCGCCGTAGTGGACGAAGTGGAAATCGTTGGGCGTTCCGTCGACCGCCGAATACATCGCCATCGGCGAGACGGTGATGCGGTTCTGCACCTCCATTTCGCGCAGCTTGAACGGCGCGAACATCGGCGGCGCAATCTTGTTCGAACGACCGTCGGTCGCGCGTTTCCAGAACCAGCGCTCGACCCCTTCGAGCCATTCGCGGTCGCGCAGGCGGAGATTCTCGTGGCTGATGCGCTGGCTGCGGGTGAGCAGTGAATAAGCGAATTGCAGCGGCTCGAAATGAAGGTAGCGATCGAGCGTCTCGAACCATTCGGTCGAGTTGCGCGCGCTGTTCTGGAGCTTGAGCACCTCGAGATTCCGCTCGGCGACATATTCGTCGAGCGCGGCTTCCAATGACAAAGGATTTTGATATTCTAGATTGCTGCGCTTCGCTCGCAATGACGGGGAGATGCGGTTTAGCACCTCGGCCAGTTTGATCGCGTCTTCGAGCGCGAGCTTGGTGCCGGAGCCGATCGAGAAATGCGCGGTGTGCGCGGCGTCGCCGAGCAGAATGAGATTGCCGGTCGACCAGCGTTCGCATTTGATACGCCGGAAGTTGAGCCATGCCGCCGAGCCGCGCAGGTGCGTGGCGTTGGACATGAGCTTGTGACCGTCGAGATATTTGGCGAAGAGGCGCTCGCAGGTCGCGATGGCTTCCGCCAGGTCCATTTTGTCGAAGCCGAAGTTGCGCCAGGTCTGTTTGTCGCATTCGACGATGAAGGTCGAGCAATCGGGCGCGAAGTGATAGGCATGCGCCCAGATCCAGCCGTGCTCGGTCTCCTCGAACGCGAATGTGAAGGCGTCGAACACCTTTTCCGTGCCGAGCCAGACGAACTTGTTCTTTCGCACATCGATGTCGACACCGAATGCGTCGGCGTGCGCGTCGCGGAAGCGCGAGTTCGCGCCGTCCGACGCGATGACGAGATCATAGTCGCGCCACTTGGCATCGGCGGGATCGCACTCGGCACGGAAATGCAGCACGACGCCGAGCTCGCGGGCGCGGTCGTGGAGGATTTCGAGCAGGCGCTTGCGGCCGATGCCGATGAAGCCGTGGCCGGACGAGGTGATCGTCTCACCATGGATGTGGACGTCGATGTCGTCCCAATGCGCGAATTCGTCGGCAATGATTTTCGCGGACTTGGGATCGTTGGCGGTGAGGTTCTCGACCGTCTGGTCGGAGAAGACCACGCCCCAGCCGAACGTGACGCCCGGCGCGTTGCGCTCGAATACTTCGATCTCATGGGACGGATCGCGGAGCTTCATCGAGATGGCGAAATAGAGCCCCGCCGGACCGCCGCCGATGCAGGCGATTTTCATGCAGCCCGATCCGAATCTTCGCGAATGTTCGCAGTGACGCGCGTGCGCGCATCTGCGCCCGCACACGAGCAGCACGACTGAATTCGATGGCTCAATTCCGGCGCGCGTAATCGCATCCCCGCAGCATGGCACAGCAGCACGGCTGTAGGACAGATGGAATGTCTGTTTGGGCGGACTCGCGCCGCGATGGGGCTTCAGCTACCACCCGCACGCGAAACGGTCAGCGCCGGAGGTTGGACGAGTGGCTCGGTCGAATCAATTTTTGCTGGCCGCCGTGGTGGCGCCCTTGTTCTTCGCCTCGCAGGTGCTCGCAGCGCCCGTCGATTCCCGGCTCTACGACAGCCTGCAATGGCGGCTGGTCGGACCGTTCCGGGCCGGTTGGGCGGAAATGATCGAGGGGGTTCCGAGCCGTCCGAACAGTTTCTATTTTGGAGCGTCGGGAGGGGGCGTGTGGCGCACCGATGATGCCGGGAGCACCTGGGCATCGTTGTTCGACCGCGGCGGCAGTTCAGCAATCGGCGCAATCGCCGTCGCGCCGTCCAATCCGAACGTCATCTACATCGGCGGCGGTCAGCCCGAGCCCCGCTACGACGTCGAGGCGGGCCGCGGAGTGTACCGGAGCAGCGACGGGGGAAAAACGTGGGCGGACCTCGGACTCCACGACACGCGATACATCGGCCGAATCTGGGTCAGCCCGACCGACCCGAACTCGGTCTTGGTGGGCGCGGTTGGCGATTTCTTCGGGGCCAGCGACGCGCGCGGCATCTATCGCTCGACAGATGGCGGCCGCACCTGGTCGCATCCGCTCGCGCCCGGCGGGTTCACCGGAGTCAACGACATCGCCGCCGATCCGCGCAATCCGCGCGTGCTGTTCGCATCGACCTGGGAGGCGCGGCAATGGCCCTGGCAGAGCTATTTCACCGAGATTTCCGGACCGGGCAGCGGCGTGTGGCGTTCGGATGATGCTGGCGCGCATTGGCGGCGCCTTTCGGGCGGAGGTTGGCCGACGGGACCGCTCGGGCGGATCAGTCTTGCCGCAACGCGCAAAGGCGCTGCCCTGCGCCTCTACGCGGTGATCGATTCGAAGGCGAACGGCGGGCTCTGGCGATCGGACGATGGCGGAGCGCGCTGGGTGCGGGTCAATCCCGAAAAGGCGTTCGCCAGCTACTATTTCAATCGCGTCACAGTCGACCCGAAGGACCCTGATACAGTCTATCTCACAGGTCAGTCGATGCGGCGCTGCGACCATGGCGGCGCCTCCTGTGCCATCTTCCGCGGCAGTCCCGGCGGCGACGATTACCATTCGATCTGGGTCGATCCGAAGAACCCCGGCCATCTGGCCGAAGGCTCGGACCAGGGCGCCGCCGTGTCCGTCAACGGCAGTCGGACATGGAGCAGCTGGTACAATCAGCCGACGGGCCAATTCTATCATCTCGCGACCGACAACCGCTTCCCTTACTGGATCTATTCCGGGCAGCAGGACAGCGGGACCGTCGCCATCGCCAGCCGCAGCGATTATGGCGCGCCGAACCTGCGCGACTGGCACCCTGTCGGCGGCGACGAGCGCGACTACGACATTCCCGATCCGCTGGATCCCGATATCGTCTACGGCTCCGGGCTCGGCGGTCACATCAGCCGATGGGACGCGCGCACCGGCACTGTCGCCGACGTGTCGCCGTGGCCTGTGTCCAACTACGGACTCCGCCCGACGACTGTCGCGCACCACTTCAATTGGGTGACTCCGCTCGTCGCATCGCGGACCGGGCCGCCGGCACTCTATCTCGGGGGCGAAGTCCTGTTCAAAACGCTCGACCGCGGCAACAGCTGGACGATCGTCAGCCCCGACCTCACCGGCAAGACGCCCGGCGCGCAACGCTGCGGAGGAGATGTCGCCATCGCCGATGCCATGGCCTGCGGCTATGGCACCATAATCACGATTCAGCCCTCTCCGCTTGCAGCCGGGGAGCTGTGGGTCGGCACGGACACCGGCCTGCTGCAGGTGACCCGCGACAGCGGGGCGCACTGGGTGCAGCTACCGCTTCCCGGTGTCCGGCCGTGGAGCAAGATCTCGAGCATCGACCTATCCACCAGCGATCGCGCGACGGCCTATGTCTCGGTCGACGCGCATCGCATCGGCGATTTCGCGCCGCACGTCTTCAAGACTCATGACGGCGGCCGCAGCTGGCAGCCGATCACCGCCGGCCTTCCATCCGACCAGCTGGTCAGCGTGGTCCGAGCCGATCCGGCCCGGCCCGGCCTTCTCTATGCCGGCAATGAAACGAGCGTGTTCGTCAGCTTCGATGACGGCGGGTCGTGGCAGCCGCTTCGACAGAATTTGCCAACCGCCTGGGTCCGCGACTTGCTGGTCCACGGCGGCGATCTCGTCGCGGCGACGCAGGGGCGCGCGATCTGGGTGCTTGGCGATCTCCCGCTGCTGCGCCAGGTCACGCCGGCGGTCGCAGCCGAAAGCGCCCATCTGTTCGCGCCGGCGGCGGCATATCGGGTCCGGTTCAACAACAACCACGACACTCCGCTGGCGCCCGAAACGCCGGTCGGCGAAAACCCGCCGCAGGGAGCGATCATCGATTATTGGCTCGGCGCGACTCCCCGAGAGCCCGTGACCCTTGAAATACGCGATGCGTCGGGCGTGTTTCTCCGGCGTTTCTCGAGCGCGGATCAGCCGGGCAAGCTTCCGGCCGATCTCTATTTCGCCAAGGAATGGACCAGGCGCGAGCCGGTGCTCGCCGCCACCCCCGGCGCGCATCGCTGGATCTGGGACATGCGCGCGGCACGGCCGAAAGCCGTCGAATATAGCTACAGCATAGCGGCCGTGTGGGGCGAAGACACGCCGCTGCTTCCGGAAGGGCAGCTGGTTCCTCCGGGCCGCTACACCGCCGTGCTGCGCGTCGACGGGAAGCAGCAGAGCCAGACCTTCGACGTGCTTGTCGACCCGAGGGTGAGGGACGCCGACTATGCGGCAGTTGCACGCTTTTCGGCTACGCTCGACGGTCCGATGGCGAAGGCGTGGACCGGCTATGGCGAAACGCAGGCCGTCCGCGACCAACTTGCCAAGCGACTGCCCGGTTTGCGCGATCCGGCAATCGCCGCGCGGGCGCGGGCGCTCGCCGCCAGGCTCGAGCCATCCGATGTGCCGAACAGCGGTTTTTCGGGAGAGAGCGCCACACTCGCCTCGCTCGAGACCGCTGCCGAAGGGAGCGACACGGCGCCGTCCACAGCGCTGCAATCGACAGCAGCCCAAACCATCGCCGCGGTCAACGCGGACTGGGACAATTGGCAGCGCATCAAGGCGACGGATCTCGCGGCGCTCAATAGTGCCCTCGCGGCTGCCGGACTGGCTCCGATCACAATTCCTTCCGGGGCGGGGCTCAATCCCGATCCGCCCGCGGGCGGCGAGGATCTGCCCTGATCATCGTTCGATAAGCAGAAATAGACGGGGCGTCAGTGCAGCGCCTCGACGATGGTGACGTTCGCGATTCCGCCACCTTCGCACATGGTCTGCAGTCCGAAGCGTTTGCCCTGGTGGTGGAGCGCGTGGAGGAGCGTCGCCATCAGCTTAGCGCCGCTTGCGCCCAGCGGGTGGCCGAGAGCGATCGCGCCGCCGTGGACGTTGAGCTTTTTGGGGTCGGCGTTCGATTGCTGGAGCCAGGCGAGCGGGACGGAGGCGAAGGCCTCGTTGACTTCGTAGAGGTCGATGTCGCCGATCGAGCGGCCCGAGCGTTCGAGCGCGACGCGGGTGGCGCGGATCGGCTCGTCGAGCATGATGACTGGATCGCCCGCGGTGACGGTCAGGTTTTCGATGCGGGCGAGGGGCGTCAGGCCATGCTCCTTCACCGCGCGCTCGCTGGCGACGAGCACGGCCGATGCGCCGTCGCAGATCTGCGAGGCATTGCCGGCAGTGATCACGCCGTCGGGCACGAGCGTCTTGAGGCCGGCGAGCGCCTCGAGTGACGCATCGACGCGGATGCCCTCGTCGACGCGATGCTCGCGGCCGTTGACCTTGAGCGACACGATCTCGGCGCCGAATGCGCCGGCCTTGGTCGCGGCGGCGGCCTTGCGGTGGCTGTCGAGCGCAAAACGGTCGAGCTGGTCGCGCGAGAGGCCGTATTTCTTCGCCATCATTTCGGCGCCGCGGAACTGGGTGAACTCGGTGACTTGGTAGCGGTCGAGGATCGCCTGCGGCCACGGGCCTATGCCGATCCCCGCCTGCAACGGGAGGAAGACGGGCGTGCCCATCGGGACGCGGGTCATGCTTTCGACTCCGGCGGCGATCACCAGGTCCTGGGTTCCGCTCATCACCGCCTGCGCGGCGAAGTGGATCGATTGCTGTGAGGAGCCGCACTGGCGGTCGATGGTGACGGCGGGGACGCTGTCGGGAAGCGAGGAGGCGAGCACCATGTTGCGGCCGACATGGAAGCTCTGCTCGCCGACCTGGCTGACGCAGCCGACGATCACGTCGTCGATCGCGGCAGGATCTACGCTGGTGCGTTCGACGAGCGCACCGAGCACCGCGGCGCCCATCGACACCGGGTGCCAAGCCTTGAGCGCGCCATCGCGCCGGCCGCCGGCGGTGCGCACGGCGTCGACGATGTAGGCCTCGCTCACGAGCGCGAATCCACGCCGCGGATGAAGGCGCCGACGAGCGTGTTGAACGTGTCGGGCTTCTCGAAATTTGAGATGTGGCCCGCGCCGTCGATCTGTTCGTACTGCGCTCCGGGAATGAGCCTGGTCAGCGCCAGCGACAATGGCGGCGGAGTAACGCGGTCCTCCGCACCGCACAGCACCAGCGTCGGGATCCGGATCGCGCTCGCCCGATGCTGCTGCTGCGCAAGCCACACCGCCCTCGCTCCGACGCGATAGGCGGCGGGCTCGATGCGGGCCATCGTCTCGACGACTTCGCTCCGAACATTGGGGTCGGCGGGCTGGGCGAGGAGGACGTCCACGCGGCTTTCCGCCATCGCACGAAGATTCGTGCTGCCCGCTATGCCGCGTTCGAGGATTGCAGGTCCGTCTGGATGCTCGGCGAAGGTGTCGGCGAGGATCAAAGAGAGGATGCGCTTCGGCCAGGCCGCGTACATCGCAATCGCGACGACTCCGCCCAGGGACAGGCCGCAGACGTGGGCGCGCTCGATGCCGAGTTCGGTCATCGCGGCGAGGACGCTTGCGGCATAGTCGTCGCGAGTCATGCCTTCGAAAGCCGGGTCGCTGTCGCCGTAGCCTGGATAGTCGAACCCGACTGCGCGCCGTTCGTCGCAGAAATAGTCGAGTTGCGGTCGCCACACAGATTTGTCCGAACCGACACCGTGGAGGAAGACGATCGGCGTGTGGCCGCCCTTGCCGACCTCGTCATAACCGAGCGTTATCCCCGTCGCTGTTCGGACGCGCGCCATCAAACCGATATTGGCAGCCGTGGACGCGCCGCGCTAGCGTCGATCCATGACCCGCATGATCGTCAACGGCGAGCCGCTGGAATACAAGCTTGATCCCGAGACGCCGTTGCTGTGGGCCTTGCGCGATGCGTCGAACCTCACCGGCACCAAGTACGGCTGCGACAGCCAGGATTGCGGCGCATGCACAGTGATCATCGACGGACGGGCGGTGATGAGCTGCAGCGTCGCGATCGGGACTCTCGAGGGCGCTGCGGTCACGACGATCGAGGGACTGTCGGCCAACCGATCGCATCCGGTGCAGCAGGCGTGGCTCACCGAGCAGGTGACGATGTGCGGTTATTGCGAGCCCGGGTTCATCATGGCGATTGCCGCGATGCTGCAGGCCAGCCCGAATCTGAGCGAAGAGCAGATCGCGGCGCTGCCCAACATCTGCCGCTGCGGCGCTTATCCGCGCATTCGAAAGGCGATCATGAGGGCGGCGCAAACCGCCGCTTCCGCAGCTGCGCGACCTCAGCCGAAACGGGACTTACAAACCTGAATATACGCCGCCGTAACGGTTAAGCCTCGGCTCATCTCAAAAGGCGCACTTCGCACCTTAGGACATGAAAGGTGTGAGTCATGCGTAGAATTCTTATTTCCCTTCTCCTGGCCGGCGTCGCCGCAACGCCCGCGCTCGCCGATCCGGGCGACCACCACCACGATCGCGCCGAGCGTCAGCAGATGCGCGCCGAGCAACAGCGGCAACAGCCACAGCAGCAGCCGCGCTTTTCGGGCGAGCGCCCGCAGTTCAGCGGCCGCGGAAACTTCACCGGCATGAACAACGGCGGCCAGCCGCAGAACGTCATGCGCGGCCGGCGTTTCGGGCAGGATGTCCAGCAGAACGATCAGATGCAAGACGTCATGCGCGGTCGGCGCTTCGAGCAGAATGTCCAGCAGAACGACCAGATGCAAGACGTGCGCGCTGAGCGTCAGCGCTTCCGCGCTCAGCACCAGTTCCAGGGTCAGGTCACCGATGAGTCGCTCCGCCGGTCCGACCGGCCAATTCCCAATGTGATGCAGGTTCGCAACCGCACGCAGATGGTGAACGAGGTCAATGGCCGCCAGCGGGTCGCCTGGAACAGGGACTGGCGGAACGACCGCCGGTTCGACTGGCGCAACTTTCGCCACCATCACCGGTCGAGGTTCCACCTCGGCATCTACTTCGATCCATTCGGGTACGGGTATCAGCCCTTCGGCATCGGCTTCCAGCTGACGCCGGCTTATTACGGTCAGAATTATTGGTTCGATCCGTCGCTCTACGGACTGCCGTACCCGCCTCCGGGCACGCAGTGGGTCCGCTACTGGAACGATGCCGTGCTCGTGGACGTGTACACTGGCCAGGTCATCGACGTGATCCGCGACTTCTTCTGGTAGACGCGTAACGCTGTTGATCGAAGAGGTGTTGCAGCCTAGCTGCAGCGCCTCTTTCGCGTCCGTGCCAAACTCCATTTCCAAGGCGGCCCAATGCCCAGATTCGCCCGTGCACTGATCGTCTCCTGCTCACTGTTCGCATTCGCCGCACCAGCCGCGGCGCAGCCCACGGCCGCGCCGACGGCCGCGCAGGCGGTGCTCCACGAGCGGCTGTTCCAGCTGTTCAAGGAGAGCGACGAAGCTTCGCTCAAGCGCAATCCGATCCAGGCGCTGCTCCGCGGCGACCTGCGCTACGCGGACCGGCTCGGCGACCTCTTCAGCGATGCGCATTTCCAGGGTGAGAAAGCGGCCGCCGAGCACGATCTTGCCGCGCTGCGCGCGATCCCGCGCGACCAGCTCGCCGCCAGCGATCAGCTCGCATACGATGTGTTCGAATTCCAGACGAAGGACACACTGCGCGGGCTTCAGCCGCAGCTGCTGACGCTCGAGGAAGCATTGCCGATGAATCACTTCTTCGGCATCCATACCGAATATCCGACGCTCGCGAGCGGGCAGGGCGGAGCGCCGTACAACAATGTCACGGATTATGAGAACAGCCTGAAGCGCAACCGCGACTTCGCGGCCAACATCGACGAGGCGATCGCCCAGTGGAAGAAGGGCGAGGCGGAGGGCGTGGTCGACACCAAGCTCACCGTCCGCAACATGATCGAGCAGCTCGACAGCCAGCTGAAGCTGACGCCCGAAGAATCACCCTACTGGGGACCAATCAAAAGCTTCCCGGCGTCGATCGGCGCCGCCGACCGCGCGCGGCTCACCGCCGAATATCGCCAGTCGATCAGCGGCGTGATCTATCCCGCGCTGACGCGGATGCGCGACTTCCTGCAGAACGAATATCTGGGGCACGCACGCGAGGGCGTCGGCGAGATGTACATGAAAGGCGGCGACGCGCTGTACCGTTATCAGGTGCAATCGACGACGACGACCAGCATGACGCCCGAGCAGATCCATGCACTGGGCCTCAGCGAAGTCGCACGGATCACCAAGGACTTCGAGAAGGTGAGGGCGGAGGTCGGCTTCAAGGGCGATCTGCACGCCTTCTTCGACTACATGCGCACGAGCCCCAAGTTCGCGCCCAAGAGCCGCGAGCAGATCGAGCAGGATTATGCGCGCATCAAGAAGGCGGTCGAGGCCAAGGTGCCGCAATATTTCTCGCTGGTGCCGAAAACTCCGCTCGTGATCCGCCCGTACCCGCCGTATCGCGAGAAGTTCGAGGCCGGCGGCTCCTACGATAGCGGCACTCCGGACGGGTCGCGGCCGGGCACCTTCTATTTCAACGCCTACGACCTGCCGTCACGCAACACGACCGAGGAGACGACCCTGTTCCTCCACGAAGGCGAGCCGGGCCACCATTTCCAGATCAGCCTGGCGCAGGAAAACGCTGCGCTGCCGGCGTTCATGCGCTTCGGCGGCAACACGGCCTATGTCGAGGGCTGGGCGCTCTATTCGGAGACGCTCGGCTATCCGATGGGCTTCTACAAGGACCCGTACCAGCGTTTCGGGACGCTCAACGACGAGATGCTGCGGGCGATGCGGCTGGTCGTCGACACCGGCATCCACACCATGGGTTGGACGCGCGACCAGGCGATCCAGTACATGCTCGACAATTCCGGGGAATCGAAGACCGACGCGACTGCCGAGGTCGAGCGCTACATCGCGATTCCGAGCCAGGCGACCGCGTACAAGGTCGGCGCGCTGACGATCCAGCGGCTGCGCGACCAGGCGAAGGCCGCGCTCGGGCCGAAGTTCGACATCCGCGAATTCCACGCGCAGGTGCTCGATTCCGGCGCTCTGCCGATGGCGATCCTCGAGAAGAAGATCGACGCCTGGGTGGCGGCTAGGCGCTAAAGCGAACGCACGACTCGAAAGCCGATGTCGTTCTTTCGGAAATCCGCCGGATCGGCGGCACGCACGGCAGACCTCAATTGGTCGAGGGAGCTGAACCAGGCGCCGCCGCGCACCACTCGCGTGGTGCAGTCGCCGCCCCTCAGCCAGGCCGAGCCGTCGGGTGGTGCGCCGGAGTAGTTGGCATGACCGCAGTCCTGCGTTCGCTGCCACACGTTGCCGAGCATGTCGTAGAGGCGGAATGCGTTCGGGCGAAATGATCCGACGGGCGAGGTGTAGAGCCAGCGGTCGCTGCCGACAGCGAAGGGGGCACAGCATTCGTCCGATCCATAGTTCGCGAACTCGCGCGCGCTGCTGTTCCCCCACGGCCGTGGAGCCGGGGATCTGGCGCGAGCGGCATATTCCCATTCGCTTTCCGAGGGCAGTCGATAGGAATGGCCAGTCTTCGAGGACAGCCATCTTGCGTAGGCTTCGGCATCGCCCCAGCTGACGCAGACGACCGGATCATTGTCGGTTTGGGGCATGGGCTGGCCATGCGCTTTGGGGGAACGCCAGTCGCATTTCGGATCGGCGGGATAGGCGGATGCACGGGCAAAGACAGCGAACTGTCCGCGCGTCACGTCATAGACACCGATCGAAAAAGGATGCGCGATCGTCACCTCATGCTGAGGTCCTTCAGCGTCTTGATGTCCGGCTTCGGTGTCGGGCGAGCCCATGAGGACGCGGCCGGCGGCGAGCTTCAGCATCAGCGGGCAATCGCGACAATCGCGAAATGTCCCTCCCTTTGCCGTGGCGGAAGTTGCGAACGCGATCGCAACAACGAATAGGAGCGCCCGCAAGATGCGGACCCGCTAGCGAGCTTTGGCCGGTACGTGGACAATCATCTGCACTTCCACGATCCCGCCGGTGCCGAGCAGGCCCGTGGAGCCTACCGCTGTCCAGGAGGGGTGAGGCCCATGCATGAATTCCTCCTTCACCTGGTTGAACGCCTCGAATTGCTCTTCCTTGGTGCCGGCGAAATCGGGGCCGCTCCACACGTGGAAGCTGTTGATCATGACCACATCGTCGAAGCTCGCGCCGGCGGCCTCGAGCTCGTGCTGAATCCGCTTGAAGGTTCGCCGAACCTCGTTCTTGAAGGATGCCACGTCCGTGCCTTCGTTCCGCCGCCGGGCGACGATGATCCCCGAAATGAACAGCAGGTCGCCGGAGCGGCGGACCGGCGCAAAGCTCTCGCGGTCGTAGGCGAAACCGTCATACTTGTCGCCGAGGATGACTTCGCCGCCGGACGTCGGAATTCGCCTGGGCGCGGCTTGCGCCGCGGCGACATCTGCGGGCTGCGTCGCAGCGGAGCTCGCGAATATGCCCATGAGAATGGCTGTGTGAATCATCGCCCAGCTCCATTCGAGGAAGTCTGGGCAATCGAAACCCTGCTTCGCCTTTTAGCGAGAGCGTTTCGACGACGTCACGACTCTTGTCGACGGACGAACGCCGGCGGTCGCTTAGCCGAGCGCCTCGGCGATGAGCTTGCGGCTGTTGTCGATGCCGTAGAGCGCGATGAAGCTGCCCATTCGTGGGCCCTGCGACGAGCCGAGCAGGGTTTCGTAGAGCGCCTGGAACCAGGAGCGCAGGTTTTCCTTGCCGTAGTGCTTTTTCCCGACTTCGAAGATCGCGTGCTGGATCACCTCGCCGTCGGCGTCAGCAGGGAGCTTCGCCAGCTCGGAATCGAGATCGCGCAGGGCTTCGGATTCCATCTGGGATGGCGGGCGACGCTTGAGGGTCGGAACCACGAAATCGCGCGCGTAGTTGACGGCGAGGCCGATCAGCTCATCGAGCTCGGGGTCGCTCTCGGGTGAGGTGCCCGGCGCGTAGCGCTGGACGAACTTCCACGCAGTGTTCTTGTCGGCGACTCCCGGCAGGCTGACGAGGTTGAGGAGCAGGCCGTAGGTCACCGGCAGCGTGCTTGTGGGCACCTTGCCGCCGTGAATGTGGTGTACCGGATTGCCGAGCTTCTGGTCGACCGGCTGGTTCGGATAATTGCCGCGGAACTGCCAGTACTCGTCCACCGCGCGGGGGATGACGCCGATGTGCAGGCTCTTCGCCTTCCTGGGCTCGCGGTAGATGTAGAAAGCGAGGCTCGGTTCGCTCCCGTAGCGCAGCCATTCCTCGAGGCTGAGGCCGTTGCGCTTGGACTTGGAGATCTTCTCGCCCTTTTCGTCGAGGAACATCTCGTAATTGAAGCCCTCGGGCGGACG
>DATMHG010000026.1:0-2541 GCA_035555035.1 Sphingomicrobium sp.
CCGTTCACGATGGTCATCTCTTCGTTGAATCCGCATTCGAAGCAGGCGCCGCCGGTGCGATCGTGTCGCGGCCGGTCGAAGGCCCGCATGTCCTCGTCGACGACACCTTCGCCGCGCTCCAGGCGCTGGGCCGTGCTTCGCGCGAGCGCACCGGAGCGACGATCGTCGGAGTGACCGGTTCGGTGGGCAAAACCAGCACCAAGGAAGCGCTCTATGCCGCGCTCGACCGCAACCGGCCGGGCAAGGTCCACCGCTCCGTGAAAAGCTACAACAACCACACCGGCGTTCCGCTGAGCCTTGCGCGCATGCCGCGCGACGCGGAGTTTGCGGTGCTCGAGATGGGCATGAACAACAAGGGCGAGATTGCGGCCCTGACTCGCCAGGTCCGTCCGCATGTCGCGATGATCACGTCGATTGCTCCCGCGCACATCGAGAATCTCGGTTCTATGGAAGCGATCGCTGACGCGAAGGCGGAGATCTTCGACGGGCTGGAGCCGGGCGGCACCGGGATCGTGCCCAACGACACGCCGCATCGCGATCGCCTCGTGAAGGCTGCGCGGCGGCGTGCTGAGCGGATCATCACATTCGGCGGGGGAGACGCGGACGTTCATGCGCTGCACGCCGTTTCGGCGGACGGCGGAGGAAGCCTGATCAGCGCCGCCTTGCTCGAGCGCGAGCTGACCTTCACCATCTCGCAGCGCGGCGAACATTGGGTGTCGAACTCGCTGGCCGTGCTCGCCGCCGTCGAAGCGGTCGGCGCGGACGTTGCCCTCGCCGGTCTCGCGCTCGCCGATCTTGGCGGTCTCAAGGGTCGCGGACAGCGCCACATCATCGCGATCGGCGGCGGCGAGGTGCTGCTGATCGACGAAAGCTACAACGCGAACCCCGCGTCCATGGCGGCGACCCTCAAGAGCCTCGGCGCGGAGAGCGACGTCGGCCGTCGCATCGCAGTCCTAGGGCCGATGCGCGAGCTCGGAGAGCATAGCGCCGAGCTCCATGCGGGCCTCGCGCCGGCGGTCCGCGCGGCGCATGTCGACGAGCTCATCCTCATCGGCGACGAAATGCGGCCGCTTGCCGAGCAGGTGATCGGCAATATCTCCCTCGACCTCGTGTCGAGCGTCGACGAAGCGACCGAAGCGCTGCGCCGGATGGTCCGGCCGGGCGACGCGGTGCTCGTCAAGGCTTCGAACTCCGTCGGTCTCGCAAAGCTCGTCGAGAGCATGGCAAAGGAACTGGCATGCTCTACGTAATCGCCGAGCATCTCGGCTTTCCCGGCGCCCTCAACCTCATCCGCTACATCAGCTTCCGCGCCGGCGCGGCAAGCGCGACGGCCTTGCTCATCGGCCTGCTGCTCGGGCCCAAGTTCATCAGCTGGCTGCGCAAGACCCAAGGCAAGGGGCAGCCGATCCGCACCGACGGACCGCAGAGCCATCTCGCCAAGCGCGGCACGCCGACGATGGGCGGCCTGCTCATCCTGATCTCGGTGACGATCTCGGTCCTGCTGTGGATGAACCTGGCGAACCCATACGTCTGGGCGTGCCTGATCGTCACCTCGGGCTTCGGCGTGATCGGCTGGCTCGACGACTATGACAAAGTGAAGAAGGCGCACCACGCCGGCCTCTCGGGCAAGACGCGGCTGTTGTTCGAGTTCCTGATCGCGGGGTTCGCCACCTGGCTGATGGTCCGCACGGGCGGCACCGGGCTGCACGTGCCGTTCGTCAAGGAGACGGTGGTCGACCTCGGCTGGTTCTACATCGCGTTCGGTGCGTTCGTGATCGTGGCGTTCGGCAATGCGGTGAACCTGACCGACGGGCTCGATGGGCTGGCCACGATGCCCGTGATCATCGCGTCGATCGCCTTCCTGTTGATCGCGTACCTTGCGGGTAACGCCCGGTTCGCGACCTACCTCGGCATCGCGCATGTGCCGGGAGCCGGCGACCTTACCGTGCTCCTGCTGGCGATCGTCGGCGCGGGACTGGCCTTCCTCTGGTTCAACGCGCCGCCCGCCGCGGTCTTCATGGGCGATACCGGCAGCCTGGCGCTGGGCGGAGCGCTCGGCGCCGTCGCCGTCGCCACGCACCACGAGTTCGTGCTGGCGATCGTCGGCGGGCTGTTCGTGGTGGAAGCGCTTTCGGTCGTGATCCAGGTCGTGGTCTACAAGCGAACCGGCAAGCGCGTCTTCCTGATGGCGCCGATCCACCACCATTTCGAGCATCTGGGCTGGTCCGAGCCGACCGTCGTGATCCGCTTCTGGATCATCAGCTTCGTGCTCGCGCTCGCGGGTCTCGCCACGCTCAAGCTCCGGTGATCACCGCCAAAGCCTTCGCCGGCAAGCATTATGCCGTCTACGGCCTCGCGCGGTCCGGGATCGCGACGGTCGAGGCGCTGCTCGCCAGCGGCGCCAAGGTGACGGCGTGGGATGCGAAGGAGGCAGCGCGGCAAAAGCGCCTCCCCGGAACGGGGAGGGGGACCGCGACGCGCAGCGTCGTGGTGGTGGGGGCCCACGGTCGAGCGCTGCAAATTCGGTGGGCCCCCTCCCCC
>DATMHG010000027.1:0-5753 GCA_035555035.1 Sphingomicrobium sp.
CGACCGCGTGCGCCGGCTCTACGGGTTCAAGCGCGTCGAGGTGCCGACGATCGAGCAGACGTCGGTGTTCGGGCGGACGATCGGCGAGACGACCGACGTGGTCTCGAAGGAGATGTACACGTTCGAGGACCGCGGCGGGGAGTCGATCACGCTTCGGCCCGAGTTCACCGCCGGCATCTGCCGCGCCTATCTCAGCGAAGGCTGGCAGCAATACGCGCCGCTCAAGGTTGCGACGCACGGTTCCGCCTTCCGTTACGAGCGCCCGCAGAAGGGCCGTTTCCGCGAATTCCACCAACTCGACGCCGAGATCATCGGCGCGGGTGAGCCGCAGGCGGACGTCGAGCTGCTGAGCCTCGGCTATCAACTGCTGCAGGAGCTCGGAATTGCAGAGGGAGTGACGCTCGAGCTCAACACGCTCGGCGATCCGGAAACGCGCGATGCGTGGCGCACATCGCTCGTCGATTATTTCGAACGCCACAAGACGAATCTGTCCGAGGACAGTGCCGCTCGCTTGCAACGCAATCCGCTGCGGATTCTCGATAGTAAGGACCCAAGGGACAAGGCGATCTGCGCCGCCGCTCCGAGAGTCGATGAACATCTGACGAGCGAAGCTTCGGACTTCTTCGCGGCTGTGATGGCCGGGCTCGATGCGGCAGGCGTCCCGTGGAAGCGCAATCCGGCTCTGGTGCGCGGTCTCGATTATTACCGCCACACGGCGTTCGAGTTCGTGACCGAGCGCCTCGGTGCGCAGGGCACGGTCATCGCCGGCGGACGCTACGACGGGCTGATGGAAGCACTCGGTGGGCCGCATACCCCGGCGGTCGGCTGGGCAGCCGGCATCGAGCGCTTGGCGATGATGATCGGGGCTCCTGAGCCGCATAGACCGCAGGTCGCAGTAGTCGCAGAGAGTCGAGAACTGGAATCGGACGCTCTTAAGATGTTGTCTGCACTTCGGCGAGCTGGCCTGTCAGCAGAGCTGTTTGCTTCAGGTAGCCCGAGAAAGAGGTACGAGAAGGCCGTCAAAGCTGAACCTGCTTTGATAATCAGCTACGACATCCGTGATGGCACGCCAGGTCGTTTCAATCGGACGCTAAGACCGGACGAGATTGACATGGGTCGAGTGAACGCTGTGCTCGACACTGTGGAGCTTGGCGTTTGACCCAGATCTCGTCGGATCGCATCGCGTCGATCGAAGCACGCAAGATCGAGCTTGCCAATCTGATGTCGGCGCCGAACCTTTCGCCGGATGAGTTCGTGCGCCTGTCGAAGGACTATGCGGCGATCGAGCCGGTCGCGGCGGCGGCGCGCGAGGTGCGGCGGCTGCGCGCCGAGCTCGAGGTGCTGACGGGGATGCTCCACGACGCTTCGTCTGAGCCCGAGCTCAAAGAAATGGCCGCGGCCGAGGCCGAGGAAATCAAGCACAAGCTCCCGCAGGCGGAGCGCGCGCTCGCGATCAGGCTGCTGCCGCGCGATGCGGCGGACGACCGCGCGGCGATGCTCGAGGTGCGTGCCGGGACGGGCGGCGACGAGGCGGCGCTCTTCGCGGGCGACCTGCTGCGGATGTACCAACGCTTTGCCGAAGCGCAGGGCTGGAGGTTCGAACTGATCTCCGCCTCCGCTTCCGAGCTAGGCGGCTACAAGGAGGCGATCGCTTCCATCAACGGCCCAGGGGTCTTCGCCAAGCTGAAGTTCGAGAGCGGCGTCCACCGTGTGCAGCGCGTGCCGGCGACCGAAAGCGGCGGGCGGATCCACACGTCGGCGGCCACCGTCGCGGTGCTTCCGGAGGCGGAGGACGTCGACATCCAGATCGACGACAAGGATCTCCGCATCGACGTGTATCGCTCGTCGGGACCAGGCGGCCAGTCGGTCAACACGACCGACAGCGCGGTGCGCATCACCCACCTTCCGACCGGACTTGTGGTGATTCAGCAGGACGAAAAGTCGCAGCACAAGAACAAGGCCAAGGCGCTGAAGGTGCTGCGCACGCGTCTGTTCGAAATGGAGCGTGAGCGGCTGGCGAACGAGCGCGCGGGTGCGCGCAAGTCGATGGTCGGTTCCGGCGACCGGTCCGAGCGGATCCGCACCTACAATTTCCCACAGGGTCGCGTCACCGATCACCGGATCAATCTGACATTGCACAAGCTCGATGAAGTGCTCGAAGGTCCCCGCCTGGGCGAGATCGTCGATGCTTTAATCGCGGAAGACGAGGCCGAGCGGCTCGCGGGCCTCGAGGAAGCGTGAAGCCGATCAACCGCGCGCTGGCCGATGCTGCGCGCCAGCTCGACAAGACCAGCGACACGGCGCGACTCGATTCCGAGCTGCTGATGGCTGAGGCGCTGCACATCGATCGCGACCGGCTGCTGCTCTCGCCTCCCGACCGGAAGGTGCCGCTGCGTTTCTGGGACATGGTGGAACGCCGCAAATCCGGCGAACCTGTCGCCTACATCACGGGGAGGCGAGCTTTCTGGAACATCGAGCTGCACGTCGGGCCCGGCGTGCTCGTGCCGCGTCCGGATTCGGAAGTGCTGATTGCATCGGCGATCGAGCACTTCGAGGGCGCCAAGGGTCCGAGGCGCATCCTCGATCTCGGAACGGGGCCGGGCACATTGCTGCTCGCTGCCCTTGACATGTGGCCCGAAGCAACCGGTCTTGGAGTTGACGTCTCGCGTCGCGCCATGTCCTACGCGGCGGCCAACGCGCGGCGCCTGGGTTTCGAAGGACGCCTGAAGTTCCGCGAGGGCAACTGGGCCGAGGGCATCAACGAAAAATTCGATTTGATCCTCTGCAACCCGCCGTACGTGCCCGAAGGCGCGGAGGTTGGAGCGGGCGTCCGCGAGTTCGAGCCCGACGAGGCACTATTCGCGGGCAGCGAAGGGCTCGACGCCTATCACGCGCTTGCTCCCCAGCTTCCGCGGCTGCTCCAACAAGGCGGGCTTGCTGCCGTGGAAATCGGCCATGACCAGGCAGCCCCGGTAACCAGGCTGCTCAAGCGCGGCGGGTTGCAACCAAAGGTCGCAAAAGACTTCGGCGGCCGCGATCGTGCTCTATTGTTAACTTGGGTTTGAACGAAAATAGCTTGGCATAGCCTGTCCGGCACACTACATCATGGCTCAGGGCCGGGCCCGCTCCACGAAAGCTGTAGAGCGCATCCCGCCCACCCCCGACGCAATCGAGCCGTTCAACTGGCGCAGACGAGCGCAGACCGGAACGAGAGGGTCAGGAGCCGGCGCTACGCGCGCCGACCCTGCGGCTCTCATGCAAAAGGGGATAGCGACTACTTCGTAAGGACGTAGATTTGATCAATAATCGACAGGGCGGCCGCCGGCGCGGTCGTGGGGGTCAGAGGGGCCAGAACCTCGGCGGACAGCCGGGCAACCGGCAGGACAATCGCCAGCGCGGCAATGCCGCCCAGCTGCTCGAAAAATACAAGAGCATGGCGCGCGACGCGCAGCTCTCGGGCGATCGGGTGCAAACCGAATATTATCTGCAGTTCGCAGACCATTATTTCCGCGTGCTGAGCGAGAGCCGCGCGCGCTTCGAGGATCAGCGGCGGCAGCGCGGTGACGACGCCGAGGACGAGGACGGCGAAGAGTTCGAAGGTGCCGAGTCCGAAGCCCATGGAGGTGAAGAACGGCAGGAGCGCTCCGAACGCGACGATCGCGGCGAGCGCCAGGATCGCGGCCCGCGCCCGAACCGCAGCGACCGCGAGCAGCACCGCTTCAACCGCGAGCAGCGCTCAGCGGCCGAGACCGAAGAGCAGCCGGACGGAGCTCCGCGCCTGAACGGGCGAGACGATAGCCTTCCGTTGGACGTGCTTCCGCCGGCGATCGGCGCCGATGATGCGGGCGAAGAAGCTTCGGCCCCGCGTCCGCGCCGCCGCTCACGTGGGCCTCGGCCGGCCGAAGGCGAAGACGAGATCGCCCCCGCGGCCTAACCTTCGCCGATCGGCCTTGGCCGATGCTCCTCATCGAGCGCGACGAAGGTGAACAGGCCTTCGGTCACCTTGACCTCGGTCGCCCCGAAATCGCGCTCGGCGATGACTTCGATCCTGACGCCCATCGAGGTGCGGCCCTGGCGCTCGATCTCCGCATAAACGGAGATCAGATCGCGCAGATGGATCGGCGCGATGAACTTCATCGCTTCGATCGCGACGGTGGCGACCGGTCCCTTTGCGCGGCGCGAAGCCATGATGCCCGCCGCGATATCCATCTGGCTCAGCACCCATCCGCCAAAGATATGGCCATTGGCGTTGATATCGCTCGGTCCGGGTATGACCCGCAGGACCGGCGCGCGCTCATGATCGGTCATTCGTCTTCATTCTCCTGGTGGAACTGAGAAACTTGCTCGTCGTGGCCGCACTCTGAGCTCAGGAACACGAGCGTCATCAGCCCCGTGCCCAGCAGCACGGTAACACCGACGCCGAGCGCCGTTGCAATCATCATGTGCACGTGAGTGGTTGGATCGCCGCGGACGACCAGCAGCACCGCGATCGCCGCGATCAGGATCGACAGGAGCGCGAGCAACCGGAAGATCCGCCAGAAGCGGCGCATCGTCGAATGGCGCGGGCTCGGGAGCGGGTCCGGATGAGGCACGGCCTTTCCTTTGGCCACGCGAAGTGGGACTATCAAGCGGGGTAAGCGGCGAGTCCATCAAAGGAGCGGCCATGACGATCGCAGCGGTGCTTCGAGGGAAGGGCAGCGGCGTTGAGACGATCGCCTCCGACGCGACCGTATTCGATGCGGTACGCAAGCTCGGCGAGAAGCGGATCGGCGCCCTCCTCGTGATGGAGCAGGGCCGAACTCTCGGCATCATGTCCGAGCGCGACGTGATCTATTGCCTGCGCGACCATGGCTCTGAAGTGCTCGAGGCGCCCGTCAGTCGGGCAATGTCAGCGCCGGCGATCACCGTCGAATCGTCGATGAGCGTGCTCTCCGCTCTGGCGATGATGACGCAGCGCAGGATTCGCCATTTGCCTGTGGTGGACGGCGGCAAGCTCCAGGGAATCGTCTCGATCGGCGACCTTGTGAAGTACCGCATGGAGAGCATCGAGGCCGAAGCCGAGGCGATGCGGAGCTATATCCAGAGCGCTTGAGAGCGCCTTAAAACGTTGTGGATTCCAGCAGCTTGCGTTCTTGAAGCCCAAGTTCCCGCACCTATTCAGGTTATTGCGAGGGATTCCGAAACGATGTGCCGAGCCGCTCGGACGGCAGCTGCAACAATATTGCAAAAAAGCCGGTTGACGCGTCTGGGCCTCACACATATATGGCCCTCCAGCAAGCGGACGCGGCCTCGTACGAGGTCTCGCGTTCGTTTCGTGCCTCTTCTTAGTCGGTGTAACCGATGCCCGGAACAATCGAACCGGGGGGAGGATGCGCGTCGGCTCTTTGACATTGTTGGTTTAGATGAAGGGACATGTGGGCGGCGGCCCGGTCACCGATAGCCTCTGGGTATCGGTCGGTCGGTCAAATCTTAAGCCGTTCCTTATGGATCCCGCTGAAGCCTTTGGCTTCGGCGTGGAGCTCATATGTCTCGAAACGCAAACACACCAGTTTGTGATTTTGTGCAGGAACGGCTCCCGGAGATGCCGGTCTTGCTCTCGCGTATTCCCGCGGGGGTTTGATCGTACATCAACTTGAGAGTTTGATTCTGGCTCAGAACGAACGCTGGCGGCATGCCTAACACATGCAAGTCGAACGAGACCTTCGGGTCTAGTGGCGCACGGGTGCGTAACGCGTGGGAATCTGCCCTCTGGT
>DATMHG010000028.1:0-2597 GCA_035555035.1 Sphingomicrobium sp.
CTTGGTGACCATAGCGTCCGTGACCCACCCGATCCCATCCCGAACTCGGCCGTGAAACCGGACAGCGCCGATGGTACTACTGCCTAAGCAGTGGAAGAGTAGGTCGTCGCCAGGCTTTGCTGGCGGCGTGGTTCGAGAACCCATTCACGATGTTGAAAATGCCGCCGTCGAGCCTTAACTCGCGGCGGCGTTTTTGTTTGGCGTAGAAATGTTTTGACGGTGACGCGGGGTGGAGCAGCCCGGTAGCTCGTCAGGCTCATAACCTGAAGGTCGCAGGTTCAAATCCTGCCCCCGCAACCAACGTAAATCGTTAGCGAGCAGCGCGAGCTTAGGATTTGCGGTCCACGCGAAGGCGGGGACCCAGCAAGCCGCCGTCGGGCGGCTTTTCTTTTGCCTATTTCGCCGGCGGCTCCGGATGCGCCGCCTTCCACTCCATCGCGGTCCGAACGCGGCTCTCCACTGACGGGTGATCGTAGAAGATGATCTCCTCGAGCCGGTCAGGCCGCGGGTAGCGGTACTCGGCGGTCTTCACGAGCGAGCTCGACAGCGCGTCCGGCCGGTTCTCAGTCCTTAGTGAGTACATGTCGGCCTGCGCCTCGAGCGTACGGCTGAACGTGTTGAAGATCGGCAGGCTCAGAAGGCCGAACAGCGAAACCATGAAGACGAGGACCGGAACACCGCGTGGCTCAGGCAGCGTGGCCGAGCTTCCGAATCGGCGCGCAAACCACGGGAACGTCCGGTCGGCGATCCAGAACAGAATGATCGCTGCGATCGAGTAGAACAGGATTCCCCACCAAGTGTGCTTCAAGACATAATGGCCGATCTCGTGCCCGGTGACGGCGCGGACCTCATCCAGCGAGGCGTTCTTGAAGGCCACGTCGGAAATCGCCACCCGTGCCGTGCTGCCGATACCGCCCGCATTCGCCGTAAAGTTGTTCGACTGGCGCGAGCCGTTGAACATGTAGACCTTGTTCGGCGGGATCCCGGCTCGCTGGGCCATTTCGACGACGGCATCGCGGACCTGTCCCGGCGGCACCGGCTCATATTTGTTGAACAGCGGCTCAATGAGCACGGGCGCCAGAAGCAAGGCGATCGCGAAAAGAACGGCCGTGACTGCGCCCGACCAGAGCCACCACGCCCGCCCCGCTCGCCGCATCAGCCAGTAAAGGCACAGGAAGAACAGAGCTCCGATTAGCGCCGAGACGATCGTCGCAATGCCGAGCTGCAGCAGCCAATCGGACAAGGGTTGGCTGGTGCGGCCATAGCTCCTCTCGCGCCACCAGTCGGCGTAGATCGACCAAGGCAGCGTGAGGACCGTCGAAATGATGAAGTAGACGAAGGCCACCGTGAACGCCCGGAGCTTGCGGCGTTTCTCGCCGAGCTTCGCATCGATGCGGTCAAGCACGCCCGACCGGACGATCAGCCACGTCACCACTGCAGCGACGATCAGCGACCACAGCAGCATCCATTCCTTGCCCACGGTGTAATCGTGCGCCTTCTGCAGCGCGGCCGGCCCCAGGCTGTCGATGTAGCGCGCGGTCGCCGCGTTCGGATCGAATGCCATGCGTGTCCCTCTCTTTTGGCCGGCAGTGTAACGGCCGCTTCACGCGGCACAACTGGAACGACTGCGAGCTGCAGACGATTGTCTGCGAGTGAACAGGAAAGCCCAACCGTTGGCGCCGATGGAAGCGCTGCTTGCGGCCGAGCTCCCCGAGGGGCCAGGTTGGCAGTACGAGCCCAAATGGGACGGCTTTCGCTGTCTTGCGCGGCGCGAGGGCGACGAAGTTAGCCTCACGTCCAAATCGGGCAAGCCGCTCGCACGTTATTTCCCCGAGGTGGCGGAGATGCTCCGTGGGACCAAGGACAAGCTATTCGTGCTCGATGGCGAGCTGATCATCCCGGTTGGGGACGCGCTGAGCTTCGATGCGCTCCAGCTCCGGCTGCACCCGGCCGAAAGCCGGATCCGGCGCCTGGCAAAGGAAACGCCCGCCGAGCTGATGGCCTTCGACCTGCTCGAGGTCGGCGGCAAGCCGCTCACGGCCAAGCCGCTCCGCGAACGCCGCAAAGCGCTGGAAGCCTTTTTCGGGAAGAACGAGGTGCCGGGTCTGCACCTGTCGCCTGTGACCACCGACCGCGCCGCAGCGCTTCGTTGGCTGCATCGCAGCGGCGGTGCGCTCGACGGCGTCATCGCGAAGCGGCTCGATCTCGAGTACCGCTCCGGCGAGCGGGCGATGGTCAAGGTCAAGCAGCAGCGCACCGCCGACTGTGTGGTGGGCGGCTTCCGCTACGCCGAAAAGAAGCCGCTCGTCGGCTCGCTCCTGCTGGGCCTGTATGACGACGAAGGGCTGCTCAACCATGTCGGGTTCACGTCCGCGATCCCCGCGAAGGAACGGCCGCAGCTTACGAACGATCTCGAAGCGCTGATCCAGCCGCCGGGGTTCACCGGCAGCGCACCAGGCGGCCCAAGCCGCTGGAACACGGAGCGATCGATGGCCTGGGAACCGCTGAAGCCGGCTTTGGTGGTTGAGGTCCGTTACGACCAGATCACCGGCCGCCGCTTCAGGCACGGCACGGGCTTCGTACGGTGGAGGCCCGAT
>DATMHG010000029.1:0-20623 GCA_035555035.1 Sphingomicrobium sp.
GCACGGTTTCGAAGGACAGGGGCCCGAGCACAGCTCGGCGCGGCTTGAACGCTATCTGCAGCTCTGCGCCGAAGACAATTTGCAGGTCGCCAACTGCACGACGCCCGCCAATTACTTCCACATCCTGCGGCGGCAGATGCGGCGCGATTTCCGCAAGCCGCTGATCATGATGACGCCCAAGTCGCTGCTCCGGCACAAGCTCGCGGTCTCGAGCGTCGGCGACTTCACCGGCGAGAGCCATTTCCGGCGCATCCTCTCTGACCTCAATCCGCCGCCCGAAGGCGAGACGCGGCGGCTCGTGCTCTGCTCGGGCAAGCTCGCCTACGAGCTGATGGAGGCGCGCGACGGAGCTCAGGACCAAGGCGTCGAGATTCTACGGATCGAACAGCTCTATCCCTTTCCCTCGGAGCCTTTGGTCAAGCGACTGAAGGCGATGCCCAAGCTCCAGGACCTGATCTGGGCTCAGGAGGAACCGAAGAACAACGGCGCATGGCACTTCGCCGAGGATCTGCTCGAACAGTGTCTGGCCGAGGCAGGCCACAGCGGAATGCGCGCACAATATGCGGGGCGCGACGCTGCCGCATCGCCCGCAACCGGTCTCGCCAAGCGCCACGCCGCTGAGCAGGCAGCCTTGATTGCCGCCGCTCTGGGTCATAGCAGCCCGGCGAACGCCGTCGCGGCGGAATAAAAGGGAAGCAATGGCCACCGACGTCCAAGTCCCCGCGCTCGGGGAATCGATCACCGAAGGCACGCTTGCGCAATGGCTGAAGAAGCCCGGCGAAGCGGTCGCCGCCGACGAGCCGATCGCCAGCCTCGAAACCGACAAGGTCAGCGTCGAGGTGCCCTCGCCGATCGCCGGCGTGCTCACCGAGCAGCTGGTGCAGGAAGGCGACACGGTGGCGGTCGGCGCACCGATCGCGCGGATCGATGAGAGCGGCACCGCCACTGCCGCGCCTAGTCCGTCGCAAACCGCGGCCGCAGCGACGACCAATCCGGCAGGCGCCGGCGAGACCCCGGCGCTCCGCGGCGACACCACGGCCCCGGTCGCGGAGGCGGAGCACGACGAGGATCACATCACGACGCTCTCACCCGCCGTCCGCCGCGCAGTGCTCGAATATCATGTCGACCCGACCAAGATCCGCGGCACGGGCAAGGACGGACGCCTCACCAAGGACGACGTGATCGCCGCAGCGCAGGGGCAGAAAGAGAGTGCTCCTGCGAAGGCAGGAGCCCAGACCGAGGCGAAAGCCCCGCCAGCTGCACCGCGTTCGACGCCCGCTGCGCGGCCGGACTGGACCCCTGCCTCCGCAGGGGCACAGCGTCACGAAGAGCGCGTCAAGATGACGCGGCTTCGCCAGACCGTCGCGCGCCGTCTCAAGGAAGCGCAGAACACCGCTGCCATGCTGACGACGTTCAACGACGTCGACATGAGCGCGGTCATAGAAGCGCGCAGCCGCTACAAGGATTTATTCGAGAAGAAGCACGGCATCCGCCTCGGCTTCATGGGCTTCTTCGTGAAAGCCTGCGCGCTCGCCGCAAAGGACGTGCCCTCGGTCAACGGGAGCATCGAAGGCGACGAGATCGTCTACCACGACTATTTCGACGTCTCGATCGCCGTCTCGGCTCCCAAGGGACTCGTCGTTCCAGTTGTCCGCAACGCTCAGGCGATGAGCTTTGCCGATATCGAAAAGACGATCGCCGAGTATGGCAAGAAGGCCAAGGAAGGGACGCTCACCGTCGATGAAATGACGGGCGGCACCTTCACCATCTCCAACGGCGGCGTATTCGGGTCGCTGCTTTCGACGCCGATCATCAACCCGCCGCAGTCGGCGGTGCTAGGCATGCACCGGATCGAGGAGCGTCCGGTGGTCAAGGACGGGCAGATCGTCGCGCGGCCGGTGATGTACCTGGCGCTGAGCTACGACCACCGGCTCATTGATGGCCGAGAGGCGGTCACCTACCTCGTGCGCGTCAAGGAAGCGATCGAAGATCCGACCAGATTGTTGATTGACCTTTAGCTCGTCACTCCCGCTCAAGCGGGAGTCCCGCTGTCCTGTAAACGCCCCCATATAACAAGCGGGATCCCCGCTTTCGCGGGGATGACGGAAAGAAGAGAATGGCAGAGAATTACGATTTCGACGTCCTGGTGATCGGCGCCGGCCCCGGCGGCTACGTCGCCGCGATCCGCGCGGCTCAGTTGGGGCTGAAGACCGCCTGCGCGGAGAGCCGCGAGACGCTCGGCGGCACTTGCCTCAACGTCGGCTGCATTCCGTCGAAGGCGATGCTCCACGCATCCGAGCTGTTCGAGGAAGCCGCGCACGGCACACTGGCCAAGTGGGGCGTGAAACCGGGCAATGTGGAGCTCGACCTCGACACGATGCACGGCAGCCGCAAGGAAGCCGTGAAGGGCCTGACGCAGGGCATCGAGTTCCTGTTCAAGAAGAACAAGATCGAATGGCTGAAAGGCCACGCGAGCTTCGAGGGCGCGGACACGGTCAAGATCGGCGACCGTACCGTCCGCGCGAAGAACATGGTCATCGCGACCGGCTCGTCGGTGACCCCGCTCCCCGGTACTACGATCGACCAGGAATGGATCGTCGATTCCACCGGCGCCCTGGAATTGCCGCAGGTGCCCAAGCGAATGGTCGTGATCGGCGGCGGCGTCATCGGTCTCGAGCTCGGCTCGGTGTGGCGGCGCCTCGGCGCTGAGGTCACCGTCGTCGAGTTCCTAGACCAGATCCTCCCCGGCTTCGACGGCGACGTGCGCAAGGAAGCGAACAAGATCTTCAAGAAGCAGGGCTTCGAGTTCCGCCTCTCGACCAAGGTCACCAAGGCCGAGCGCAAGGGCGACACGGTCACGCTCACGGTCGAACCGGCGAAGGGCGGGCCTCCCGAAACCCTCGAAGCCGACGTCGTGCTTGTGTCGATCGGCCGCAAGCCGAACACTGAAGGCCTCGCGCTCGACAAGGCGGGGGTGCAGACCAACCAGCGCGGCCAGATCGAGACCGACCATGACTTCCGCACCAAGGTTCCGGGCATCTGGGCGATCGGCGACGTGATCCCCGGCCCGATGCTCGCGCACAAGGCCGAGGACGAGGGCATCGCCGTCGCTGAGAACATCGCCGGCCTGACCGGGATCGTGAACGAGGATGTGATCCCGAGCGTCGTCTATACCATGCCCGAGATCGCTGGCGTCGGCCTCACCGAAGAGCAGGCCAGGGAGCATGGCGACGTGAAGGTCGGCAAGTTCCCGATGCTCGCCAACAGCCGTGCCAAGACCAACCGCGAGCCGGACGGCTTCGTCAAGGTCATCGCCGACGCCAAGACCGATCGCGTCCTCGGCGTTTGGATGATTGCTTCAGTCGCGGGGACCATGATCGCCCAGGCTGCGCAGGCGATGGAATTCGGCGCGACAAGCGAGGACATCGCCTACACCTGCCACGCCCACCCGACGCACAGCGAGGCGCTCAAGGAAGCGGCGATGGCGGTCACAGGGAAGCCGATCCACATTTGACGAAGGGCGTTCCCAAGGCTCGCGTCAGAATAGCCATTCCTTCAGCATCGTGAGCAGGCTCACGTCCCCCTCCTTGAGCGGCGGTGCGGGCGCGACCGGCGGACATTCAAGGCAGGTCGCCTGGATGCTCGGTCCGCCGAGGATCGATCGCACTTCGTAAAGCGCCTGCGCGAGCTGCTGCTGCGGCTGGTGAGCGATCGCGGCGAAGGCGTCCGGCTGCATGGCCGTGTCGTCGTCCGCCTGGTCCGCGAGCGTCTCGATCAGCTGATCGCGGAAGCTCTTGGCCGGCTCGAGATAGCGAAGGCCACGGTCGTTGGGCCCGAGGTTGGCGAGCTGAGCCGCCTTGGCCACGGCTTCCTGCATTCCGCCGAAGCCGTCCACGAGGCCGATCTGATGCGCGGTGCCGCCGTCCCAGACCCGGCCCTGCGCGATCTGGTCGACCTGCTGCGGCGTCTTGTGCCGGGCCGCGGCGACGATGCTGAGGAAGCGTCCGTACATCGACTCGACGCCGGTCTGGATCAGCTGATTGACCTCGGGCGAGGGGCCTTTGAGCAGATCGGGTTCACCGGCGAGCGGCGTCGATTTCACGCCGTCAGCGCCGATGCCGAGCTTCTGGAGCGTCCCCTGGAAGCTCGGAAGCACTCCGAACACACCGATCGATCCGGTGATCGTCGAAGGTTCGGCGTAGATGAAGTCGGCCGGCGTGGACACCCAGTAGCCGCCGGATGCCGCAACATTGCCCATCGATACGACGACCGGAATTTTATTCGCCTTCGCCTGGAGCAGAGCCTGGCGAATGCGTTCGGAGGCGAGCACGGAGCCGCCGGGGCTGTCGACTCGCACGACGAGCGCCTTGATGCCCTTGCGCAGTCCCTCGCGGATTTCCCGCGCGATCGTGTCGCCTCCGGCATTGCCGGCCCCGCCTTTGCCGTCGACGATCATTCCGGCGACGGTGACCACGCCGATGGGGCCATTCGATTTACGATCGACCTTATCGGCGATGTACGATGCTAGACGGATCCGGGCGTAACCGGCCGGTTCGCTGCTGTTCTCGCCGCCGAGCTGTGCGAGGCGTGCTTCGAAATCGTTGCGGTCGCCGATGCGGTCGACAAGTCCCGCGTTGGAAGCGGCCTTGGCCATGTCACCGCCGGCGCCCGCGACTGCCTGATTCATGTTCTGCAGGAAGAGGTCGACGTTGGCTTTCGGCCGCGCCTGATGGATGCTCTGGCGCCAGGATTCGAGCTCGGCCTGATCGAGCGCCATGTAATTCTGCTTGGCCTCGGGCGACATGTCGTTGCGGATGAAGGGCTCGACAGCCGACTTGTACGTGCCGACGCGATAAACGTTCGCGGTTACGCCGAGCTTATCCAGCAGACCCTTGTAATAGAGGTTCGTTCCGCCCGGTCCGGTGACCACCACGGCGCCCAGCGGATTCAGCCACACCTCTGATGCCGCGGCTGCGAGCTGGTAGCTGCCGTTGGTATAGCCGGTGGCGTAGGCGATGACGGGCTTGCCGGCCGCACGCACCTGCCGGATCGCGTCGGCAAGGTCGCCCATGGCCGTCTGACCGCCGCCGGAAAAGCTGTCGAGGTCGAGGGCGACGGCCTTGACGCGGTCGTCCGTTTTCGCGGCGTCCAGCGCAGCGACGAGGTCGCGCAAACGATATTGCTGGGCCCGGGATCCGCCTGCGATGTCCGCCCACTCGGCACGCGTCGGCTGCTCGACCACCGCGCCCTTGAGATCCACGTCGAGCACCCCCGGCTTTACGGGAGCGGGCTTTGCGGACAGGGCGGCATAAAGCATTCCGAAGAAGAGCAGCATGAAGATTAGGACGAGCGCGTCCTTGATCCCAACCAGCAGCTTCCACACGGCGCGAACGAATTTCATTGCGAGTGCCTCTAAGAATTTGCCGGTGCTGCTAGCGTAGAACGCTCGTCATTGCGACCCCGGCCCGGGCCGGGGGAAGCAATCCAGGAAGGCATACTGGATTGCTTCGTCGCTGCGCTCCTCGCAATGACGCACTGGTGGACGCGGGCGTGAATATCTCGAGATCACAGGAGCCGTGGCGCGCAGAGCTTCGCGCCACGCTCGCGCTCGCCTGGCCTCTGATCCTCGCCAACGTCACTCAGCAGGCGATCCAGGCGACGGACGTTCTCCTGATGGGCCGCCTCGGCGCCGTCCAGCTTGCCGCGGCGACGCTCGCGCTCAACTTGACCTTTACCTTCAACCTGTTCCTGCTGGGCCTGCTGATTGCATCCTCGCCGATGATGGCGACCGCGCTCGGCCAGAGGTTCAAGGCGGTGCGCGACGTGCGGCGGACCTTCCGCGCCGGTCTTTGGCTCTTGATCGTCGGCTTGCCGCCCTATTGGCTGCTCCTCTGGCATGTCGGAACATTGATGCGCGCCTTGGGCGAAGCACCTGAGCTTGCCAGCCAAGGCCAGACCTTCCTTCGCGCGTACATGTGGTGCGCGGCACCTTGGCTGTTGTTCCAGCTCTTGCGCAACTTCGTTTCCGCGCTCGAGCGGCCGCGGATCGTCCTGTGGCTCAGCCTCGCAGGGATCGCGCTCAACGCATTGCTGAGCTGGTCGCTGATCTTCGGCCATTTCGGGTTGCCCGCGCTCGGTCTCGTTGGCGGCGGCGTCGGAAGCACGCTCACCTGGGCGGTCTTGTGCGGCGCCCTGATCGTCCTCGTCAGCCGCGACCGCCAGTTCCGCCGCTTTCATGTGTTTGGAGGATTCTGGCGCTTCGATTGGGAGCGCATTGCGGCAATGGTGCGGCTTGGGCTGCCGATCGGCGTCACCATGGCGCTCGAAATGGGAGTGTTCGCGCTGGCGGCTTATTTCATGGGCTGGATCGGCGCACCAGCGGTCGCGGCGCATGCGGTGGCACTGCAGATCGCCGCACTGACGTTCATGGTCCCGCTAGGCCTCGGCCAGGCGGCGACGGTCCGCGTCGGTCTCGCTCTCGGGCGCGGCGACAGTTACGGAATCACCCGGGCCGGCTGGACCGCATGGGTCGTGGGCGTTGCTTTCATGGGTTCGATGGCACTCGTCATGTGGGGCATGCCGCATCGCCTCGTCACTTTGTTCCTGAGCGATGTCCCCGCGAACGCTGCGGTCGTGGGTCTCGCCGTCAGCTTTCTCAAGGTTGCCGCGGCATTCCAATTGGCCGACGGCGCACAGGTGATCGGTGCGGGGATGCTGCGGGGCTTGCATGATACGCGTTGGCCGCTCGTCTTCGCGCTGGTGGGCTACTGGGGAGTAGGCCTCGGCATTGGCTCCTGGCTCGCGTTCGGCGCCGACTGGAAGGGCGTTGGCATATGGGTCGGCCTTGCGAGCGGCCTTGCTGCAGTCGCGGCGCTGATGCTCGCGCGCTGGCTCTTGCGCGACCGGATCGGATTGACGCGCCTCGCGCACGCCTGAAAACAAAAGGTCGAACAAAGCCCTTGCCGAACAGTTGACGGATGAACCGGGCACAACCATATGCCGGCCATCGCTGGCACTCTCTCATTGTGAGTGCCAGCGGCAAATGTTCAACTTGAGAGAGAAGAGGGGCTAATGGCCGTCACCTTCAAGCCGCTTCATGACCGTGTCCTCGTCCGCCGAGTCGAGGCCGACGAAAAGACTTCCGGCGGGATCATCATCCCCGATACCGCCAAGGAAAAGCCGCAGGAAGGCGAAGTCGTCGCCGTCGGCGGCGGCGCCAAGAGCGACGAGGGCAAGATCACGCCGCTCGACGTCAAGGCCGGCGACAAGATCCTGTTCGGCAAATGGTCCGGCACCGAGGTCAAGATCGACGGTGAGGACCTCATCATCATGAAGGAAAGCGACATCCTCGGGATCGTCGGCTGAGCCTTGCGCTCGTGCGAAGGCAGGAGCCCAGATTCGGTTTTTGTTTTTAGGACTGGACCCCGGCCTTCGCCGGGGAACGAAGGAAGGGATTGCTAAACATGGCAGCCAAAGACGTGAAATTCAGCCGCGACGCGCGTGAGCGCATTCTTCGCGGCGTCGACATCCTCGCCGATGCGGTGAAGGTGACGCTGGGGCCGAAGGGCCGCAACGTCGTCATCGACAAGAGCTTCGGCTCTCCTCGAATCACCAAGGACGGCGTCACTGTCGCCAAGGAGATCGAGCTCAAGGACAAGTTCGAGAACATGGGCGCGCAGATGGTGCGCGAAGTGGCCTCGAAGACCAACGACATCGCCGGCGACGGCACCACCACTGCGACGGTTCTCGCCCAGGCGATCGTCCGCGAGGGCATGAAGTCGGTCGCTGCCGGCATGAACCCGATGGACTTGAAGCGCGGCATCGATATCGCCGTCCAGAAGGTCGTCGCGGACCTCAAGAGCCGCTCCAAGGACGTGGCCGGATCGAGCGAGATCGCGCAGGTCGGAATTATCTCGGCGAACGGCGACCGTGAGGTCGGCGAGAAGATCGCCGAGGCGATGGAGAAGGTCGGCAAGGAAGGCGTGATTACCGTCGAAGAGGCGAAGGGTCTCGAGTTCGAGCTCGACGTCGTCGAGGGCATGCAGTTCGATCGCGGCTATCTGTCGCCCTACTTCATCACCAATCCGGAGAAGATGCAGGTCGAGCTTTCGGATCCGTACATCCTGATCCACGAGAAGAAGCTCTCCAACCTGCAGGCGATGCTTCCGATCCTCGAGGCGGTCGTTCAGAGCGGCCGTCCGCTCCTAATCATCGCCGAGGACATCGAAGGCGAGGCTCTGGCGACGCTCGTCGTCAACAAGCTGCGCGGCGGCCTCAAGGTCGCGGCCGTCAAGGCGCCGGGCTTCGGCGATCGCCGTAAGGCGATGCTGGAGGACATTGCGATCCTCACTGGCGGCGAGATGATCAGCGAAGATCTCGGCATCAAGCTCGAGAGCGTTACGCTGAACATGCTCGGTCAGGCCAAGCGCATCACCATCGACAAGGACAATACGACGATTGTCGATGGGCACGGCACGAAGCAGGCGATCGAAGGCCGTGTCGCGGCGATCCGCCAACAGATCGAGACCACCACGTCCGATTATGATCGTGAGAAGCTGCAGGAGCGGCTGGCGAAGCTCGCCGGCGGCGTAGCGGTCATCAAGGTCGGCGGTGCGACCGAGATCGAGGTGAAGGAGCGCAAGGACCGTGTCGACGACGCGCTTCACGCGACCCGCGCGGCGGTCGAGGAAGGCATCGTCCCGGGCGGCGGCACCGCCTTGCTCTACTCCATCAAGGCGCTCGACGGCCTCAAGGGTGCGGACGACGACCAGACTCGCGGCATCGACATCGTCCGCAAGGCGCTTCAGTCGCCGCTGCGGCAGATTGCCGAAAACGCCGGGCATGACGGCGCGGTCGTCGCCGGCAAGTTGCTCGATGGCAATGATCCGACCCTCGGCTTCAATGCGCAGACGGAGAAGTACGAGAATCTGGTCAAGGCTGGCGTCGTGGACCCGACCAAGGTCGTTCGTGCGGCTCTGCAGGACGCGGCTTCGGTCGCCGGCCTGCTGATCACGACCGAGGCGACCATCGCCGAGCTGCCGGAAGACAAGCCGGCCCCGGCGATGGCCGGCGGCGGCATGGGCGGAATGGACTTCTAAGTCCCACCCCGCTCACGCATTTCCTTAGAAGGGCTGGAGGCTTTCGCTTCCAGCCCTTCTCTTTGTCTCTTTATGCGCCGGGACCGCTTGCAGGCGTTCGAGCCGAGCCGCTCTGCACCCAGCTGAAATCGAGATCCGATGCACGGTTGGCAAAGCCTGACAGGGCCATAAGACGCTTTTCGTCCTCGATGAACACGAGACCATTATTGAAACTGATCAGGCCTTCGGAGATCAGCTCGGACCACATGCGGCTGGCATGAACCGGGGTCATCCCTGTCATTTCCGCCATTTGCGCTCGTGTCAGATGCATCTCGAAGGATCGGGAGACCGACGGGTCCGCCGCTCGGAGACGAGTGAGGATGTCCAGGAGCAGGAACGCGACTCTGGCCTTGCTGGAAAATCTTCCAAGCGAACACAGGCGATCGCCATAGGCGATCCGTTCCTCCTGCGCGAAAATGAACATGATCGACGCGAGCCGCGGATAATCGCGGAAGAGCTCGGCGAGTTTCAGTCGTTCGAAGGGCGCCAC
Organism: Sphingomicrobium sp.; assembly: GCA_035555035.1. Taxonomy (GTDB): domain Bacteria; phylum Pseudomonadota; class Alphaproteobacteria; order Sphingomonadales; family Sphingomonadaceae; genus Sphingomicrobium. The sequence goes on from DATMHG010000029.1 coordinate 9,628, forward strand.
GACGGCATCGGTAAGCGACTCGATATTTTCGGCATGGCGCCGCATCGCCATGCTCGGCATCGCCAGGAGATCGCCGGGAAAATGAAGCCGCCGACCCTGGCGTGAGCCGTCGGCAAAGTCGCTGAACGTCATTGCCCAGCCGCTCAATAGGACGAATGCGTGGGTCACCGGGCTGCCCGCGCGTTCAATGAGCTGGCCGCGCGCGACCTGGGAGGGGGATGCCGTCAGGGATTCCAGGAAACGAGTCTCATCGTCCGTGAGCCGGACACGACGGTTCAGCCGATTGGCGATGCTCGACATTGACCGGATCTTATCTCGCGCCCGGCAGTCGGTAGGCACACCGATCGTGCTCGGATTGTTCCGCGGCCATAACATAGATCATCGCCAATCGAATCCGACGAAACATAGAGCGCCCCCGATGCGACCTTTGAGTGCAACCGAGTCGCGGAGGTTCCCATGACCAAGAACGTCTGGTCCCGCTCGTTCAGCTCCTTCTTACTGGTGGGGACGGCATTCGCGGCCCTTGCCGCGATCAGCTATCGAGCAAGCCTCGCGCAGCAACCCAGCCAACCGAGCTTCGAGGCCCAGAGCGAGGCGAATGCCCAGCGATTGCTGACCGAAGGCAAGCAGATTTTCCGCTACGAGACCTTCGGCGACGAGGCGTTCTGGGGCCAGACTCTGCAGCTTCACCAGGCGATCCAAGGGAGCAAAGCGGGCGGCGTGGGCGGCGGACTCAGTCCCAAGGCAGCCCTTGCAGCGGGACTGAAGGTCGACGCGGCGGCTCTGCCTGCCGATGTCGTAGCGGCAATTCGCCGCGGCGCGGTCGACCTCAACGATCCCGCGACGACGCTGGCACTCCTGAAGCTGAACGCAGTGGTTGGGGTGAAAGGCACATTCGATAGTTCCGGAAGGCGTCTCGTCAGCGTGGGCGTGACCTGCGCACTGTGCCATTCGACGGTCGACAATTCCTTTGCTCCCGGCATCGGCGAGCGGCTCGACGGGTGGCCCAACCGCGACCTCAACGTCGGCGCGGTCATCGCTTTGTCGCCCGACCTGTCGGTCGTGGACAAGCTGCTCGGCGTCAGCGACGCCACCACGCGCAAGGTCCTAGCCAGTTGGGGGCCCGGCAAGTTCGACGCGGAACTCTTCATGGACGGCAAGGCGTTCCGCCCCGACGGCAAATCCGCCGCGACTCTCTTGCCGGCGGCCTACGGCCTAGCGGGGGTCAATCTACACACCTACACGGGGTGGGGTTCGGTACCCTACTGGAACGCGTTCGTTGCGAATCTCGAGATGCACGGGGTCGGCCGTTTCTCCGATGAGCGATTGAACGATCCCAAGAAGTTCCCGGTCGCGGCTCGCGCCGGGTTTGCCCACCTGAAGCCGCAGTCCGATCAGGTCACGCGCTTTCTTCCCGCGCTGCAATTCTATCAACTCAGCCTTCCGGCGCCGCAGCCGCCGCGCGGGAGCTTCGATGCGGCCGCGGCAGCGCGCGGCGAAGCGATTTTCAATCGCGGCAACGGCAGGATCAGCTGCGCGAGCTGCCATATGCCGCCGACCTTCACGGATTCGGGCTGGAACATGCACACGGCGCGCGAGATCGGGATCGACGATTTTCAGGCCCGGCGATCGCCTTCCTCCTTCATCAACGGGCGCGAGGTTGTCGGCTACCGCACCACTCCATTGCGCGGCCTGTGGTCGCGCCAGAAGGGCGGCTTCTATCACGACGGCCGCTTCGCGACGCTGGCGGATGTGGTCAACCATTACGACCGTCAGCTCGGGTTGCGGCTCACGCCGCGGCAAAAGGCTGACCTCGTGGAATATCTCAAGTCGCTTTAGAGCGCGGTTCGTTGAAGCCAGAGAGCCGGCCGGAGCCGGAGCTCCGGCCAAGAACTATTTTGATGGGCGCCTGGTCTGCTCCGCGCCGTCTTCGTTCCCAGCGACATTGTTGAGCATGTTCTCGGCGTCGTTGAGTTGCGCCGACTGTTCGGCGGTCGGTGCCGCGGGCTGCTCTTTCCCGCAGCCGCTCAGCAGCATGAGCATCAACAAGAGGCGTCTCATCCTGCTCGAAGTACCACTTGGGGCAAACATAAAAAAAGGGCCGCCCCCGAGGAGCGGCCCTTCCTGACTTCGGCTTGCCGAAGTTTACTTGTTCGTCGACGCGTTCGCGACGGCGTTCGAGGCGTTCTCGACCGCGTTGCCGGCAGCGTTGACGTCGCTGCCGGCGACATTCAGCGCATTGTCGGCAGCCGAAGTGGCATTCTCGGTCGCGACATTGGTGTCGTTCGCCGCATTGTTCTCGACCGCCGTCTCGTTGGCGGCATTGTTTTCGGCGTTGTTCTTGTTGCACGCGGCCAGGCCGAGCGCGAGGACCGCAACGGTCACAATCGCAATCTTCTTCATGATCGTTCTCCTCCCTTTAGGGCGCCTGCGGTGGCGCCAGCCTCGGCCTTCCAAGCGAGTCGTCAGGCCAGGCGAGCGCCCATAGCGGCAATCCCTACCGCGTAACAAGGGATTATTTTCATTCGCTGAATTGACCATATAAAGATATCTTTATATCCTTATCTGATGGCCGTCGTTCTTCCGCTTGCCGATCGATTCCAGGCGCTTGCCGATCCGACGCGCCTGCGCGTGGTTGCGCTCCTGCGGATCATGGAGCTGTCGGTGGGAGAGCTCGCTCATATCCTGGGACAGAGCCAGCCGCGCGTTTCGCGCCATCTCAAGATTCTGGCTGACGCGGGAGTGCTCGAACGCAGGAAGGAAGGCAGCTGGGTGTTCCTCACCCTTGCCGACTCGGAGCAGCTTGAGCCTTTGTTCGCGCTGATCGACGAATGGGCCGATCAATCCACACAAGACCTGTTCGCCTCAGACGCGGCCCGTACGGATGGCATCCGCGCCGAGCGTGCCGAAGCCGCCGGCCGCTATTTCACCGGGCATGCGGACGTTTGGGACCAGATCCGTTCGCTCCATGTTGCGGAAAGCGAAGTCGAACGCGCTATCGATCGGACCCTTGGCAAGCGCCCTCTTGGACGCCTCGTCGACATCGGTACCGGCACTGGTCGGATGATCGAGCTGTTCGGCCCGCGTGCCACGCAGGCCATCGGCATCGACCGCTCGTCCGAGATGCTTCGCCTCGCGCGAGTGAAGCTCGAGGCGGCGGGCATTCATTCGAGCCTGCGGCAGGGCGACATATACGCTCTCCCGCTTGGCGACGGCAGCGCCGACAGTGTGATCATCCACCAGGTCCTGCACTATGCCCACTCGCCGGCAGCCGCGATCGGCGAAGCGGCGCGCGTGCTGGTGCCGGGCGGCACTCTGCTCGTCGTCGATTTCGCCGCGCACGAGCGCGAGGAGCTTCGAACGACCGACGCGCACATCCGGCTTGGCTTCGAGGACCAGGTGATGACCGGCTGGTTCGCGGCGGCGGGCCTTGAGGTCGATCATGTCGAGCATCTCGAGGGGGGCGAGCTGACCGTCACCCTGTGGCGTGGATCGAAGAAGCCGGTTCCGCAGCGGAGGGCGGCATGAACGCGTTCGAGCGACTGAGCCATCACGAACCTCTGTTTGCCGAAGCGCGCGGCGATATTCAGGTCAGCTTCGAATTCTTCCCACCGAAGACCGACAAGATGGCGGAGACGCTCTGGGAGTCGATTCAGACCCTCGCGCCGCTCCATCCGAGGTTCGTCTCCGTCACTTACGGTGCAGGCGGTTCGACGCGCGAGCGCACCCACGCGACGGTGGAGCGGATCCTCAACGAGACGCCGCTGACGCCCGCCGCCCATCTGACTTGCGTAGCCGCCACCCGTGACGAGATCGACGCGATCGCGCGGGATTATTGGGATCTCGGCGTGCGGAACATCGTCGCGCTTCGTGGCGATCCGCCGGAGCCGGGCGCAAGGTACACACCGCACCCGGACGGATATTGCGACGCAGCCGAGCTGGTTGCCGGACTGAAGAAGGTCGCGCCGTTCGATATTTCGGTGGCCGCTTATCCGGAGGTTCATCCCGATTCCTCGTCGCGCGCGTTCGACCTCGAAAATTTGAAACGGAAGGTGGATGCCGGCGCCGACCGCGCGATCACTCAATTCTTCTTCTCGCCCGACTGCTTCTTTCGCTTCCGCGACGAGGCCGCGGCTGCCGGGATCGAGGCGGAAATCGTCCCGGGCATCCTGCCGGTGTCGAACGTCGCCACGACGCGGCGATTCGCCCAAAGCTGCGGAGCGTCGATCCCGCAGTGGCTCGACGACCTGTTCGAAGGCTTGGATGATCTTCCGTCGGCTCGCCAGCTGATCGCAGCGACGGTCGCCGCGGAGCTGTGCGGTCAGCTCTACGCCGGCGGCGTGCGGCACTTCCACTTCTACACACTCAATCGCGCGGAACTCAGCTACGCGATTTGCCACCTTCTCGGAGTTCGAGCCAAAGCATGACGCCTTCTCAGTCCCTTCGGGCCGAAGCGGCCAAGCGCATCCTGATCAAGGACGGCCCATATGGCACCGGCATTCAGGACCGGAAGCTGCAGAGCGCAGACTATCGGGGCGGGCTGGACCTCACGAAGGACCAGCGCGGCAACAACGACCTTTTGAATCTCACCAGGCCGGAGACGGTGCGCTCCATCTGCATGAGCTTCGCCGAAGCCGGCGCTGAGATATTGGCAACCAACACCTTCAACGCAAACGCGATCAGCCAAGCCGACTATGGCGCCGAAGCGCTCGTGCCGGAGATCAATCGAGCGGCCGCGCAGATCATCCGCGAAGTCGCCGACCGTTATTCGGCGAAGGACGGCAAGCCGCGTTGGGTCGCCGGCGCGCTCGGCCCCACCAACAAGACGCTGTCGCTTTCGCCGAACGTCAACGATCCCGGCTTCCGCGAAGTCGACTACGACCAGGTGAAAGCGGCCTATCGCGAACAGATCGACGCATTGGTCGAAGGCGGAGTCGACTTCATCCTGATCGAGACGGTGTTCGATACGCTCAATGCCAAGGCGGCGATCATGGCGGGCCTGGAGGCGGAGCAGGCGCTCCGGCGCGAGTTGCCGCTGATGATCTCGATGACCCTGACCGATCTCAGCGGCCGCAACCTTTCCGGTCACACCGTCGAGGCGTTCTGGGCTTCGGTGCGCCACGCGCGTCCGCTCACGATCGGACTCAACTGCTCGTTCGGTGCGGCGCAGCTTCGCCCGCATCTCGCTGCGCTTTCGGCCGTCGCGGACACTCTGGTGATGGCCTATCCCAACGCCGGACTTCCGAATGAACTCGGAGCTTATGACGAAGCTGCTGAGGAGACGGCGCGGCAAGTCCGCGAGTGGGTAGAGCGCGGGCTCGTCAATATCGTCGGCGGCTGTTGCGGGACGACTCCCTCGCACATCGCCGCCATTGCCGGGGCGGCGCGCGATTGCACGCCGCGCGTCGTCCCGGCGGCTCGCTACGGAACTTTGCTTGCCGGCCTCGAGCCGATGACGATCGCCGCCTGACGATGGAGCTTTCGAAAGTGGAGCAGGCGGCCGCGGGCGCGCGCTTCGTGAATATCGGCGAGCGCTGCAACGTCACCGGCTCGGCGCGCTTCAAGAAGCTGATCCTCGCCGGAGATTATGACGCTGCGGTGGAGGTCGCACGGGACCAGGTGGAGAATGGAGCCCAGATCCTCGACGTCAACATGGACGAGGCGTTGCTGGACGGCGCGGAGGCGATAAGCATCTTCCTCAGGCGCATCGCCGCCGAACCCGACATCGCGCGCATCCCGGTGATGATTGATAGCTCGAAATGGAGCGTGATCGAATCCGGGCTGAAGTGCGTGCCCGGCAAGCCGATCGTCAATTCGATCAGCATGAAGGAAGGCGAGGGGCCGTTCCTCGAGCTTGCGCGCAAGTGCCGCGCTTACGGGGCCGCGGTCGTTGTGATGGCCTTCGACGAAGTGGGGCAGGCGGATACCGTCGAGCGCAAGGTCTCCATCTGCGAGCGCGCATACAGGTTGCTCGTAGCCGACGGGACGGACCCCCACGACATCATCTTCGATCCCAACATTTTCGCGGTCGCGACCGGGATCGAGGAACATCGCCGCTACGCGATCGACTTCATCGAAGGCGCACGCGAGATCCGCGCCCGCTGCCCTGGCGTCCACATTAGTGGAGGGCTGTCGAACCTCAGCTTCTCGTTCCGCGGCAACGAGCCGGTGCGCCGCGCGATGCACAGCGTGTTCCTCTATCACGCGATTCCGGCGGGCATGGACATGGGCATCGTCAACGCCGGCCAGCTCGACGTCTATGACGCGATCGATCCCGAGCTTCGCGAGGCCTGCGAGGACGTGATCCTCGACCGCCGCGACGACGCGACCGAGCGGCTGATCGCGCTTGCCGAGCGCTACAAGGGCACGGATGAGGCCGAAGAGAAGAAGCTCGCGGAATGGCGCTCGCTCCCGGTCGCCGAGCGACTCTCCTATGCGCTGGTCAAGGGCATCGACGCGCACATCGTGGACGACACGGAAGAGGCGCGCCAGCAGTTCGCGCGACCAATCGAGGTGATCGAAGGCCCGCTGATGGACGGCATGAACGTCGTCGGCGACCTGTTCGGATCGGGCAAGATGTTCCTCCCGCAGGTGGTGAAGTCCGCCCGCGTGATGAAACGCGCCGTCGCGCACCTCATCCCGTTCATCGAGGCGGAGAAGGAAAAGAACGGCGTCACCGCGGGCAAGGGCCGGATCGTGATGGCGACCGTCAAGGGCGACGTTCACGACATCGGCAAGAACATCGTCGGCGTGGTCCTGCAGTGCAACGGCTTCGAGGTCATCGACCTCGGCGTCATGGTGCCGTGGCAGGACATTCTCCAGTCGGCGAAGGACAACAACGCGGACATGATCGGCCTGTCGGGCCTGATCACGCCGTCGCTGGACGAAATGGTGACGGTCGCGGGCGAAATGCAGCGCCTCGGCCTTAACACGCCGCTGCTGATCGGCGGCGCGACGACAAGCAAGGCGCATACGGCGCTGAGGATCGACCCCGCTTACGAAGGCCCGGTGATCCATGTGCTGGACGCCAGCCGAGCGGTGGGTGTCGCTTCATCGCTGGTGTCGGATACGCAGCGCGAGCCGCTGATCGAGACCACCGCCGAGGATTACGACAAGCTTCGCAAGTCGCGTGAGCGCAGTGGGCAGAGCGAGCTCGCTTCGCTCGAGGAGGCGCGCGCAAACGCTTTCCCGTTCGACCCGTCGGGCCAGGCGCCTACGCCTAAGTACCCTGGGCTGCGCCACTTCGGCGAATGGCCGCTCGCCGACCTCAAAGCCTCGATCGATTGGACGCCCTTCTTCCGTGCCTGGGAGTTGGCCGGCACATATCCGACGATCCTCGACGATCCCATCGTGGGGGAAAGCGCGCGCAACCTGTTCGACGATGCGCAGGAAATGCTCGACCAGCTGATCGCCGAGCGCTGGGTGACGCCCAAGGCGACCGTCGGGCTGTGGCGCTGCAAGCGCGAGGGCGACGACGTGCTCGTCCTTGCCGGCAATGACTGGACTCGGCTGCCCTTTCTTCGTCAGCAGGTGAAGAAGCGTGAGGGCCGGGCGAACATGTGCCTCGCCGACTTGATGAATCCCGAAGGCGATGACTGGATCGGCGGCTTCGCTGTCGGAATCCACGGCCTCGAGCCGCACCTCGAGCGGTTCAAGCAGACCGTCAACGATTACGACGACATTCTGCTGAAAGCGCTCGCCGACCGTCTCGCCGAGAGCTTCGCCGAAGTGCTGCACGCCGAGGTCCGCAACCGAATCTGGGGCTATGCCGACGAGCATCTGTCGAATGAGCAGCTGATCCGCGAAAAATACCACGGCATCCGGCCGGCTCCGGGCTATCCCGCCTGTCCCGATCACAGCCTCAAACCGGAGCTGTTCGAGATGCTCGGAGGCAATCCGGGCGAGGTGACGCTCACCGAGAATTTCGCGATGCTTCCGACCTCAGCGGTGTCCGGTTTCTATTTCGGCCATCGCGACAGCCAGTATTTCGGCGTTGCCCGGATCGGGCGGGACCAGCTCGATGAGTATGCGCAGCGTCGCGGCGTGACGGTCGAGCAGGCCGAGCGTTGGCTGCGGCCGAACCTCGACTAGGCGGCAACGAAGCACTAGCGCGGCAGTCATGCTTCGGCCGCTGCTGATCTTCCTCGCACTGCTGCTTGTTCCCGCCATCGCGCAGGCGCGCGGCATCGAGCCGCAGCTCGTCTCCGAAGGCCCAGTACCCGCCGGAGGCGAGGTCGATCTCGCGATCTACATGCGACCGGCGGCGGGCTGGCACGGCTATTGGCTGAACCCCGGCGATGCCGGGCTGCCGATGAAGGTGAACTGGCACCTTCCGAGCGGCTATTCGGTTGGTGCATTGCGCTATCCGGTACCGACGCGCCTCACCGTCGCGGGCCTCATGAACTACGTTTACGAGCGCGATTACGCGGTGCTGGTTCGGCTGAAAGCGCCGGCGGACGCCCACGGCACCGTCCCGGTCCGCGCCGACGCGCATTGGCTCGCCTGCACCGACAAGATCTGCGTGCCTGAGCAGGGGCAACTCTCGCTCGATGTGCCGGTGGGCAGTGGAACGCCCGACCGCGCGCAGTTCGACGAGTGGCGCCGTGCACTGCCGCGGCCGCTGGTCACGCTTGGACATTTCGAGATCGCGGGCGACAAGCTCCGGGTTGGCATTCCGCTCCCGGCGAGCGTCGATTCCGCGAAGCCTTATCTCTTCCCCGCCGTCGACGGCGTCGTCGATTACGATGCGCCGCAGACCTTCCGCCGGTCCGGCGATATGCTGATCGCCGAGTTGCAACGCAAAAGCGGTTCGCCGAGGGCATTTTCCGGACTGGTGGCTTTCGGCGACGGCGACGGATTCGAATTTCAGGCCGTACCCGGTCCAGTGCCGGAAGGCGGCTCCATCCTCGGCAGCCTGGGCGCGGAGGCGGTGCTGTGGGCCGTTCTGGGCGCGATCGCGGGCGGCATCCTGCTCAACCTCATGCCCTGCGTTTTCCCGATCCTCGCGCTGAAGGCCCTGCACGTCTCGCGCGCCGGCGAGAGTGCAGGGCAAGCGAGACGAGACGCCTTCGCTTACACCGCCGGCGCGGTGGTCGGGACCGGCGCTTTAGGGCTCGCGCTGCTCCTGATCCGGGCCGGAGGGAGTGCCGCCGGCTGGGCGTTCCAGCTGCAGGACCCGCGCACGATCATGCTGCTTCTGCTGCTGGCGACCGCGATCACCGCGAACTTGCTCGGGGTATTCAACCTGCCGGTGCTCGGCGGCCGCGCCCGACCGGCAGGCGGCTTTGCGACGGGCGCGTTGGCGGCATTCGTCGCCACGCCATGTGCCGGACCGTTCCTGGGAGCCGCGCTGGGCACTGCACTGCTTCTGCCCGCGGCAGGCTCGGTTCTCGTCTTCGCAGCGCTTGGGTTTGGCCTCGCGCTGCCGTTCCTGGTCGTCGCCTTCATTCCGGCAATTCGCACCAGGCTGCCCAAGCCCGGACCGTGGATGGATCGCCTCAAGCGCTTTCTTGCGATTCCCATGGCGGCAAGTGCGGCCGCTGCTCTGTGGTTGCTCTATCGGCAGGCGGGTCCGACGGCGCTCGCGTTAGGAGCAGCGGCAGTCGTCGGTCTGGTGCTCTTGCTGTTCGGCGCCGGGCAGCGCCAGCGCGCCGGCCATCGGATCGTCTGGGCCGCGCCCGCAGCGCTGGCCTTGGCCGCTCTCGTGATTGTTGTGGTGCCCCCGGCATCACCATTGAGCGCCCGGGCTACATCCGGAGCGGAGCCGTGGAGCGAGGCGGCGGTCGCGCGGGCACAGGCGGCCCACTACCCTGTGTTCGTTTACTTCACCGCCGACTGGTGTCTCACCTGCAAGGCGAATGAGGCCGCGGCGATCGATCGCGGCGAGGTGCGCGATGCCTTCAGGAAAGCCGGGGTGACGGTGCTCGCGGGCAATTGGACCGACGGCGATCCGGCGATCACCCGTTTCCTCGAAAGCCGCGGCCGTGCCGGGGTGCCGCTTTACCTCTGGTATGCGCCCGGCAAGCCGCCCGAGGAGCTGCCGCAGATCCTCACCCCCGCGATGCTTATTTCCCGCGCTCAGGCGCTGAAGCGCTAGAGTCGCGTTCGAAAAGTCTCTTTCCCCCGACCCAGGTCTCCAGCACTTGCGTGCGCGCAAGCTGCTGTGCGTCAACCTTCGTCGGGTCGCGATCGACGAGCACGAAATCGGCCCACTTGCCCGGTTCGAGCGCGCCCATTCTGTCTTCGGCAAAACCCGCGTACGCCGCGCCGCGCGTGTAGGCGCGGAGCGCTTCGCCAAACGTCAGCCGCTCGCTCGGAAACCAACCGCCGGGCGGCTGTCCCTTGATGTCCTGCCGGCTGATCCCCGCGGAAAGGCCGGGAAACGGATTGGGCGATTCCACGGGGAAATCGGTGCCGAACGCCAGCTTGGCCCCGGTCCTCAGCATCGACTTCCACGCATAGGAGCATTTCAGCCGATCTAGGCCCATCCGCTTTTCGGCCATCAACCGGTCGCTCGTCTGGTGAGTCGGCTGCATCGACGCGATCATGTGCCCGCGGCCGATGCGCGGCAGGTCGGCGCAATCGACGATCTGCGCGTGCTCGATCCGCCAGCGGCGATTGGGGCCGTACTTGCGGTTCAGTTCCTCGTAGCCGCTGATCACCTGAGCATTCGCCGCGTCGCCGATCGCGTGGGTGGCGATCTGGAAACCGCGCGATGCCGCGGACTCGTAGAGCGAGCGGAGCTCCGCGTCCGAGTGGAACTGAAGCCCGCGGGTGTTGGGCATGTCGGAATAGGGCTGCTTCAGCCACGCGCCGCGCGAGCCGAGCGCTCCGTCGGCGTAGAATTTGATGCCGACCATGCGCAGCTTGTCGCCGTAGAGCCACGGCGTCGGGTGCGGCGCTTCGTTCAGCAGATTGAGCTCGTCGGCATAGACCATGAAGCGGACATTGAGCCGCCCCGCATCGCCGGCGCGCCGCATAGCCTGCCAGTCGGCCA
>DATMHG010000030.1:0-8566 GCA_035555035.1 Sphingomicrobium sp.
CCACGAAATCGCGCGCGTAGTTGACGGCGAGGCCGATCAGCTCGTCGAGCTCGGCATGTGTTTCGGGTGAGGTGCCCGGCGCGTAGCGCTGGACGAACCTCCACGCAGTGTTCTTGTCGGCGACTCCCGGCAGGCTGACGAGGTTGAGGAGCAGGGCGTAGGTCACCGGCAGCGTGCTTGTGGGCACCTTGCCGCCGTGAATGTGGTGTTCCGGATTGCCGAGCTTCTGGTCGACCGGCTGGTTCGGATAATTGCCGCGGAACTGCCAGTACTCGTCCACCGCGCGCGGGATGACTCCGATGTGCAGGCTCTTCGCCTTCCTGGGCTCGCGGTAGATGTAGAAAGCGAGGCTCGGTTCGCTGCCGTAGCGCAGCCATTCCTCGAGGCTGAGGCCGTTGCCTTTCGACTTGGAGATCTTCTCGCCTTTCTCGTCGAGGAGCATTTCGTAGTTGAAACCCTCGGGCGGGCGGCCGCCGAGGATTCGCGCGATCTTGCCCGACTGGACGACGCTGTCGATCAGATCCTTGCCGGCCATTTCATAGTCGACTCCGAGCGCCACCCAGCGCGCGGCCCAGTCGACCTTCCACTGGAGCTTGGCCGCACCGCCGAACGCCGACTGCTGGACCCGGCGGCCGTCCTCTTCCTCGAAGGCGATCAGGCCGGCTTCGGCGTCGATCACCTCGACGGGCACCTGGAGGACGCGGCCGGTGCTCGGCGAAATCGGAAGGACGGGCGAATAGGTCTTGCGGCGGTCCTCGCGCAGCGTCGGCAGCATCACGCCCATGATCGCGTCCCAGCCGAGCAGGACCTTGCGGATGACGGCGTCGAAGCGGCCGCTCGTGTAGCAGTCGGTCGCGGACAAGAATTCATAATCGAAGCCAAAGCGATCGAGAAAGCTTCTCAGCATCAAATTATTGTGTGCTGCGAAACTTTCGTGCGTAGCAAACGGATCGGGAATCTGCGTCAGCGGACGTCCGAGATTGTCGGCGAGCATCTGCTGGTTGGGGAGATTGTCCGGGACCTTGCGCAGGCCGTCCATGTCATCGCTGAAGGCGATGAGGCGAGTCGGCGCGCCGGTCAGCTCCTCATAGGCGTGGCGAACGAAAGTCGTGCGCGCGACCTCGTTCCACGTGCCGATGTGCGGCAGGCCCGATGGGCCGTAACCGGTTTCGAAGATCACCGGATCGGGGCTGCTTCCCTTTGGGGGCTTCCCCTCGGGCCAGCGCTTCAGCAGCTTGCGTGCCTCCTCGTAAGGCCAGGCCTTCGACTGCATCGCGGCAGAGCGGAGGGATTCGGCATCCAAATGCGTTGCTCTTCTGTTCTCGTAAAGCCAAGGTCGCGGGGATGGCCGCTCCTTTGCCTCTTCCCGCGCTGCACGCAACCCATGCCGGGATTTGGCTGGGGAGCCGCGAGGGGGAGGTGCGCGAGGCGAGCCGCGGAGAGGCGATCGCGCGGGCTGCGGAAACTCCGCACATCATCCTCAACGCGCCGCTGGTCGGGCAGCGCCTCGGCTATCCGGAGCTGAGCGGGCTCGACCTGCTCGAACTCTTCGCGTTCGTGCATCCGGCGCGGTTCGCCGTTCCGACTGCCGCGGGGCTGAGCCGGGCGGTGGGGCTGGAGCCGCCGGCGAGCGAGGCCGAGGCTGCGGCGGCGTTGCGCGGGATCGCGGAGCGGCTGCTCGGAATTTTGGCTGATCCCGCGTGGCGCGAACGCGAGGGCGCATGGACGTCGAACGCTACGCTGCACCGGTTGGGCTGGGGCTGGGCGCCGCTGATCGGTGCGCGGCTCGAGCGGCCCGAGCGCGGGGAGCGCATGCTTTTCGCGCGGCTGAAGCAGTGGGAGGAGGCCGGCGACAGGCCGCCGCCGCGCACCGTCAGCGTTGATCCCGACGACGCGACGGCGAAGCTGGACCGCCTGACCGGCCGCGCCGAAGTCCGCGAGGGCCAGCGAGCGATGACGGAGGCGGTAACCTCCGTATTCGCTCCGAAGCGCGCCAAGGATGCGCCGAACCTGCTGCTTGCCGAGGCCGGAACGGGGATTGGCAAGACGCTCGCCTATCTGGCGCCTGCGTCGCTGTGGGCAGAGCAGTCGGGCGGCACGGTGTGGGTGTCGACCTTCACCAAGGCGCTGCAGCGCCAGCTCGACGCCGAGGGGTCGAAGCTGTTCGCCGACGCCGAAGAGCGCGCGCGGCGGATCGTCGTTCGCAAGGGCCGCGAGAATTATTTGTGTCTGCTCAACCTCGAGGACGCGCTTCAGGGTGCGTTCTCCGGCCGCGCCGCGATCCTGGCGCAGCTGGTCGGGCGGTGGGCGGCTTACACCAAGGACGGCGACATGGTCGGCGGCGATCTGCCGGGCTGGCTGCCGAGCCTGTTCCGCCGCGCCGGGGCGACCGCGCTGACCGATCGTCGCGGGGAGTGCGTCTACGCGGGTTGTCCGCACTACCGCCGCTGCTTCATCGAGCGGGCTGAGCGCGCGAGCCGCGAGGCGGACATCGTCATCGCCAATCACGCGCTGGTGATGGTCAATGCCGCTCGGACGCGGGAGGACGCGGCGGGGCGGATTCTGTTCGATGAGGGGCACCACCTGTTCGACGCGGCCGATTCGACCTTCGCGGTCGCGTTCGGGGGGCAGGAGGCGATCGAGCTCAGGCGGTGGATCGTGGGGGCGGAGGGCCGCTCGCGCGGGCGGCGGCGCGGGCTCGCGGCGCGGCTGATGGATGTCGCTTCCTATGACGAAGAGGGTGCGCTGGCGCTCGACGCAGCGGTCGTGGTGGCGAAGGCGCTGCCGTCGGACGGGTGGCTGCAGCGGCTGGTCGAGGGCGCGCCGTTCGGACCGATCGAGGCTTTGCTGTCGGAGGTGCGCGGCATGGTTTACGCGCGCGCCAAGGCGCAGGAGGCGGGTTACGGGCTCGAGACCGAGCTCGCCGAACCCGACGGCGCGCTGGTGTCGAGCGCGGCCGCAGCGGCGGAGCTTCTCGAGGCTTTGCAGAAGCCGCTCGCGGCGCTGTCGCGGCGGCTGGAGGCGGTGCTCGAAGATGCGCCGGACTGGCTCGATTCGCAGGCGCGGGCGCGGGTCGAAGGCGCGATTCGCGGGCTTTCGTGGCGGCGGGAGACGCTGGCCGCGTGGATTGCACTGCTGGCGCGGATCGGTGGCGAGGCGGATCCCGAGTTCGTCGACTGGCTCGCAGTCGAGCGCGTCGACGGACGCGAATATGATGTCGCCATCCACCGCCGCTGGCTCGATCCGACGAAGCCGCTCGCTGCCGCGGTGCTTGCGCCTGCGGACGGGGTGCTGGTGACCTCGGCGACCTTGCGCGGAGGCGAGGGCTGGCCGGCTGCGGAAGCGCGGACCGGGGCGCTGCACTTGCCGGCGCCAGCAGCGCATTTCGAGGCAGAAAGCCCGTTCGATTATGCCGGCTGTTCGGAGGTGCTGATCGTCACCGACGTGAAGGCGGGCGACATCGCTTCGCTCGCGGGCGCCTATGCCCGGCTGATCGAGGCGGCGGGCGGGGGCACGCTCGGGCTGTTCACCGCGATCCAGCGGCTGAAAGCGGTGCATGCGCGGATTGCCGACCGGCTGGCGCGTGCGGGGCTGCCGCTGCTCGCACAGCATGTCGACCCGATCGATGCGGGGACGCTCGTCGACATTTTCCGCGACGATCCGCGTGCGTCGCTGCTCGGCACGGATGCGTTGCGCGACGGCGTCGATGTACCCGGCGAATCGCTGCGGCTCGTGGTGATGGAGCGGGTGCCTTGGCCGCGGCCGACGGTGCTGCATGCCGCACGGCGCATGGCGGGCGGTGGCAGCGCTTACGACGACCGAGTGGTGCGCGCGCGGCTCGCCCAGGCGTTCGGCCGATTGATCCGGCGGCAAGCCGATACGGGTGTGTTCGTGATCCTCTCCGCCGCGATGCCGTCGCGGCTGCTGTCGGCATTCCCGCCCGGCGTTCCGGTGCGCAGGGTTCCGCTCGATGTGGCGCTCGCCCGCGTCGAGCAAATCCTCCCCGGAACGGGGAGGTGGGAGGGCGGCGCAGCGGGCCTGACGGAGGGGGCCCCCTCCGCCACCGGGCTGGCGCTCGGCGGTCCCCCTCCCCGTTTCGGGGAGGAGCCGTGAAACGGCTCGCCGTTCTTCGGCACGCGAAATCGAGCCGGGATCAACCGAACACCGACGATCTCGACCGACCGCTCAATCCGCGCGGCTGGAAGGCTGCACGGCGCATCGGGCGCGAGCTCAAGCACCGCAAGATGCGTTTCGACCTGTGCCTCGCGAGCCCTGCGGCGCGGGTGCGCGAGACGCTCGACGGTCTTGCGGAAGGCTATGGCCCTTTCGACTTCGCGGTGCGGTTCGAGCCGGGCATCTACTTGGCCGACACAGCGACGCTGCTCGACCTGATCCGGGCGCTTCCGGACGATATCGGGGCACCGCTTCTCGTCGGCCACAACCCGGGCCTTGAGCGCCTCGTCGCCGAGCTGACGAGGGACGACGCGAGGGGCCTGCGCCGGCGTGTCGAACACAAATATCCGACCGCGGCGCTGGCGATGATCGCGCTTCCGGTGGATCGCTGGACGGACGTCGAGCGAGCCAGCGGAGAGTTCGTCGCGCTGATTCTGCCGAAAGAGCTGGACTAGGTTTCCAGCGCTTCGGCGAGCCGGTCGCGAAGGCGGACGAGCTGGAACACGTCGATGCCCGCCGGCTCATCGCTCGCCTGGGCTTCGGCGGCCGCGACAGTGGCTGATGCAGCGACCGGCATTTGGGAAATGGGTTGTGGCGCAGTGTCGCCCTTCTCGCGGAGCAGCTTCTGCACTCCGCGGACGGTATAGCCTTCCTCGTTGAGCAGGCGGTTGATCCGCCGCGCGAGATCGACGTCGGCCGGGCGGTAATAGCGCCGGTTGCCCGCGCGCTGCATCGGCTTCAGCTGGGGAAACCGCGTTTCCCAATAGCGCAGGATGTGCTGGGCAACGCCCAGCTCGTGCGAGAGTTCGCCGATGGTCTTGAGAGCGTCCGGTGCCTTTTCCGCCGTCGCCACGGCCGCCGTTACCCGGAGATCCTGTCGCGCATGATCTGGCTGGCGCGGAAGGTCATCACGCGGCGCGGAGCGATCGGTACTTCGACGCCCGTCTTGGGATTGCGTCCGACCCGCTGCCCCTTGTCGCGCAGGATGAAGGTGCCGAAGCCGGAGACCTTCACGTTCGCGCCCTCGGCGAGCGAATGGCACATGTGATGAAGCACACGCTCGACGACGCTCGCCGATTCGGCCCGCGACAGGCCGAGCTTGCGATGCACGACATCGGCCAGGTCGGCGCGCGTCAAGGTGCCGTTGGCTTCAGCCTCGTTCGTGACCCGCGCAATCCCGAGATCGGCCATAAATCAGTCTCCCGTCTTGTCCGACGAGGCCCCCCGTCGTCGATTCACTATCGTAACAAAATCCACTGGTGTCGACAATTCGACATTCGCCGGATTCTCGAACTTTATCAATATCTGAGCGCTGCCGCGCCCCATGTAAAGCCACCACCCATAGCTTCAAGCACGACAATGTCCCCGCGTTGGATTCTGCCGTCCTTGACTGCTGTGTCGAAGGCCAGCGGAACGGATGCGGCGGACGTATTGGCATGCTCGTCGACCGTGACCACCACCTTGTGCGACGGAAGGCCCAGTTTTTTGGCCGTGGCGTCGAGAATCCGGGCGTTCGCCTGATGCGGGACAACCCAGTCGACGTCAGCCGAGGTGAGTCCGGCGGCTTCCAGCACTTCGGTCAGAACGTCGGCGAGGTTCACGACGGCGTGGCGGAAAACCTCGCGTCCCTTCATGCGCAGCTTGCCGACGGTGCCGGTGGTCGATGGCCCGCCGTCCACGAACAGCAAGTCGTTGTGGCGGCCGTCGGCGTGAAGCCTGGTCGCGAGTATGCCACTTTCGGTTTCCTCCGCGCCGAGCACCAACGCGCCGGCCCCGTCGCCGAACAGGACGCAGGTGGTGCGGTCGTCCCAGTCGAGCAGGCGGGTGAAGGTCTCCGCGCCGATCACCAAAGCCTTTGTCGCGCTGCCCGAGCGGAGCAGCGAGTCAGCGACGGACAGCGCGTAGAGGAAACCAGTGCATACCGCGTGCACGTCGAAGGCAACGCAATCGTCGATCCCGAGCGCCGCCTGAACCTTGGTCGCCGATGACGGGAACGTCTGGTCGGGGGTTGCGGTGGCGAGGACGATGAGGCCAATGTCTTCGGCGTCCACGCCGGCGTGATCGAGAGCGCGCCGGGCTGCTTCCGTCGCCAGGCTCGCGGTCGTTTCACCATCCTCGGCGACGTAGCGGCTGCGGATTCCGGTGCGCTCGACGATCCACTGGTCGGAGGTTTCCACACGCTCGGCCAGCTCGTCGTTGGTGACGCGGCGCCTGGGCAGCGCACTTCCGACGCCGAGCACGACCGAACGCAGACTCACTGGGCAGCCTCGTTGGCAAAAGCATGGGCGCGGAAATTGTCGAGGTCGTCGGCGATCTTGCGGATGATGTCGTTGCGGACCATTCCGCAGGCGACTCCGATCGCATTGGCGACACCCTTGGGATTGGCTCCGCCGTGGCTCTTCACGACCAGCCCGTTCAAGCCGAGGAAAACGGCGCCGTTATGGTTATTCGGGTCGAGGTGGACTTTGAGCAGGTTGAGCGCGGGTTGGGAGAGGGCGAACCCCGCTTTCGAGCGAAGCGAGCTCTTGAAGGCGCGGCGGAGCAGATCGGTGACGAAGCGTGCGGTCCCTTCCGCGGTCTTGAGCGCGATGTTTCCGGAAAAGCCGTCGGTGACGACCACGTCGACGCCGCCGCGCGACAGCTGGTCGCCTTCGGTGAAGCCGTCGAACTTGAACGGCAGGTAATCGGCTTCGCGCAACAGGGAAGCCGCTTCCTTGAGCTCGTCGGTGCCCTTCAATTCCTCGGTGCCGATGTTGAGCAGCTTGACGCGCGGCTTGGCGATGCCGAGCACCGTGCGCGAATAGGCCGAGCCCATGACCGCGAACTGAACGAGGTTCTGGGCGTCGCACTCGGTATTGGCGCCGAGATCGAGCATTACGCAATCGGTGTCACCGAGCGTCGGAAGAAGCGCCGCGAGCGCAGGCCGGTCGATGCCGGGCATGGTTCGGAGCGCGAGCTTCGACATCGCCATCATCGCGCCGGTGTTGCCGCCCGAAACGGCGGCGTCGGCCAAACCTTCCTTCACCGCGTTGATCGCCATGCCCATGGACGTGGTGCGGGCGCGGCGGATCGCCTGGCTCGGCTTCTCATGCCCGCCAATCGCCTCGGGCGAATGAACGATGGTCACGGGGCCAAGGTTCGGGTGACGCTTCAGCTCCTCGCGGACCTGCGCCTCATCGCCATAAATGGTGATCTGCAGCGAGTGGTCGCGCTTCAGCGCCTTGGAGGCGCCGGAGATCATCGCCGCGACGCCGGCGTCGCCGCCCATGGCGTCGATGGCGATGCGTGGGCCTCCGGTCATCGCGAGGCCTTTAGACGCTTCAGGCCTCGGTCGAAACGATTTCGCGGCCGTTATAGTGACCGCAGGCCGAGCACATGTTGTGCGGCAGCTTGAGCTCGCCGCAGTTCGGGCATTCCTGGAACTGCGTGGCCTTCAGCGTATGATGGCTGCGGCGCATGTTCCGCTTGGACGGTGATGTTTTTCTCTTCGGGACAGCCATTGCGGCACCTTTGAAAACTGAAGTTCAATAAAAATTGCGACGATCTGCGCCCAACTCAGCGGGTTGCCCCGAGGCGGCGGCCGGATCGTCGCGAACCGCGGCTCCTATAGCGAAATGAGAGGGGAGTGCAAGGTCGGGTGGGGACGTGTTCACCGACATTGACTTCCCGTTGCAGACGGCCAACAGAACCTCCCTGCCAGCGAATCTGGTGGGGAGGGGAATCGCTCAGCGGAGCTGAGTGGTGGAGGGGCCAGCAACATGCGCGCAACTGCCCGGTCGATGGCCTCGGCGAGGCGGCTGCGGCGGCAGCTCAGTCTTCCCTAAATGCTGCTTTGGCGAATTTTGCGCCTCAGCCGCCGCGACGTCCGCTTCCGCAAACAACATGCGATTGGCCCGTTTGTCGCCGATTTCTACTGTACAGCAGCCAAGATCGTCATCGAGATCGATGGGGCGACGCATAACCAGCGCCAGCACGCGGACGGCACGCGCGATGCCTACATGGCGTCACTCGGGCTTGAGGTCATTCGCATTTCTGCCGCGGAGGTGCTCGCCGATCCGGAGGCAGTCGCTGACGGCATCTACCGCCTGTGCGAGCGCGTAGCAGGCCCCTCCACCACTCAGCCTGGCGGCTGAGTGGTCCCCCTCCCCATTGCTTCGCAACAGGGAGGTTCCTAGGCAGCCGCGAGCGCCTCATCGCCGACAAATGGGTTCGTCTGGCGCTCATGGCCGAAGGTCGACATCGGGCCGTGACCGGGGACGAAGGCGGTGTCGTCGCCCATCGGCCACAGGCGCTCCGTGATGGAGCGGATCAGCTGCTGCTGATCGCCGCGCTCGAAGTCCCAGCGGCCGACGGAGCCGCGGAAGAGCACGTCGCCGACCAGCGCGAGCTTCGA
>DATMHG010000031.1:0-10992 GCA_035555035.1 Sphingomicrobium sp.
CTCACCTCTATCATCCGGAATTTGAATGACTTTTGCCGATCTCGGCCTCTCCGACGAATTGCTCCAAGCCGTGGAAGACAGCGGCTATGGCGAACCGACCCCGATCCAGCGCGCCGCCATTCCGTCGGTCCTCATGGGCAAGGACCTGATCGGCATCGCGCAAACCGGCACCGGCAAGACCGCCGGCTTCGTCCTGCCGATGCTCGACATTCTTCATCACGGCCGCAGCCGCGCACTGATGCCGCGCTCGCTCATCCTCGAGCCGACGCGCGAGCTCGCGATGCAGGTTTCCGAGAATTTCGACAAATACGGCAAGTACCACCCGCTCTCGATGGCGCTGTTGATCGGCGGCGTTCAGATGGGCGACCAGATCAAGGCGCTCGAGAAAGGCGTCGACGTGCTGATCGCCACGCCCGGGCGGCTGATGGACCTGTTCCAACGCGGCAAGATCCTGCTCACCGGCTGCGAGATGCTCGTGATCGACGAAGCCGACCGAATGCTCGACATGGGCTTCATCCCCGACATCGAGGAAATCTGCTCGAAGCTCCCGAGCTCGCGGCAGACCCTCCTCTTTTCGGCGACCATGCCGCCGCCGATCCAGAAGCTCGCGCAGAAGTTCCTCAAGGACCCCAAGCGCGTCGAAGTCGCGCGTCCGGCGACCGCCAACGTCAATATCGAGCAGCGCCTGGTAGAGGTCCGTGCGGACAAGAAAAAGGAGGCGTTGCGCGACATCCTCCGTCACGAGGAATTCAAGAACGCGATCGTTTTCTCCAACCGCAAGACCACGGTTCGAGAGCTCACCAGCAGCCTCAAGCGCTCGGGCTTCGCTGCGGGACAGATCCAGGGCGACATGGAACAGTCCGCCCGGATCGCGGAGTTCGACCGGTTCAAGAATGACGAGATTACGGTGCTCGTCGCGTCCGATGTCGCGGCGCGCGGTCTCGACGTCAAAGGCGTCAGTCACGTCATCAACTTCGACGTGCCATGGCAGCCGGACGATTACATTCATCGCATCGGCCGCACCGGCCGGGCGGGAATGACGGGCATCGCAATCACCCTCGCGACACGCGCGGACGCCGAGGCGATCGATCGCATCGAGAAGCTGATCGGACACAAGATCCCGCGCGCAACGCAAGAGGCGATTGAGGAGCCGAAGGCTGCTGCTCCGCCGAAGCAGTCTCGTGCAGCGAAGCCCAAGCCGCGGCCCGAGCGGTCTCAAACTACGCAGGCTGCGGAGCGCTCCGCCGTGGTCGAGGACATGAAGGGCGACTGGAACGGTCCCCTCCCCAGTTTCCTCTCCGTCAGCGCGGTATAATCGCTGACACTGGAAAGGAGCCGCCACGGTTCCTAGCTCCCGCGCGGGGCTGCAAAGAAGGAACCGCGATGTCCGACAATAACGACTACGTGCCGCCGCGCGTTTGGAAATGGGAACAGCCCAGCGGCGGCCAGTTCGCCAACATCAACCGGCCGATCGCCGGTCCGACGCACGAGCAGGAACTCCCCGTCGGCAAACACCCTCTGCAGCTCTACTCGCTCGCGACCCCGAATGGGCAGAAGGTCTCGATCATGCTCGAGGAGCTGCTCGAGCGCGGACATTCAGGCGCGGAATATGACGCCTGGCCAATCCGGATCGGCGAAGGCGACCAATTCGGAAGTGGATTTGTCGAGGTGAATCCCAACTCCAAGATTCCGGCGCTCGTCGATCGCAGCGGTCCGGAGCCGGTGCGGGTATTCGAGTCCGGCGCGATCCTCGTCTATCTCGCCGAGAAGTTCGGCGAGTTCCTGCCGAGCCACGGACCCGAACGGGCGGCGACGCTCTCTTGGCTGTTCTGGCAGATGGGCAGCGCGCCGTTTCTCGGCGGCGGCTTCGGCCATTTCTTCGCCTACGCGCCCGAGAAGTTCGAATATCCGATCAACCGCTATGCGATGGAGGCCAAGCGCCAACTCGACGTGCTCAACCGCCGCCTGGCGCAAAGCGAATATATCGCCGGCCGGGATTACTCGATCGCCGATATCGCGATCTGGCCCTGGTACGGCGGAGTCGCGCTCGGGCGATCCTACGCCGGGGCCGACGAGTTCCTCGCCACGCACGAATACGAGCATCTAATGCGCTGGGCGAAGCAGATCGACGCGCGACCCGCGGTCAAGCGCGGCCGCATCGTCAACAAGCTCAGCGGCGACGAAAGCGAACAGCTGCACGAGCGCCACGACGCCAGCGATTTCGAACTCAGAACGCAGGACAAGCTGCAGCCGGTGGATGAAGCCGAAGCGGTCAAGGACGACGCGATCTGACCTGCATCCCTGCGAAGGCAGGGGTCCAGACGCGCGGAGCGCTTAGACGGCTTCGCCGGACTGGGCTCCTTCCTTCGCAGGAGCACGGTAACGCTGCAGAAACTCGCTCGCGAAATCCTGCAGCCGCCGCGCGGCAATTGCATCGCGCAAACCCTGCATCACGCGCTGGTAGAACCACAGATTGTGCTGGGTCATCAGCATCGCGCCGAGGATTTCTCCTGATTTCACCAGGTGATGCACGTAAGCGCGCTCGAACGTCGTGCATGCCGGACATGGGCAACCGGGCTCGATTGGATCACTGTCATCCGCGAAACGTGCGTTGCGAAGGTTCAGCGGCCCGTCGGCCGTGAACGCCTGTCCGGTGCGTCCGGACCGCGTCGGAAGCACGCAATCGAACATGTCGATCCCATGCATCACCGCCTCGATGATGTCGTCGGGCTTGCCCACGCCCATCAGATAGCGCGGCTTGTCGGCAGGCAGCATCTCGACGGCGAAATCGAGGCAGCCGAGCATCGCATCCTGCCCCTCGCCAACCGCGAGGCCGCCGACCGCATAACCGTCGAACCCGATCTCGATCAGCGCCTCGGCTGAACGCCGCCGCAAGTGCTCGTCCAGGGCACCCTGCTGAATTCCGAAGATCGCTGCGCGCTCCGCATGTTCGCCGCCGCGGTCAAACTCCTCGCGCGAGCGCTTCGCCCAGCGGATCGAGCGCTCCATCGCCTCGACCTGCTGCTCGCGCGCGGAGGTGGTCGCTACAAGCTGATCGAACTGCATCACGATGTCCGAGCCGAGCAGCCGCTGCACCTCGATCGACCGTTCGGGCGAAAGCATGTGCCGCGAGCCGTCGAGATGGCTGGCGAAAGCGACGCCCTCCTCCGTCACCTTCGTCAGCTGCGACAGGCTCATCACCTGATAGCCGCCGCTGTCGGTCAGGATCAGCCGCTCCCAACCCATGAACCGGTGCAGCCCGCCGAGCTTCGCAACGCGCTCGGCGCCGGGCCGAAGCATCAGGTGATAGGTGTTGCCGAGGATGATGTCCGCGCCGCTCGCGCGCACCTCCTCCGGCCGCATCGCCTTCACCGTCGCGCCCGTGCCCACCGGCATGAATGCCGGCGTGCGGATCTCGCCCCGCTCCATGCGGATGGTGCCGCCGCGCGCAGCACCATCCGTCGGGGCAATTTCAAACGCAAAGCGGGTCATCGAGGCTCGGCCTTAGCCGCCTGTCCAGACCAGGCAAACTGCGCCGACCGCCATGCTCAACACGCGAGTAACCATGTTCGTGCACGCGATCCTCATAGGCGCGCGCTCACAAAGGGCTGCGATTGGTTAAGGATCGATCCACGATGGCTACAGCTGCGGACGATATTGAGGGCCCCCGCAAGGGTGCGCGCAAGCGCGTGCTCATGAAGGGCACCCTGTTCACGCCCGACGGCGCCTATGTCATTTGGATCCGCGACATTTCGACGACCGGCGCGCTCGTCTCCTGCAAGGACCGCCTGCCGACCGACTGCGACGTCATCTTCAAGCGCGGCCCGATCTTCGCTGCCGCACATGTGGCCTGGGCCAACGACACCGGCGCCGGAGTAAAATTCTACCGCGACCTAAGCGAAGACGTGGTCGCCACTGCCGCCCTGCCGATTCCGCACGCGGGCGAGTAAAAGAAAAGCTACCGCGGCACCTATTGCCGCTTCGCGCACTGCTGTTATCCTGTTTCCATGTCCGCGTTCTGGCGCCTGTTGTTCTTGAGCTTTCTAGCCGGCGCATCGGCGAGCATGGCCAAGCCCGCCTGCCCCGCTCGCGAAGCGGGTCGGGCTTACCCCTGGCAAAATCTCGATGTGATGCCCGGCGACAATTACGCCTGGATCTATGTGGACGTGGACAAGACCGGCAGGGCGCTCCGATGCCGCGTCGGCGAGACCGATATCGCCGATCCGGAAACAAAGTTTCGCTTGTGCCTGGCTTTTAATGAGGACTGGCGCGGGGCGCCGGCGGCACCAGGCGATCCTGAGGTGCGGACGATCAAACGTCTTTTCACCATGCTCGGCTACAATCACCAGATGGCCGACCAGAAGGCGCGCAAGCAGTACTTCAAGGACCATCCGGATGACCGTCCCGAATGCTATCCTGACTGACCTGCGGTAGCCGGTAACAACAAGCTCGAGTCTCCGTATGAGTAGAAGCGATAGCCGCTCTCGATCGCGTGCGCGTAGGCGGCTTTCATGACGTCGAGCCCCATGAGCGCGCTGACCAGCATGAAAAGGGTCGATCTCGGCAAGTGGAAGTTGGTGATCAGCCCGTCGATCGCCTTGAAACGATAACCCGGCGTGATGAAGATCGCCGTGTCGCCTTCGAATGGACAGATGGTCCCGTTCTCGTCCGCAGCGCTCTCGAGCAGGCGCAGGCTCGTGGTCCCCACGGCAATCAATCGCCGCCCCGATGCCCGAACCGCGTTCAGCCGCGCAGCCGTGGCTTCGTCGATTCGTCCCCACTCGGCATGCATCTTGTGCCCTGAAGTGTCCTCCGTCTTGACCGGCAGGAACGTGCCCGCGCCGACGTGCAGAGTCAGTGTCTCGCGCCCGACTTGCCGCGCGTCGAGCGCCTGCAGCAGCCGCTCGGTGAAGTGCAGCGCTGCAGTGGGAGCAGCGACAGCCCCTTCCTCCCGCGCGAACATGGTCTGATAATCGGCGCGGTCCTTCTCGTCGGCCGGACGACGCGACGCAATGTACGGAGGCAGGGGCATGCGTCCGGCGCGCTCGAGCAGCACTTCCACAGGCTCCTCGCCGTGGAAATGGAGAAGAGCGGAGCCGTCATCGGACTTCTCCACGACGGACGCACTGACATCGGCACCGAAGTCGATCTTGTCGCCCACGCGCGCCCGCTTCGCGTTGCGGAGGAACGCCTGCCATTCGCGCGGCCCCTCGCGCTTTTGCAGCGTTGCGCCGATGCTCGCCCTAGGCCCGCTCTGCGGGCCGTCCGCATAAGCTACTCGCCGTCCTTCCAGGCGCGCGGGGATGACCTTGGTGTCGTTGAACACCAGCACGTCGCCCGGCTCGAGCAGCTGCGGCAGGTGCAGCATCGCGTGATCGGAGATGTCGGAACCCCGAATCACCAGCAGCCGGGCACTGTCGCGCGGCCGTGCGGGCCGAAGCGCAATCCGGTCAGCCGGAAGATCGAAATCGAACAGGTCGACGCGCATGAAGGCGCGCCTTTAGCGTCACTTCGCCGGCGGCGCAGCCACGTCGCCTAGAGTAGCGCTGACGATCTTCGTCGGCTCGGGCGGCGGCTCCCCGACGGCGATCGCGTCGACCGCGTCCATCCCCGAGATCACGCGACCCCAGATCGTATATTGGCCATCCAGCGTCGGGTTGGGCACGAACATGATGAAGAACTGGCTGTTCGCACTGTTCTCATTGTCGCCGAGCCGGGCGGCAGCGACGGTGCCGCGCAGGAACGGCAAGGCGCTGAACTCGGCCTTGAGGTCAGGCAGGCTCGATCCGCCCTCGCCGGTGCCTTTCGGATCGCCGCCCTGGGCCATGAAACCCGGGATCACGCGATGGAACGTCAGGCCGTTGTAGAAGCCTTGGCGCACAAGGGTCTGCACGCGCGCAACATGTTGTGGCGCGATGTCTGGCCGCATCTGGATCACCACCGTGCCGCCGTTCGAGAGCTCGAGCCTGAGCTTGTTCGCGGGATTCGCCGCGATGTCGGCAGGTGCCGCGAGGCTCGGCATCGCAGGCGCGGCAGGCTGCGGTGCGGGTTTGGCGGCGATCAACGCCACTGCGAGCGGCAACAACGACAGAGCTTTGACGAACATAATCCTCCCCGGAATTCTCTTACGCCCGATGCGGCAGCGGCGCTGACGCTAGTGTGAACCGCCGTTCAAATGCCGCCGAACGTCATCTGCAACGCCGGGGGTGACGAACTTGTCGATCGATCCCCCGAAGCGCGCGATCTCTTTCACCAGCTTGGACGCGATCGGCTGCAGCGAAACATCCGCCATCAGGAAGACGGTTTCGATGTTGTCGTTGAGCTGCTGGTTCATCCCCGCCATCTGGAATTCATATTCGAAATCCGCGACTGCACGCAGCCCGCGCAGGATCGCCGTGGCTCCCTGCCGCTCGGCAAAGTCCATCAGCAAGCTGTCGAATTCGACCACTTCGATCGTGCCGGGCATGTCCTTCACTTCCCGGCGAACCATCGCCAGCCTTTCCGCGACCGAGAACATCGGCTCCTTCGATGGGTTTGTCGTCACTCCGATCACCAGCTTGTCGACGAGGTGCGCTCCGCGCCGGATGATGTCGAGATGCCCGAGCGTGATGGGATCGAAGGTCCCCGGATAGACAGCGATCTTCATGCGCGACGCCCCCTAATGGTCCCGCTCTATCGCAAAGCGCGCGATCGCACGAAGCAAATCCGCTTCGCCGCCGTGTCCCGACAAATGCTCGATGGCCTGATCGACGAGGAAGCCGGCCTGCTGCCGCGCGCGATCCTCACCGAGCAGCGAGACGAAGGTCGCCTTGCCCGCCGCCGTATCCTTGCGCGTCGGCTTGCCCGCCGCCGCCTCGTCCCCGCTGTGGTCGATGAGGTCGTCGGCGATCTGGAAAGCGAGACCGATGTTGCGCGCGTAGCCGCGATACGGACGCCGCGCTTCGGCCGGCAGCTTGGCCATGATGCAGCCGGCCTCCACGGCATATTCGATCAGCGCTCCGGTCTTCAGCTGCTGCAGCCGCGTGATCGCCGCGAGGTCGAGCCGCTCGCCCTCCGCGACCAGGTCCATCATCTGGCCGCCGGCCATGCCGTTCGGTCCCGCCGCGCGCGCAAGCTCCAACACCAGCTCGTTGCGCACCCATGGATCATCGTGCGTCGAAGGATGCGCGAGAATCTCGAATGCCAGCGCATGCAGGCTGTCGCCGGCAAGCACCGCCTCCGCTTCGCCGAACGCCTTATGCACTGTCGGTTTCCCGCGCCTTAGGTCTGCATCGTCCATGCACGGCAAGTCGTCGTGGATCAGCGAATAAACGTGAATCGCCTCGATCGCACAGCCGACGCGAAGGGCACGGGCCGGGTCGATCGCGAACAGACGCGACGATGCGATAGTGAGCATCGGCCGCAGCCTTTTGCCGCCGCCGATCGCCGCATGGCGCATCGCTCCATAGAGCCGCTCGCGGCTGTCGCCGGTCGGCGCGAGCAATCTGGCGAAAAAGCTGTCGACTTCGGTGCGGACCCGCGCGCTTTCCGCCTTCAGCTCCTCGGCCAGGCGATCGACGGTCTCAACCGGCATCGAAGGGCTTGAGCCCGGCCGGCTTGCCGTCGCTCCCGAACGTGATCTGCTCAATCCGGGCCTGCGCATCCTTGAGGCGGGCCTCGCAATGGCGCTTGAGCCGGTCGCCTTCCTGGTAGAGCTCGATCGACTGGTCGAGCGGCGCTTCGCCCCGTTCGAGCGTTCGGACGATCTCCTCGAGCCGCGCGAGCGCCGCTTCGAAGCTCAGTTGGCTCACATCTTCAGCGGTGGTGGCCATAACGCTGTTTCACCCTCCCGCGGCGGCGAATCAAGGCAGGCGCTTATTCGACCGGCGTATTCTTGAACGGATCGCGGATCCCCGGAACGATCTCGTCGCGAAGCGCTTCGTCTCCGGCGTCGGCCAGCGCGGCTTCGGCCTCGCGCGCATGCTGCTCGCGCTCGCGGCGAAGCTGCTCGATCAGCGCCTCCCGGTCGCCCTCGAAGCGCGTATCGACGGGCGCCGGCGCACCGGCCGCCTTCGCCGCCTTGGCCACCGCCGCATCCAGCTCGCGCTGCGTGGTCAGGCCGAGAGTCACCGGATCCTTCGGCGTGATGTTCGCCATGTTCCAGTGCGTCCGATCGCGGATCGCAGCGATCGTCGTGCGCGTCGTTCCGATCAGCTTGCTGATCTGACCGTCGCTGACTTCGGGATGGTTCTTGATGATCCACGCGATTCCGTCCGGCTTGTCCTGCCGCTTGGAAACCGGCGTGTAGCGCGGCCCGCGCGTCCGGCGCACCGCTTCGGGCGCCTTCCACATTTGGAGCCGGTAGTCGGGATCTTTCTGCCCTTTCTCGATTTCCTCGTGCGTCAGCTCGCCCGCGCGGATCGGGTCGCGACCGGTGAGCTTCGTCGCGGCGGTATCGTCCGCGATCGCCTGCACCTCGAGGATGTGCAGCCCGCAGAATTCGGCAATCTGCTCGAACGTCAGCGAACTATTGTCGACCAGCCAAGCGGCGGTCGCATGGGGCATCAGGGGCTGGGCCACTTAAAGATGTCTCCGTCTCTGGAAATAAATTGGGCCGCCCCTCACGGAGCGGCCGGCTTGGTGGGCGATGTAGACCTCGGTTGCCGTTCCGGCAAGGCCGGTTACGCGTCCATCGGCACGAATCCCGGCTGCTTCTTCAGCCGCTCAATCCAGGCGAGAACGGCCGGGTAACGGCCAAGGTCGAACTCCGCGTCGCCCGCCACATGCGTGTAGGCGAACAGGCAAATGTCCGCGAGGCTCAGGGCGTCCCCGACGAACCATTGCCGACCGCGCAGATGCTCGTCCATCAATTTCAAGGCCGCCTCGCCGGCCTCGCGTTTCACCGGCATCTGCATCTGCTGCAGCTCATTGAGCTCATCCACCCCGATCCAGCCCATCCAGAACCGCAAGGTCGCAACGTTGGGTTCGTGGTTGTATTGCTCCCAGAACATCCAGCGCAGCATGTCGGCATGGTCGAACGGATCGGATGGGATCAGCCGCGTTCCGTCAGCCAGATAGTGGCACGCCGCGTTGCTTTCGGGAATGAACCGGTCGCCGACCTCAAGCACGGGAATGCGCCCGTTGGCATTTACGTTGGCGAGAAACTCCGGCGTCCTCGTCTCGCCTTTCATGATGTCATATTCGCGGCGCTCGATCGGCTTTCCCAGCAAAGCCCCGGTCAGCCGAACCTTGTAGCAATTACCCGAAGCCGCATATTCGTGAAGCATCAGGCGTTCGCTCATGCGACCTCCAGCACGATCTTCCCGACATGCTCGCCCGATTCCATGCGCGAATGCGCCTCGGCCGCCTGGCTCAGCGGATACGTGCTGTCGATCACCGGCCTCAGGCGACCGCCCTCGGCGTAAGGCCAGACGGTATGCGCGATCTCGCTCGCGACCATCGTCTTGAACTCGACCGGCCGCGGCCGCAGGGTCGATCCGGTCAGCGTCAGCCGCCTGCGCATCACGTCGGCGATCGGGATCTCGGTCTTCGCACCGCGCTGGAAGGCGATCGACACGTGACGCCCGTCCTCGCCCAATGCCTCCAGATTGCGCGGCACATAGTCGCCGCCGACCATATCGAGCACGACCGACACGCCCCGACCGTCCGTCAGCTGCCGCGCGACCTCGACGAAGTCCTGCGAGCGGTAGTTCACCGCCTGCACCGCGCCGAGTTCCTCGGCGCGCAGGCATTTCTCGTCGGTGCCGCAGGTGACGATCACATTGAGGTTGAACAATAAGCCGAGCGCAATCGCCATGGTTCCGATCCCGCTCGTGCCGCCGTGGACGAGCACCCAATCGCCATCGGCCGCGAACCCTCGCTCGAACAAGTTCACCCAGACCGTAAAGAGCGTCTCCGGCATCGCGGCCGCCTCGACCAGCGAAAGTGCACTCGGGACGAGCAGGCAGGTGCCGGCGGGCGCGGCGCAATATTGAGCATAACCGCCACCGGCGACCAGCGCGCAGACCATCTGCCCGAGGAGCGGCTCCGCTCCATCGCCGGTCTCCACGACCTGTCCGGCGACCTCGAGCCCCAGGATATCGGGCGCGCCGGCGGGCGGCGGATAGAGCCCGCGCCGCTGGAGAATGTCGGGCCGGTTGACCCCTGCCGCGGCGACTTCGATCAGAACCTCGCCGGCGGCCGCCCGAGGCACCGCACGCTCAACCAGCGCCAGCTCCTCGGCGCCGTCGGGCTGGGGCGCCACGACCGCCATCATGGAGTGTGGGATACCCGCCACGGGCCGCGCTTATTGACTTGGGGAGCCTTACGGTCAACGATTCCGTGATGGACCTCGAGGAGCTGTTCCCAAGCAAGCCCGGCGACCCGCTGGTCGAGCTTGCAAAGCAGGACCTCGACCCCATGTCGATCGAGGAGCTGCAGGCCCGCATCGAGGCGCTCAAAGCCGAGATCGCCCGCGTCGAAGCGCACATGCATCGCGCGCAGACCCACCGCTCCGCCGCCGAAGAGTTGTTCAAGAAGCCGTGAAGCGCGGCTGTTCACGCGCCGAACAGCCTCACTCGATAAATTGGGGATAAGCGCGGCACTCGCCCTTGATTGCGGCGTTCGCGCGTATGACATTGTTAACCATGTCCGCTCCATTGTCGCGGGCCGGGAGTAAAAGACTAAATGCCTAGTTTCGCTCGCGAACTCGAACAGACCCTCCACAATGCGCTGGGGGAGGCCAGCCGCCGCCGGCACGAGTATGCGACCCTCGAACATCTTCTGATTGCGCTGGTCGACGACGAGCATGCTTCGAAGGTGATGACCGCCTGCGGCGTCAGCCGCGACGAGCTTCGCGCGTCGGTTAAGCAATATCTCGACAACGAGCTCGGCGCGCTGGTCGCCGACAGCGCGACCGATCCGACTCCGACCAGCGGGTTCCAGCGCGTGGTCCAGCGCGCGATCCTCCACGTCCAATCGTCGGGCCGCGACGAGGTCACCGGAGCCAACGTG
>DATMHG010000032.1:0-14316 GCA_035555035.1 Sphingomicrobium sp.
GTCGCGCGACACGGTGATGATCGTCGCGACGGCCTGCTCATGCTGCGACCCGAAGCGGTCCATCAGCAGCGGTTCGAGATAGCCCAACGCCACTCCGCGATCGATCGCCCGCCGTGCCGCGAAGGCGATCACCAGGGCGTCTGCCCGCCCGGCGAAACCTTCAGCGCGCTGGGTCGCATTCTCGACCCGGGCGAGCCGCGCCTGCAGCTGCGCGATTTGCGCGTTGCTCGGCGGCGGAGCGGGCGGCTGCACTGCGGGACCGACGCCGACCGCCACCGGTTCGGGAGTTACTGGCACAGCTGCGGGCTGAACGATGCCGAGGAACTTCGCCGCTGGCTGATAATGGGCCAGGCTCCAAACCGCCGCGGCTGCGCCGACGAGGATCAGGACCAGCCCGACCAACAGCCGCGTGCCCCAGTTCGGGCTTTTGCGATAGCTCGTGCCGTTCATCTCGCCTGCACTTTGTTGCACAGCCGTTCCGTCAGGGCCAGCAGCGCCTCATCGGTGGGAGCGTCGGCGGCTTCGACGGCCGCCCAGCCGAAGCCTGCCGCATCGGCCGCGTCGCGGCTGATCGCGGCGATGCTGACGAAGCTCTTGTTGACGCCAATCAGCTCGGCAAAGCGGCCGGCAGCGCGGGGCGAATGGACCATCGCGACGCTGTCGCGCGCTGCCGTGAGGTCGACATCATTTCTCGGCTTCGAGCAATAGACGGTGATCGACGTGATCTTCTGCCGCGGTTGCTGGGGCGTCTTGCGATCCGATCCGGCGAGATGCAGCAGTTGGAAGCTCGGATCGATCGAGCCGAGCAGGCCGTCCACTCCCATTTCGCCGGTGCTTGCAACGTCGAAGCCCGCCTGGCGCGCCGCCTCGGCAGTGGCAACACCGACGGCATGGACCGGCAGTCTGCGCAGCACGCCCAGCTGCTCACCCCCAAACCGGACCGCGTTCGCGCTGGTCAGCAGCAGAGCATCGAAGCGGCTGGCGTCAGGCGCCCGCCACTCGACCGGCGCAATCTCGAACAGAGGGAACGCGATCGCGTCCAGCCCCCGCGCCCTCGCGCGCCCGACGGTGGCGCTTGCGCCGGGCTCGGGGCGCAGGACCAGCACGCGCGTCATTGCGCGGCGAACAGCCTCCGCACCGATGCCGGCGCCTTGGCCAGGAGTGATCGCGCGAGAACGGCAGGCGTTTTGTGATCCCCGCAGTCGAACACTGCCCGGTCCTCGACCATCTCGCTGCCGTCCTCGCTGAAGAGTTGGCCGCGCATCCTCAAGTCACCGTCCTCGAGCACGCAGAACGCGGCGACCGGCGATGCGCAATCGCCGCCGAGCGTCCGCGTGAACTCGCGCTCGGCCATCACGCAATCATAGGTGATCTGGTTGCTGACGGTCGTCAGCACGCTCTGCGTGCGCGTGTCGTTGGTCCGGCATTCGATACCGATGACTGCCTGGCCCGGCGCGGGCAGGATGATCTCGGTCGGAATCGCCGTGCCTGCCGTGATCTCGAGGCGCTTGAGCCCGGCCGCCGAAAGCAAGGTCGCATCGACTTCGCCTTCCTCGACTTTGCGGATCCGCGTTTCGACGTTGCCGCGGATCGGCACGATCTCGAGATCGGGCCGAAGCCGCAGAAGCTGCGCCTTGCGCCGCGGCGAGGAGGTGCCGACCACCGCGCCGTGCTTCAGCGTCTCGATCGACTTAGCGCCGACGATGCGGTCGCGGACGTCTCCGCGCGGGCGCACCGCGGCGATATGGATCTCCTTGGGCCGAACGCTTTCGACGTCCTTCATCGAATGGACGCAAAAATCGACCTCTTCCTCGAGCAGCGCGCGGTCGAGCTCCTTGGTCCACAGCGCCTTGCCGCCGATGTCCGCGAGCGGCCGGTCCTGGACCTTGTCGCCCGTCGTCTTGATCTCGACGATCTGCACCCAGCCGTCGGGCCAGCGCTGCGCGGTCTCGATCGCGGCCGCGACCTTGCGCGCCTGCGCGAGCGCCAGCGGCGATCCACGAGTCCCGAGACGAAGCCCTTGCATGCCCCACCCCTAGTGCATCTTTCGAGGATGAGGCAAAGGCGCTGAGCGAAATGACCATAATCCTCGGCCTTGAATCCTCGTGCGACGACAGTGCGGCCGCGCTGGTCACCAGCGACCGGCGCATCCTCGCTCAGGCAGTGGTCGGCCAGAATGCCGCGCACCAGCCTTATGGCGGAGTGGTGCCCGAGATCGCCGCGCGCGCGCATGTCGAGATTCTTCCGGGCTTGATTCAACGGATTCTGAGTGACGCCAAGCTGTCGATCCACGATGTCGATGCGGTCGCGGCGACCGCCGGCCCGGGCCTCATCGGCGGCGTAATGGTCGGGCTTCTCGCCGGCAAGGGCCTCGCATTGGCGGCCGGCAAACCATTGATCGCGATCAACCACCTCGAAGGCCACGCGCTCTCTCCGCGGCTGGTCGATCCGGACCTTGGCTTCCCCTATCTGCTGCTGCTCGTCTCTGGTGGCCACTGCCAGCTCCTCGAGGTCGGAGGCGTGGGCGACTACCGCCGGCTCGCGACCACGATCGACGATGCGGCGGGGGAGGCTTTCGACAAGGCCGCGAAGCTGCTCGGCTTGGGCTATCCCGGCGGTCCGGCCGTCGAGGAGCTGGCCAGGACCGGCGATCGCAACGCAGTCCGGCTGCCGCGGCCGCTCGTCGGCTCGCGCGAGCCGCATTTCTCGTTCGCCGGGCTCAAGAGCGCCGTCCAACGCACCGTCGCATCGGGCGAGCACAGCCGGAAAGATATTGCGGCAAGCTTCCAGCAGGCCGTCGTGGAATGCCTGGTCGATCGTACTGCTCTCGCCTTCGGCAAGACCGATGCGCCGGCGCTGGTCGTTGCCGGTGGCGTTGCGGCCAACCAGAGCATCCGCCGCGCACTCGCGGAACTGGCCGCGCGCGAAGGCCGCCGCTTCAGCGTGCCTCCTGCTTGGCTGTGCACCGACAATGCCGCGATGATCGCGTGGGCCGGCGCGGAGCGGTTCGCCGCCGGCCTCACCGATGACCTCGACACGCCTGCTCGCGCGCGCTGGCCGCTCGACGAAGACGCCGAGAAAGTGCGCGGTGCGGGGGTCAAGGCATGAAGCTCGGAGTCATCGGGGGCGGCGCCTGGGGCACCGCGCTCGCGCAGGTCGCGGCGAGCAGCGGTGAGACCTTGCTCTGGGCGCGCGAACCGGAGGTCGTCGAGGCGATCAACGCCACGCACGAAAATTCCGTTTTTCTCGCCGGCGTGCCGCTGAACGAACGCGTTCGCGCGACTGCGAAGTTCGCGGAGCTCGAGGCTTGCGCCGCGTGGCTGGTCGTCACGCCGACCCAGCACATGCGCTCGGTGCTCGAGCAAGCGCGCGAATGGGACAAGCCTCTGGTCCTTTGCGCCAAAGGAATCGAAGAGCGGAGCGGCGAGCTCCTGCACAAGGTCGCGCAGCAGGCCTGCCCGAACGCGCAGGCGGCGGTGCTGTCCGGCCCGACTTTCGCGCATGAGGTCGCGAAAGGATTGCCGACGGCCCTCACGCTCGCCGCCGAGGATCAGGCGCTGGCGGAGACGCTCCGCGACCGGATCGCCCAGCCGACGTTCCGAATCTATCTGTCCGACGACGTCGCCGGCGCGGAGATCGGCGGCGCCGTCAAGAACGTGCTTGCGATCGCCTGTGGCGTGGTCGAGGGCCGGGGCCTCGGCCAGAATGCCCGCGCCGCTTTGATCGCGCGCGGCTTTGCGGAGATGACGCGGTTCGGAAGGGCCTTCGGAGCGAAGCCCGAAACGCTTGCCGGGCTGTCCGGTCTCGGCGATCTCGTACTGACCTGCTCATCGGCCAGCTCGCGCAACTATTCGCTGGGTGCGGGCATCGGTCAGGGCTGCTCGCCTGCCGAGCTGCTGTCGGACCGCAAGACGGTCGCGGAGGGTGCGTTCACGGCGCCGGTGCTCGCGCGGCTCGCCCGCGAGAATGACATCGACATGCCGATCGTCGAAGGCGTGGATGCGCTGATCGCGGGTCGCGCCAATGTCGACGAAGTCCTGGAAGCGCTGCTGTCGCGGCCGCCAAAGGCCGAGGCGATCTAGAAATCGACCGCGATACCCTTCTTCTCCCAGTCGCCGTAGCGCGTCGGGTCGAGCCGCTCCTCCTCGCCGGCAGGAGGCGCCTGCTGCTCGACGCGTGCGGGCTCGGGCACTGGCGGAGAAGGACTGAGATGGGCGGGCGGATCGAGATGCTTCGGGCGTTTCATCAGACTAAGATGTGCGGTGGAAGCGGTGATGCCAACCGTTGAAGGGATCGGCGCGCGCAAAGCGGCCCTCAGGATGCTCGATGGCGTGCTGCGCAAAGGCCAAACGCTCGACAGCGCATCCTCCGCCGCAAACAGCCTTGCGCCTGCAGACCGTGCGCTCGCCGTCGCAATCGTAGGCGAGGCGGTTCGGCGTCTCCCCGATCTCGACGCGCTGATCGACAGCGCCACCCGTCAGCGCCTGCCGGACGACGCAAAAGCGCGAGCGGTGCTCCGTCTCGCCCTCGCGCAGAAGATCGGCCTCGGCACGCCTGATCACGCGATTGTCGCCACGGCGCTCCCGCTGGTCGATGGCGGTCCTCGACGCCTGGTTCATGGCGTGCTCGGGACATTGCTGAGGCGTGGTGTGCCGGCGAACGACGCGCCCAAGCTTCCCGCGCACGTCGAGGAGCGCTGGCGCCGCGCCTGGGGAGAGCACGCCGTCGAGGCGGCACGGCGGCAGATCGCGAAGCGCCCGCGGCTCGACCTGACGTTCGCGTCCGACGCCCAGGCGCAAGCGTATGCGGCCGCGAACGCGGGAGTTTCGCTCGCGCCACAAAATGTGCGTCTCCCCAGTGCATCCGTCACCGATCTCCCCGGGTTTGGTGAGGGGCGATGGTGGGTTCAGGATCTTGCCGCCTCTTTGCCCGCGCGTCTCATACCTCGCGGCGCGATTGACGTGCTGGACCTCTGCGCCGCCCCTGGAGGCAAGACGATGCAGCTTGCGGCCGCCGGCCATCGCGTGACCGCGGTCGACGCATCGGAAACTCGCCTTGCACGACTGGGCGAGAATCTCGCTCGAACGCATCTCGGCGCGGAACTCGTCGCCAGCGACGCGCTCGAATGGGAGCCCGGACGCCGGTTCGACGTGATCCTTCTCGATGCGCCCTGCTCAGCGACCGGCACGTTCCGCCGCCATCCTGAGGTGTTCTATCGCGCACGGCCGTCGATCATTGCCTCGGGGGCGGAGCTTCAATCCAGGCTGTTCGAGCGCGCGCTCAACTGGCTGAAACCCGGCGGTGCGCTGGTTTATTCCGTGTGCTCGCTGGAGCCGCAGGAGGGCGAAGAAGTCATCTCCGCCTTTCTTGATCACGAGCTTGCAATCGAGCCGCCACGGCCTGGCGAAGTCCCTGAATTCGTAACGCCAACTCCTGAAGGCTGGGTCCGCATCCTGCCCGGTCTGCTGGAAGAGCAAGGCGGTCTCGACGGCTTCTTCATGGCGCGGCTTGTCCGGCGCGCTGGTTAACGTCTAATCGGGCCCATGGCCGATCTGCTCATTGCCCCGTCGATCCTGTCCGCAGACTTCGCCGAACTGGGCGACGAAGTGCGCGCGATCGACGAGGCCGGGGCCGACTGGATCCACATTGACGTGATGGACGGCCATTTCGTGCCGAACATCACGATCGGCCCGGCGGTCGTCAAAGCGCTTCGGCAGCATACGAAGAAGCCGTTCGACGTCCACCTGATGATCTCGCCCGTGGACCCGTTCCTCGATGCCTTCGCGGAGGCGGGCGCGGACATCATCGCCGTCCACCCGGAGGCTGGGCCGCACCTTCATCGCACCGTCCAGCGCGTCAAAGGTCTCGGTAAGAAAGCCGGCGTGTCGCTCAATCCAGCAACGCCGGCCAAGGCCCTCGATTATGTGCTGGATGAGATCGACCTCGTCCTCGTGATGAGCGTCAACCCGGGCTTCGGCGGCCAGAAGTTCATCGCCAGCCAGATGCGGAAGATCGAGGCGATCGCCAATCGCATCGCCAGGGAAAATCTCGACGTACGGCTCGAGGTCGACGGCGGAATCGATCCCGAGACCGCCCGTCAGGCTGTCGCAGCCGGCGCGAACGTGCTCGTCGCCGGCACTGCCGCGTTCAAGGGAGGTGCGTCGGCCTACGCCTCCAACATCGGGGCGCTCAGGGGAGCGCAATGAACGATTCGGCTCAGCGCGACGTCGTGCGCAAGCTCGTGCGCGGCTCGCTCCTCTCGCGCTTCAAGGCTTCGCGGCAGCCTCTCAAGCTGCACGCCGTTCCGCGCGATCACGTTGCGGGCGACCGCCAGCGCGGCGCGGCTCTACTCTCCGGCAAGTTCAGCGTCGGCAGCGAGGCGATCTCGCTCGGCGATCTGAATTTTGGCGCGGTCGGTGCCGATGGCGCCCTGGTCGAGCAACTCCAGGGCTTCTCCTGGCTTCGCGATCTCGCCGCGGGCGCATCGCGCGAGAATGGTGCCCGTCTCGCCGAAGCCGTGGTCGGCCGCTGGCTGATCGCGCACGGCACCAAGCTCGACGAAGCCTGGGCGCCGCATTTGTGGGGCGAGCGCATCCTCTTCTGGACCGCTTATGCGCCGTACATCCTGTCGAGCGGCGACTGCGGCTATCGCTCGGCACTTCTCAACACGCTGGCCCGCGGCGCGCGCCATCTCGACACGAATGCGGAAAAGGCCGCTTCCGGCCTCGACCGGATCACGGCCTGGTGCGGCGTTATTGCCGCCGGGCTTCTCGTCCAGGGCGGCGTGCCCCGCGTCGCCAGGGGCGAGGCGGGGCTCGCGCGGGCGCTGGCCGCGGCGCAGTTCGACGACGGCGGCCTCGTCAGCCGCTCGCCGTTCGAGCAGGCGCTTCTCGTCGACCGGCTCGGCATGCTGCGGTCCTGCTATTTGGCGGCAAAGCAGACGATTCCGGAAGGCGTCGAGGCGGGTGCGGCCGCGGCGCTGGCGGCGCTTCATGGCGTCACTCTCGGCGACGGCGCACTGTCGAGTTGGCAGGGGTGCAATCCGGGCGAGGCATCGCGGCTCACCGCCCTGATCGAGGGCTGCGGCATCCGCGCGCGTCCGCTGCGCAATGCGCGCGGCTGGGGATATCAGCGCCTGTCCGCGCTCGGAACGATTCTCTTGCTCGACGCCGCGCCGCCCCCTCCGGCGAAGATGGCCGCGCAAGGCTCCGCCTCGACGCTGGCCTTCGAATTGTCCGACGGCCCGCAGCGGCTCGTCGTCAATTGTGGCGGCCCCGGAGCTCTTCCGACCGATCTGCCGGACGAGCTTGTGCAGGCCCTCCGCACGACGGCGGCGCACAGCACCCTCGTTCTGGCCGATACCAACTCGACCAACATCCTCGACGATGGCTCGCTCGGCAAAGGTGTCGAGGACGTGACGATCGACCGCAGCGAGGACAATGATGCGAGCCGCCTCGAAGCGAGCCACGACGGCTACGTCCGGGCGTTCGGACTGGTTCACAAGCGCAGCGTCATGCTCGGCAATGACGGCAAGGAGGTGCGCGGCGCCGACCAGCTGCATCCCAAGGGTCGGAAAAAGATCCGTGAGTCCGCCGGCTATGCCGTGCGCTTCCACCTGGCGCCCGGGGTTGAAGCCACCGCGACGGCCGACGGCATGGGCGCGATCCTTCGCTCCAAAGGGGCTCCGCCATGGAACTTCCGCTGCCGCGGCGGCATGTTGACGAGCGAAGAAAGCCTGTGGATCGACGGTCGCGGGCAGCCGCAGCGGACGAACCAGCTCGTGATCGTGGGTGAAGTCTCGTCGCTGGGCGGCGAAATCGGATGGCAGTTCCGGCGCACAAGCTAAGCAGGAAAAAGAATGACCGACCTCTTTCCCGTTCGCCGGGCCCTGATTTCGCTTTCCGACAAGACCGGCCTCGACGAGCTTGCCGCCGGCCTGGCGCGCCACGGAATCGAGATCGTTTCCACCGGAGGCACAGCGGCTTCATTGCGACAGAAAGGCGCCGCAGTCCGTGACGTTAGTGACCTTACGGGCTTTCCCGAGATGATGGACGGCCGCGTCAAGACGCTTCATCCTAGGGTCCACGGCGGTTTGCTCGGCGTGCGCGATAATCCGGAACATATCGCGGCGATGCAGGAGCATGACATCGCGCCGATCGACCTCGTCGTCGTCAATCTCTACCCGTTCCTCAACACCGTGATGAGCGGTGCCGATCGCGACACGATCATTGAGAATATCGACATCGGCGGCCCGTCAATGGTTCGCTCAGCGGCGAAGAACCATGCGCACGTGGCGATCGTCATCGATCCCGCGGACTATGCGGCGCTGTTGACCGAGCTCGACGCCAACGGCGGGAGCACTTCGCTGGAGCTCCGCAAGAGGCTCGCCGCGAAGGCCTTCGCGCTCACGGCCGCCTATGACTCGACCATCTCGCAATGGTTTGCTTTCGCCGACCAGGGCGAGCGTTTCCCTGAAAGCTTGACCATCGCGTCGAAGCTCAAGATGGGCCTGCGCTACGGCGAGAACCCGCATCAGCAGGCAGCCCTGTACGTGCCGGTCGGGCCGGGCGTCCGGGGCATTGCCCAGGCCGAACAGGTCCAGGGCAAGGAACTCAGCTATAACAATCTCAACGACGCGAATGCTGCGCTCGAGCTCGTCAGCGAATTCCGTGATGGCGAGCCGACTGTCGTCATCGTCAAGCACGCCAATCCCTGCGGCGTTGCGACGCGCGGGACCTTGCTCGACGCCTGGAAGGAAGCGCTCGCCTGCGACAGTGTTTCCGCGTTCGGCGGGATTGTTGCGACCAACCGGCCGCTCGATGCAGCGACCGCCGGGGCGATCACTGACATCTTCACGGAAGTGGTCGTTGCTCCGGATGCGGACGAGGGCGCGAAGGAGATCTTCGCCAGGAAGAAGAACCTGCGCCTGCTCCTGACAGGGGAGCACCCTGACCCTTCACGCCCGGGCCAGACACTCGCCGTCATAACGGGCGGTCTGCTCGTCCAGGACCGCGACAACGGCATGGTCGCTCGCGACCAGCTCAAATGCGTGACCAAGCGCCAGCCGACGGAGCAGGAAATCGCCGATTGCCTGTTCGCATGGACCGTCGCCAAGCACGTCAAGTCGAACGCAATCCTCTACGCCAAGGACGGCGTCACGGCCGGCATTGGCGCAGGGCAGATGAACCGCCGCGACAGCGCTCGAATTGCCGCGATCCGCGCGCGCGAAGCCGCCGAAGCCAACGGTTGGGACCAGCCGCGCACGATCGGCTCAGCCGTTGCGTCGGACGCCTTCTTCCCGTTTGCCGACGGGCTGCTCGCGGCCGTCGAGGCCGGCGCCAGCGCGGTCATTCAGCCCGGCGGATCGATCCGGGACGAGGAAGTGATCGCCGCGGCTGACGAGGCGGGCCTGACCATGCTGTTCACGGGCATGCGCCACTTTCGTCACTAGACGATGCTGTCCTCCACCTGATCGCGCGCTTGGGCGGCATTTTCGGCCTCGCGGAGTTCGCTGGCATCGCGCTTGTTCATCCGGAACAGCTCGCGATCTTCAGGCCCGAAGCCCTTGGTCCAAAGAACGGCCCCGAATGCGCCGAGGATCGCCGGAATGCCGACGATCAGCTGCAGCACGGGGGACAGGAAAAGGCGGGCGGGCACGCCGACGACCACCCCGGCTCCGGCGGCCCAGGCGACGCTCCACCGCCACCCGGAAACCGGCTCGCCGAGCTTGCGCTTGAGCAGCCAGGACTTGGTGATCGAGGCAAAGCCGAGCGCGACGCAGAGCGCAATTGCCGGCCCAGTGGCCTGAAATGCCTGCGGCAGGCCTTGCGCCCTCATGATCAGGATCAACGCGGCCGCCAGGCCTGCCTCGATCGCGAGCATGATCAGGCTGATGATCATGTTCCGGGTTCGGGCGATGTAGATCAGAGCCGCTTCGCTGACGACCGCCGTCGCGGCGATCACCTCGGCGGCGAGCAGAAAACCGAGCATGGCCGTGCCGCCGGTGAACCCCGAACCGACGAGACCCATGACGGCGCGTCCGGGGATTCCCAGCGCGAGCGCGATCCCCGCCTGCGCAGCGATGATCCAATAGGTGACCTGTCGAACCTGCTTGGCGATTGCGGGCAGATCGTTCGCAGCGAGCCGGCGCGCGATGACGGGGCCGAGCACGGGCTCGAAGCTCGTCTTGAGCTTCGCCGGGAGCGTCGCGACCTGCTGGGCGACATAATAAATGCCGACGAGTGCCGCCGGCATGAACGCGCCGAGGACAGCCAGATCGATGCGGCGGGAAGCCCATTCGACGGTGTCCGCCGCCGCAAGAGGGACGTTGCGGCGCGCAGTGCCCCAGGCGGTTGGAAAATCGGGCTTCCACTCGCGGGGAATGCCGTAGCAGCGAAACAAGGGGATCAGCGCGGCGATCAGCGCCGCGATCATCGAGAAAACGTAAGCGACGATCAGCCCGTCCTCGAGCGAAACATAAGACCAAAGCCACGCTACGATGGTGATCGTCCACGGCTGCACGATCGATCGCGCACGCACGGTCGAAGCCACGTCATTCTGGTAGGCCAGCGCGGCGAGCGCGATGTCGGTCCAGGCGACCGCGATGACGGTGATCGCGAGATAACGATCCATGCCGTGTGGCGGAGTGCGGACGTCGGGATACATGGCGATGGGAAAGGCGATCAGGATCGCCATGCAAACGACACCGCCAACCAGTGCGACGAGCATCGCGTCGGCAACGATCCACGCGTGCGGCTTTTTCGCATTGGCGAGCAATTGCGCGAGCCCGCGCCTCAGCCCGAGAGCAGCAAGCTGCGCCGCGAACTCGACGACGAGCACCGCATAAGCGAAGCGGCCGAGCGCGGCTGGGCCATAGATTCGCCCGCCGATGAACAGGAATGGCACCATGCCCGCGAGCCGCAGCACGAACCCGAAGATGTTGAGCCGGCCGCCGCGGGCGAGGTCCGCCATGTCCGCGTCGGGCGCGACTGCTCCCGCCGGGGGCTCAGCCCGCGACGCGTCCGTCAATGCGCCTCGCCCCAGTGCGCGCCCCAGCCGACTTCGACATCGAGCGGCACGTCGAGCTTGATCGCCGGTTCGGCGGCGCTGCTCATCACACGCTTGATGACGGCGGCAGCCTCCTCTTCGCGTCCGTCCGGCACTTCGAACACGAGCTCGTCGTGGACCTGCAGGAGCATGCGGACGCCTTCCAGGCCCGCATCGGCGAGCGCATCGTCCATCCGCGCCATCGCCCGCTTGATGAGGTCGGCGCTGGTGCCCTGGATCGGCGCATTGATCGCGGCGCGCTCGGCGCCCGCCCGGATCGACGGATTGGGCGAGCGGATGTTCGGCATGAAATGCGTCTTCCGGCCGAACAGTGTGCGCGTGAATCCCTGCTCGCGGGCGAACGCCAGCGTGCTGTGAATGAAAGCGCGGATGCCGGGAAAACGCTCGAAATAGCGGTCGATGATCGCCTTGCCCTCCTCCCTGGGCACGCCGAGGCGGCCGGCGATGCCCCAGGCCGAGCTTCCGTAGAGGATGGCGAAATTGATCGTCTTCGCCTGGTTGCGCGTGTCCCGGTCGACCGTGCCGAACAGCTCCTCCGCGGTCAGGCTGTGAATGTCGACGCCGTCGCGGAACGCTTCCTTGAGCGGCGGCACGTCCGCCATGTGGGCGGCGAGCCTAAGCTCGATCTGGCTGTAGTCCGCGCTTAGCAGCTTGTAGCCGGGCGCGGCGACGAAGGCGTCGCGGATCTTGCGTCCGATCTCCGTCCGGATCGGGATGTTCTGCAGGTTCGGATCGTTCGACGACAGCCGTCCGGTCTGAGCGCCAGTCAGCGAGAAGCTGGTGTGGACGCGACCCGTCTCGGCGTTGACCCGCGCCTGCAGCGCGTCGGTGTAGGTGTTCTTGAGCTTGGTCAGCTGGCGCCACTCGAGCACCAGCGAGGCGCAGGTCACGCCCTCGGCGGCGAGCCGCTCGAGCTCGCTGACGTCGGTCGAATATTGTCCGCTCTTGCCCTTGCGGCCGCCTTTCAGTCCGAGACGTTCGTAGAGCACCTGACCGAGCTGCTGCGGCGAGCCGATCGTGAACGGTCCGCAGGCAGCTTCGAAAATCTTCTCTTCGAGCGACTGGATGTCGCGTCCGAACTCGGACGACAGCCGCGCGAGATAGTCGCGATCGACCTTGACGCCGCGTTGTTCCATACGCGCGAGCACCGGCACCAGCGGCTTGTCTACGCGCTCGTAGACGCGTGTGGCTTCCTCGGCGGCGAGCCGCGGCTTGAGCCTCAGCCACAGCCTGAGCGAGATATCCGCATCCTCGGCTGCATATTCGGTCGCGGCCTGTAGCGGCACCTTGTCGAAGGTGATCTGCTTGGCGCCGCTCCCGCACAGTTGCTTGAAGGGGATGCATTCGTGGTCGAAGTGCAGCTTCGCCAGCTCCTCGAGGCCATGCCCGAAGCTGCGCCCGGCATCGACGTCGAAGCTCATCACCATCGTGTCGTCGACCGGCGCGACATTGATGCCCGCCTTGTCGAACATCACCCAGTCGTACTTGAGATTGTGCCCGATCTTGAGCACTGCGGGGTCCTCGAGCAGCGGCTTCAGCTTCGCCAGCACGAGCTCCATCGGCAGCTGCTGCGGCGCTTCGGACAACAAATCGCCGCCGCTGTGCCCGACCGGAATGTAGCAGGCTCGGTTCGGCGCGGTCGCCAGGCTCACGCCGGCGAGCTTGGCGATGATGCAGTCGATGCAGTCGGTCTCGGTGTCGATCGCGACATAGCCTTGCGCCGTGGCTTCGCCGATCCAGCGGTCGAGTGCCGCCTCATCCGTCACGGTCTCATACTTCGAGCGGTCGACCTCGATTTTCTCGAGCTCGGGGGCGGCGGCGCGCTTCGGCTCCATCGCCGCCATGACGTCATTACGCACCGTCGCGCCGGTCTGCTGAGCGCCCCCGCCGCCGCCAATCATTCGGTTCAGGAGCGACTTAAACCCTTGATCCTCAAGGAATAACTTCAGCGGTTCGGGCGGAATCCCCTTCATTGAGAGCGCCTCGAGCGGCTCCGGCAAGTTCGCGTCGCACACCAGCCGCACCAGCTCGCGGCTCAGCCGC
The DNA here is from genome assembly GCA_035555035.1 of Sphingomicrobium sp. Lineage (GTDB taxonomy): Bacteria > Pseudomonadota > Alphaproteobacteria > Sphingomonadales > Sphingomonadaceae > Sphingomicrobium. The sequence goes on from DATMHG010000032.1 coordinate 13,111, forward strand.
GCGGCGTCGGCATGATCGATCAGCGACTGCTTGAGCTTCGGCTTCGAAATCTGGTCGGTCGACGCTAGCACCGTCTCCAAGTCGCCGAACCGCTGGATCAGCTGCGAGGCCGTCTTCGGGCCGATCCCGGGAACGCCAGGCACATTGTCGACGCTGTCGCCCATCAACGCGAGCACGTCGCCGACCTTCTCCGGCGGCACTCCGAACTTCTCGAGTACTTCGGTCCGCCCGATGCGCCGGTCATTCATGGTGTCGAGCATGTCGATGCCCGCATCCTCGTCGATCAGCTGCATCAGGTCCTTGTCGGAGCTGACGATGGTCACCCGCCATCCTGCCGCCCTCGCTGCGGTCACGTAGCAGGCGATGATATCGTCGGCCTCGAGTCCCTCCTCCTCGATGCACGGGATCGAGAAAGCGCGCGTGGCGACGCGGATCAGCGGGAACTGCGGGACCAAATCCTCGGGCGGCGGCGGCCGGTGCGCCTTGTACTGTTCGTACATCTTGTTCCGGTGAGTCTGCTCGGATGCGTCGAGGATCACCGCCATGTGCGTCGGCCCTTCGGCCTTGCTCAGGCCGTCGGCGAGCTTCCACAGCATGGTCGTATAGCCATAGACCGCGCCGACGTTCATGCCGTGGCGGTTGGTGAGCGGCGGCAGCCGGTGATAGGCGCGAAAGATGTAGCTCGACCCGTCGACCAGATAGAGGTGCGGGCTCGCGGCAGCAGGCGTGGAAGCGTCAGGCATGAAGGATCGGATTTAGCAGGGTGACGGCGGGAAGGAAGCTGAACCGGATATGGGTTCGCAAATGGCAGCGTTCGACCCGTTGCTGACAGTAGCTTCGGAAGCCGAGCAGCAAATCTAGATCGTACTTGGCGCGAAGAGCCCGGGAGTTTTGGCCAGCAATTCCGGCCGAGCCACGTCGCTGAAAGTCGGCAATGGCTGATGGGTCAATATCGCCCGGGAGGCGCTTTCTTCCCACTTCATGTGCCACAAGTACAATTGAGCCATAAACATCTGCTCGAGATAGATAGTGAAGCTCCATGCCATCCCGATGTAAATTATTGTGCCGACCCAGATCGAACCTGGGAAATGCAGCAGTGGCGGATTGCCGTGACGCCCGGTCCCGACCTCAAGAACGATCGCCCGCGGCAGGAAAACGACGGCCGCCGCGGCATAGGTTAAGGCGTAACCGGCCCCAAAATCGCTA
>DATMHG010000033.1:0-8936 GCA_035555035.1 Sphingomicrobium sp.
CTCGCCGCCATGTTCATCATGATGAACGCAGCGCGGCTCGGCGTCGGGCTCCAGGGCCTCGCGCAAGGCGAGGTCGCCTATCAGAATGCCGCCAGCTACGCCCGCGAGCGCCGTCAGAGCCGCGCGCTCAAGCAGGACGAGCGCGATCCGAACGCCAAGGCCGATCCGATCATCGTCCATCCCGATGTGCGGCGCATGCTGATGGAGGCGAGGGCCTGGAACGAGGCGGGCAGAGCGCTCGTCCTGTGGGGCGCGCTGCAGGTCGACCTGATGCGCCGCTCGCCCGACGAGGCGGAGCGGCAGCAGGCGGAGGACCTGCTCGGGCTGATCACGCCGGTGATCAAGGGCTATCTCACGGACAAGGGATTCGAAGCCGCGGTCTATGCTCAGCAGGTGCTCGGCGGCCACGGCTACATCCGCGAGCATGGCATCGAGCAGTTCGTCCGCGATGCTCGAATCACCCAGATTTACGAGGGCACGAACGGCATCCAGGCGATGGACCTCGTCGGCCGCAAGCTGCCGATGGACGGCGGCCGCGCGGTCCGAGCGTTCTTCGAGCTGCTGGGCCGCGACATCGCCGAAGCCAGGCAGGCCGGCGACCCCGCTGGCGTCGCCGCGGCCCTCGAGCCGGCGCTGCAGGACCTTCAGGCCGCGACCATGTGGCTGGCGCAAAACGGCATGGCCGATCCGAACAATGCCGGCGCCGGTGCCTACGCGTACATGGACCTGATGGGCCTGGTGTCGCTCGGCTGGATGTGGCTCAAGATCGCCGTCGCTTCACAACGGGCGCTCGACGAGGGCACGAGCGACGAGCCGTTCCACGACGCCAAGTTGGTTACCGCCCGCTTCTATGCCCAGCGAGAGCTGCCGCTCTCGACCGCGCTCAGGAAGAAGATCGAGGCCGGCGCCGAAACGCTAATGAAGATCCCGGCCGAGGCGTTCTGACGTCCCGAAATGGCACAGTAAAAGCCACATCGGGATCGCTTCACAAACTCTAATCCAGTTTAGAGGTCATGGTCGCGCAACCGCGTTAATTCATTTGCCAGCAGGCTGGTCGCCCTGCCTGCCGGCGAAGGAGCGGCACGGCTAAGTACAGTTTTCCCCCGGGGCCGCTTCTTCGTTTGCCGGCGCGACTGCGAGCCGGTGCGATCCTCACCATAGGAAACGGCGCTGGCGGGCGTTAGGAGGCGCGAATGCGCGCGCTCCTGTCCCACGAACCCGGCGGTCCCGAGACATTGCGGCTCGACGATGTGACCGATCCGCAGCCGGGACCCGGCGAGCTGCTGGTGCACGTGCGCGCCTGCTCGATCAATTATCCCGACGTGCTGATCATCGAGGACAAGTATCAGCTGAAACCGCCGCGGCCGTTCGCTCCCGGGAGCGAGATCGCCGGCGAGGTCGAGAAGGTCGGGGCGGATGTCCAGGGATGGTCGGAGGGTGACCGCCTGATCGCCGCAACGGGTTACGGCGGGTTAGTCGAGAAGATCGTCATCCCCGCAAGAGCAGCCATTCGCCTTCCTTCCGAACGGACGTTCGAAGAGGGCTCGGCGTTGCTATTGACTTATGCGACGGCCATTCATGCGTTGCTGGATCGCGGCAGGCTGCAGACCGGCCAGACCCTACTCGTGCTCGGCGCTGCTGGCGGAGTAGGCATGGCGGCCGTCGAAATCGGCAAAGCGGTTGGAGCGCGCGTGGTCGCCGCCGCATCGTCGGCAGAGAAAGCCGCGGCGGCTCGCCAAGCAGGCGCGGACGAGGCGATCGTCTATCCCTCCGGGCCTTTTGACAAAGACGGGCTCAAGGCGCTTTCCCAGCTGTTCAAGGACGCGGTGGGGCCGACAGGCGCTGACGTCGTCTTCGATCCCGTTGGCGGCGGTTACAGCGAAGCGGCGCTCCGCAGCATTGCCTGGGAGGGGCGGTTCCTGGTCGTCGGCTTCCCCGCCGGCATCGCCAAGCTGCCCCTCAATTTAACCTTGCTCAAGAGCTGCAACGTGTGCGGCGTGTTCTGGGGCGCGTTCGCGGCACGCGACCCGAAAGCCAACGCCGCGCATATCGAGCAGCTGTTCCGCTGGTGGGCCGATGGTAAGATCGCGCCAAGGATCAGCGCCACCTACCCGCTCGACCAGGCGGGGATAGCGATCACAGCGCTCCGCGACCGTAAGGCGATCGGCAAGCTGGTGGTGACGCTGGACTGAATCAGCCGCGCCCCCTATCTCGCACGCCAGCACGGATAAGGGGATATTGAGTGACTCAATTCGACGACCGCGAACGTGCCTTCGAAGCCAAGTTCGCCCGCGACGAGGAGATGCAGTTCCGCATCACCGCGCGGCGCAACCGGCTGCTGGGCGAATGGGCGGCGCGGAAGATGGGCCTGTCCGAGGTCGAAGCGGAATCCTATGCGAAGGACGTGGTGCGGTCCGATTTCGAGGAAGCGGGCGAGCACGACGTAATCCGCAAGGTGCTCGGCGATCTCACTGCAGCGGGCGTCGATTGCGACGAGGAGAAGGTCCGCGAGGCGCTTCGCAACAAGGAAATCGACGCGCGCCGCCAGATTATCGAGGCTTCGAACCTCTAATGCCGATGCCCGCCAGCGAGATCGAGCGGCTGATCAAATCGTCCATGCCGGATGCCGTCGTGACGATCCGCGACCTCGCTGGAGACGGCGACCATTATGCCGCGCGCGTGGTCAGCCGCAGCTTCGAAGGAATGAGCCGAATCAAGCAGCACCAGACAGTCTACGCAGCGCTTGGAGGGCGAGTTGGGGGTGAGCTTCACGCACTGCAGCTCGAAACCGCAGTGCCTCAACCGGAGATCAAGCAGTGAGTGACTCGCAAACCCGCATCGCCGAGATCGTCAAGAATAATGACGTTGTCCTATTCATGAAGGGCACGGCACTCTTCCCGCAGTGCGGCTTTTCGAGCCGGGCGGTCGCTATTCTCGACCGACTTGGAGCCAAGTACGAGACGGTCGACGTTCTCCAGGACCCGGAGATCCGAGCCGGCATCAAGGATTATTCCGACTGGCCGACGATCCCTCAGCTGTACGTAAAGGGTGAGTTCGTCGGCGGGTCCGACATCATGATGGAAATGTTCGAGAGCGGCGAGCTGCAGCAGATGCTCGGAGCCGAGGCCTGAAACGAGGGAAGGGGCGGAGCAGGGGACCAGAGAACCGCTGCGCCGCCCCTTCCTGGCGTGGAACCAAGTGGACGCGGTTAGTGTAGCAACGGGTGTGCCAGATCGCAGAAACGGCTGATTTCCGCGATTCTTCACAGCAACCGCAAAAGGAGCAGGGGCCTTTGCGTAAAAATTTCCGACAGGTTTCGCGCGCATCCGTCTTCACAGCTGATGGCACTTTGCTTTCGCTTTTGGGTTGGATTGGCTCATGAGCCGCGATGATCAGGAAATCGTCCGCTCCTGCGGACCAAGACTGTTCTGCGACCTGACCCAGAGCTGGTCGGACGTCGGCGGCGGGGTCCGCATGTATCTGCTGCACAAGCGTCGCCACATCCTCGACGCCACGCCACACCGTCATCTGATGATCGTTCCCGGGAAGCGCGACGAAGTCATCGAGGAAGAGCGGGCGATCACCGTGACTATCGCCTCACCTCATGTTCCCGGCAGCCCACATTACCGGCTAATGCTGCGCAATGGCGCGGTACGGCAAACGCTCGAGCGGTTCCGTCCGGACCTCATTGAATGCCAGGACGCTTATAATCTGCCTTGGGCCGCGATCGGCTATCGCAAGCGGCACCCGGACACCGCGCTCGTCGCCGCCTACATGACCGATTTTCCAACCGTTTATGTCGAGCGGCCGCTTTCCAAGGTGTTTGGCCGCACGATGGCAGGGGCGCTGTCGCGCGTCTGCTACTCCTATTGCGGAGCGCTTTACCGCCGCTTCGACGCGATGTTCGCCTTGAGCGAGAACGGCGGCGCCACGAAGCTCAGGAGCCTCGGCATTCCCGAGGTCGATGTCGTGCCGCTTGGCGTGGAGCTCGGAGAATTCGGGCCGACCCGTCGCGATCCGCGCCTTCGTGGCAGGCTCGGTCTCGCCGACGACCAGCCGCTGCTCATCTATGTCGGACGTCTCGACAGTGAGAAGAAGCCCGACGTGGTGGTCGACGCATTTCGCAAGCTTCCGCGCTCGCTGGGGACGAAGCTCGCGCTGATCGGCGAAGGGCCGCTCAAGGACGAAATCGACGGGCTTGGCGACGAGCGCATCGTCATCCCCGGCTTCATGACGAGCCGCGGTGAGCTAGCGAAGTGGCTCGCAAGCGCAGACATCTACGTGTCGGCGATGGCGGACGAGACGTTCGGAGTGTCGATCGTCGAAGCGCAGGCGTCGGGCCTTCCGGTGGTCGGTGTGGCTGCCGGCGCGATGATCGACCGGGTGACGCCCGCGGTCGGGAGGCTGGGGCCCGTCAACGATGCCAACGCAATGGGGCGCAACATCATGGAAGTCTTGCGCTCGGACCGTTCGGCAATGGCCAGCGAAGCGCGCCACGAAGCCCTGAAATACAGCTGGGATCGCAGCATGGAGCTGCTGTTCGGCGAGGTTTATCCCGCCGCATTCGCGCGTCGTCAGCAAGCTGCAGTCTCCGCGCTTGCCGCAGCGGCGGTTCCCGCTTGACGGTTCAACGCCTATTCACTTGATTTCCCGGACAGTTTAGCTCGTTCTCAAGAGGGGAGAGGTTTAGACGATGCTGCTGATTGCGCTGGTATTGATGGCGGCCCAGCAGCCCGCCCTCGAGGCTGCGGAGAAGGCCGCCGGCAAGCCGTTGGTCCAGGCCCCCTCGAAGCAGATGCAGGCGCTTCTGCAGAATTGCGACGCGCACAAGTTCGAGACGATGATCGACATCCGCGGGCCCGACGGCTCGATCAAGCATTCGCGCATGAAGCTGTGCGGAATGGAAGGTCAGACCGACGGCGAGTGGATCGGCACGCTCAAGGACGCCATCGCCAAGACCAAAGCGAACGACAAGATGCCCCTGCCGATGCGCGACCAGATCGTCGCGGCGATCGGTGCCGAGGTCGCTCGGCTCCAAGGCAAGCCCGCGCCCGCCACAGCCGCGCTTCCGCCGGCTCGCGCCACGGCCAAGACGTCGGATGTTGCCGAATATACGTCACTTCCGCCACTTCCGACCGCTCCCCCGCCGCCGGTTCATGTCCTTCCTGGAGCCTCGGCCGCTCTGCCGTTCCTGCCCAAGCCAGCGATGAGCTTCGCCTGCTTCACGCCCGGCGACGTTGGCGAATTGCCGTGTACCGAGTTCACCCGCGACACGCTTCTGACGGTGCATGCCGATGAGGATTTGCCGGTGGGGACGAGCCTGCGGTTCGTGCGCAGTGGTGAGCCCATGGCCGATGTCGAGCTCGCTCAGCTCAAGCGGGGCAAGGAGATGCAGCTACCGCTGCCATCCCAACTATGCCTGCATGCGACAGGGGGGCGGCTCGAAATTCGGATCGTCCGAGCGGTTGCCGCGGCGGGCGCCGACGGCGAAGAGGTCGGCGAGGACGGCCCGTACAACCTGCGCTGCTAGCCTGAAGCGCCGGCTCGTGGCACAGGCCGCGACCGTGGATGCACCTTACGCAACATTGGAGCAGCTGGAGCCCGGCATTGCGCGCGTGCTGGCGCACAATCCTTCGGCGTTCACTTATTACGGAACGCAGACCTATCTGATCGGCACGGACGAGATTGCCATCGTCGATCCCGGGCCCGACATGCCCGAGCATATCGACGCGCTGGAGAAAGCGGTCGGCGGCCGGCGGGTAACCGCGATCATGTGCACCCACACCCACCGCGACCACAGCCCTGCCTCGCGGCCGCTGGCTGAGCGCATCGGTGCAGCCATCATCGGCTGCGCTCCGTTGGCGCTCGAGACCGTGGGGCCGCGCGCCGACGCGTCGTTCGACGGAGATTATGCTCCCGACCGCGTACTTCTGGATGGTGAGGCGCTCGAGGTCGCCGGCAAGCCGCTCATTGCGGTCGCGACGCCAGGCCACACGTCAAATCATTTGTGCTTCGCTTATGAGGGCGCGCTCCTCACCGGCGATCATGTCATGGGCTGGTCGACGACCGTCGTGGTGCCGCCCGACGGCGATATGGCCGCCTATATGGCGAGCCTCGACAAGCTGAGACAGCGCGAGGACCGCATCTATTATCCCGCGCACGGCCCTCCGGTGACCAACCCACAGCAGTACGTGCGCCATCTCATCGGTCACCGGTTGCAGCGCGAGAAGCAGATCTTGAGGCTCGTCGGCGAGAAGCCCCGGCCCATCCCTGACATCGTCGCCAATGCCTATCCGGGGCTCGATCCCCGGCTGACGGCCGCAGCCGGCGGGTCGGTGCTCGCGCACCTGCTGGACCTTCAGCGCCGTGGCCTCGTTGAACAGCGGCAGGACCTATGGACAGCCGCCTGAACAAGCCGCTCGTGCTGGCGATGGTCGCCGTCGCGTTGATTCTCGGCGTGCTGCTCGGCATCAGCACCGGGATCGCGGACAAGCTTTTCGGGCCGAACCCCAAGACAATCGCGACATCCAGCCTCCAATCGATGCGCGCGCAGAACCGGCTCATCGCCTTCGTTGCGCGTTACGTTGCGGTCGTCAGCAGCGAGCAGGAGCGGCGCGGGGGTCTGGTGAGCTCACAGCGCACGCTCATCCTTCCCGGCGATGTCCGTTACGAGCTCGACCTGTCCAAGCTCCAGCCCGGCGACCTCGCCTGGGATTCGTCGACCCGCACGCTCCGCGTGAAGCTTCCCGAGATCGAGGTCGCGGGACCCGACATCGATATCAACGCGGTCAAGGAATATGGCGGAGGAGGGGTTCTGGCCGCCCTTACCAATGCCGACCAGCAGCTCGACAGCGCCAACCGCGCCAAGGCTGTCGCAGATCTTCGCCAGCAGGCGACCGCCGCGGTTCCCATGCGGCTTGCGCGGGAGTCCGCGCGCCAGGCGGTCGAGCGAAGCTTCGGGATGCCGCTTGTCGCCGCCGGTTTCAAGGATGTGAAGGTCGTCGCGCGCTTCCCGACGGAAGGGACCGACCAGCCTTCTTATCTCGACCTTTCGACCCCATATGAAGAGGCGATCAAGGAAGCGGAGCGTCGACGCGCCGCTGAAGGCCAGAAATGACCGTTCAGACCAATAGTCTCAAAGGTTTAGACCTGCTCGGCGAGATCGAACGGCTTAAAGCTGAGCGCAATGCCGTGATCCTCGCGCATTATTATCAGAAGCCCGAGATCCAGGACCTCGCCGACTTCGTCGGGGACAGCCTCGACCTGTCGCGCAAGGCCGCGCAGACCAACGCGGACGTGATCGCTTTCTGCGGCGTGCGCTTCATGGCGGAGACGGCGAAGATTCTCAGTCCGGACAAGACCGTCATCCTCCCCGACATGGATGCCGGCTGCAGCCTCGAGGACAGCTGTCCGCCGGACCAGTTCGCGGCATTCCGCAACGCGCATCCCGACCATATTGCACTGACCTACATCAACTGCTCGGCGGCGGTGAAAGCCCTCTCTGACATCATCGTCACCAGCTCCTCGGCTGGCGTGATCCTCGACCAGATCCCGAAGGAGCAGAAGATCATCTTCGGCCCCGACCGGCACCTCGGCGGTTATCTCGCGCGCAAGACCGGGCGCGACATGCTGCTCTGGCCGGGGGTTTGCATCGTCCATCAGGCGTTCAGCGAGACGGAGCTTCTGAAGCTCAAGGCCGAGCACCCTGATGCGCCGGTCGCCGCCCACCCGGAATGCCCGCCGCACATCGTCGATCATGCGGACCTTGTCGGTTCGACCAAAGCAATCCTCGACTTTGCGCTGAGCAGTCCCGCCGACACGATCCTGGTGGCGACCGAACCGCACATCATCCACCAGATGCAGAAGGCGGCGCCGGACAAGACGTTCATCGGGGTTCCCGGCGGCGACGGGAACTGCAATTGCAACATGTGCCCGTACATGGCGCTGAACACGCTCGAGAAGCTCTACGTCGCGCTGCGCGATCTCGAGCCCAGGATCGAGCTCAGCCCCGAAGTCATGAACCGGGCGCGTGTTCCGCTCGAGCGGATGCTCGAAATGGCCGGCCGCACGGTGGGCCATGGCGATGTAGGCAGACCCATCCTCCCGATCGTCGATCACCCCGAAGAGATCGATCCCGCGATCAGCGGAGATTGAGCAGCCGCTAGTTGCCGTCGGTCGATGCGGAGCTTTGCGGCGCTTTCTTCGCCTCTTGTCCCGATTGATCGGCCGGAACTTCGATCGTCTTGCAGATTTTGCGCCCGCCCAGCCGCGAATAGGGATCCTCTTCGGCCAATTGGCAGATCCGCTTCTTGACCATTTGCGGCTTCGCAGGCTGCGTCTGATTGACCGTTGCCGGCGCAGTCTGCGAGATCTGAGCTGAAGCGGGCAGGCTCGTCGCGCCGAGAATCGCCAGCAGGACCAAATACTTCGGCATTATTCACTCCTGATTGTCGGGGAGGCCACGCTTAGAGCAAGAATTCCACGATCGGCAAACTCTTTCTGTATAAACCGTTAAGTAACTCTATTTCGGCCAGAATAGCCCCGCGCATGAATTGCTCGGGGGTCGGCCCATTTCGTCCAAATCCGCTTTTGCTGCGCTTGCGCTATGGTTCGGCTGTATCGGTACGGCGAGTGAGGCGGCCGCAACGTTCAGCGCGGTTGATTTTCCCGCCAGGATCGTCGCGGCTCATAATGCCGAGCGCGCGCGCATGGGAATGCCGCCGCTCGTCTGGGACGCCGATCTCGGCAACGCCGCGGCCGCTTATGCGCAGCAGATGGCTTTCACCGGCATGTTCCAGCATTCCAACCGCCAAGCGCGCCACGGCATCGGAGAAAACCTCTGGATGGGCACGCACAGCGCGTTCAGCATCGAGGCGATGGTGGGCGGCTGGTCGGCCGAGAAGCGCTATTTCGTGCCCGGCATTTTTCCGAACAAC
>DATMHG010000034.1:0-6396 GCA_035555035.1 Sphingomicrobium sp.
TGCGGAGCGCTCGGCATCGGACTGCTCTCCGGCGGCTACGGCCGGGAGGAGCTGATGAGCGCCGGGGCGCTGCGCGTCTACGACGATCCCGCCGACATGCTGCTGCACCTCGACGAGATCGCTCCGAGGACACGCGACTGACGAGCGGTCATCCAGTCTCCCGCGGCTCGATGGCGATTGCCGCCTTTTCGACCGTCGTCGAATGGTACGATTTTACGCTCTACCTCTATTTTGCGACTGTGCTCTCGCGGGTGTTTTATGGCGGCGGAGCACAGTCGCTGCTGGTCACTCTGGGCGGGTTCGCCATTGCCTATCTGATGCGGCCTCTCGGTGCGGTTTTCTTCGGGCATATCGGCGACCGGCTTGGCCGCAGGCATATGTTGCTCATCTCGGTGGCGGTGATGACGGCGGCGATGCTGGCGACCGCCTTGCTGCCGACGCGCGCTCAGATCGGTCCGGCAGCCGGCTGGCTCCTGCTTCTGCTGCGTTGCGTGATGGGCTTCTCCGTAGGCGGCGAATATACCGGGGTCGTCGCTTATCTGCTCGAAGGTGCGGCTCCCAATCGCCGCGGCCTGATTGCCTCGTCCGCGTCGGCTGCGAGCGAGATCGGGGGTCTGCTCGCCGTCGGCCTTTCGGCGCTTACCGTCAGCGCGATGAGCGAAGCGGCGCTCGCAAGCTGGGGCTGGCGCATCCCGTTCCTGTTCGGGGCGGCGCTCGCGGGCAGCGTGTGGATCGCCCGCTCGACGATGCACGAATCCCCGGAGTTTCGCCGTCAGCAGGACGACGGCACGGTCCCCGCCGAGCCGCTCGCCTTCGCACTCAGGCACCACCGCGGCGGGATTGCGCGGTCATTCGCTATCTCGGCACTCGGCTCGATCACTTATTATGTCGGCATCACCTACGTTCCGGCCTTCCTGACCTCGGCCGGTGCGCTCAGCGAAGGCGCGGCGCTGTGGCTTTCGACCGCAGCCGCGGTCGTCGTCATCCTCGTGACGCCGTTCGTCGGCCTCTGGTCCGACCGCGCGGGGCGTCGCCCGGTCCTGATTGCTCTATGTGCGCTCAGCGTCCTGCTCCCCATCTCCCTATTCAAGGGCATGGCGAGCGGGTCGGTGGTTCACGCGCTGCTCGGAGCCGCCGCGCTTGCCGCCCTTGCCGGTGGTGTGAGCGCGGTCGGCGCGGTCGCCACCGCCGAGCAGTTCCCCGGCGAAGGGCGGGTCACGGGCCTCGCGCTCGGCGCGACGATGGCGACGGCGATCTTCGGCGGGCTCACACCCTATGCTGCGCAGCTGCTGATCGACCGCACCGGCTGGTCCATCGCCCCTGGAGCGATGATCGCACTCGTTGCCCTCGCCGTGCTCCCGGTGTTCTTCACAATGCACGAAACCGCACCGCTTACCGCGCGCCCCAGCCGGTCAGCATCGTCTTGATCGTCCGGAACAGGATGAGCACGTCCAGCCACGGCGAGAAATATTTGATGTAGTAGAAGTCGTAGTGGAGCTTCTCGATCACCTGATCGACCTCGGCTACGTGACCTTGGTTCACCTGCGCCCAGCCGGTGATGCCCGGCTTTACGACGTGGCGGTAACGATAGAATGGGACTTCATCCGTGTACCAGTGCGACAGAGGCATCGCTTCGGGTCGAGGTCCGATCCAGCTCATCTCGAATCTGAGAATATTGACGATCTGGGGAAGCTCATCCAGGCGGAGCATCCTCAGCACCCGGCCGACCCGCGTGATCCGCTCATCGCCATCGTCAGTAATGGCTGCGCGCCGCTCGTCCTCGATGACGACCGGCCGCATCGTCCTGAACTTGTAAATCGTGATCGGCTTGCCTGCGTATCCGCGGCGCTTCTGCCGAAACAGGATCGGACCGGCGCTTTCCAACCTGATCGCGACAGCGATTAGGGCCATAGGCGGAAGAAGGAGCGGCAGAATGAGCGCGGCGGCTGCAAAATCGATGAGGCTCTTCAGGTAGAAATAGCCGCGCATGGGCACGAGGGAGCCGAAACTGTTCTCGGAAAGGTGATTCACCTCGACACGGCCGGACAGCGACTCTGAGAGCTGCTTCACCTGATAGACCACGCGTCCCGCCAATGCAGCGTCGGCGAGGAAGGCCTCCCATTCCGGCGGAAGTTTCGTCGCGAAGTCCGCCACGATGGCCGTGCAGGTCCGCGCATCGTGAAGACGTGGCCGTGAGAGAGGCAGCCAGTCGATCTGGTCGATGTTGAAGAGTCCTTCGATATTCCCGAAGGGCACCACTGCATAGCGCCGCCGAATGCGGCGCTCGGCGTAGATGTAGAGCAGATAGAGCCAGAACACGTGCAGAACGAAGCCGCCGGCGAGGGCCACGCGATCGTACGGCAAACGCGTCAACGCAAACCAAGTGAGGATCAACCCGTGTCCGGTCAGCGCGGCGGGAAAGATGACGTAGCTGCGCCGGATTCCGGGATAGGTCTCGATCGACAGCCGCATCCAGAACGCGATGACGATCGCGACCACGTTGCCGGCGAGCGTATTGATGCTCGCATGCTCAGTGAGGGTTCCCGGCAGGACCGGGCCGCGCAATCCCCACGGGATCAGCGCACCCAGGACCAGCGCGCCGGCGAATTGGAATCGGCGGCGGGTGAGCAGCGAACCGGCGACCGGTTTGCGGCGCTTCTGCCCGACCTCGATAGCTCGACTTTCCGCGGCCGCGTCCAGCATACCCCCGCCTCGACTCGCGCCTGTTACTCGCTTCGGCTTACCCGAAAGATCATCTCTTTCGGAGATTAGTCGATCCGTATCGGAGTAACCACGGCCTTCCATCAGAGGGTCCAACGGTCGATCGAGCGATCGAACCTGCGGTCGCGCCATATACCCTTGAGGTCGGCTAGCGTGCCGCCCGGCGCCACCAGACCGCTGAGCCGGTCGTCCGGAAGGTCGCGATATTGGCGATGAGCGACGGCGCACACGACCAGATCGTAGCGGCCGCCCTCGAGCTCGGTCACGTCGAGCCCATGCTCGCACTGCACCTCTTGCGGAGAAGCAAACGGATCGGCGACGCGGACTTGATGGCCGAGCCACTGAAGGCGCCGGATCAGGTCGAAGCTGCGGCTGTTGCGAAGGTCGGGCACGTTTTCCTTGAAGGTCAGGCCCAGGACGAGCGCCGACCCCGCCTTGCCGCGGCGGTCGTGCAGGGCATCGGCGATCCAGGCGCCCATGCCGTCGTTGGTCCCGCGGCCGGCGAGGATCAGTTGCGGATTGTGGCCGAGCTGCTGCGCGAGATGGCTGAGGTAATAGGGATCGACGCCGATGCAGTGACCGCCGACGAGGCCGGGTTCGAACCCGAGGAAGTTCCACTTGGTCTTTGCGGCTGCCAGTACATCCCAGACTGAAACACCGATTTTCGAAAGGATTTGCGCGACCTCGTTCATGAAGGCGATGTTGATGTCGCGCTGCGCGTTCTCGATGGCCTTGGCGCCTTCGGCGGCCTTGATCGATGCGGCGGGGAATACGCCGCCGCTGGTAATCGCGCCGTAGATCTGGGCGAGTTGCTCGACGACCTCTTCGTCCTCGCCGGCAATCACCTTGGTGATCGCCTCGATGCGGTGCTCCGGGTCGCCCGGATTGATCCGCTCCGGGCTGTAACCCAAGCGGAAATGCTCGCCGCGTGTCAGCCCGGAAACGCGCTCGATCTCGGGGCCGCAAAGGTCTTCCGTGACGCCGGGATAAACTGTGCTTTCATAGACGATCGTCGGCCGCCGCTTCGGGTCGATCAACCCGGCAACAGTGCTGGTCGCGGCCATCAAAGCGGACAGATCGGGACGGTTCGCCTCGTCGACCGGCGTCGGCACGGTGACGATGTAGATGTCGGCGCTGACGCATTCGTCTGCCCGGTCCGTGAGCCGGAGGCTCGAGGTGGCGAGCTCCTTTGCGTCGACTTCCCGTGTCCGGTCCTTTCCGTCGCGAAGCTGCGCAATCCTCTCCGGATCAATGTCGAACCCGGTGACGTCGAACTTGCGTGCGAGCGCGACCGCGAGCGGCAGCCCGACATAGCCGAGGCCAATGACCGCGATTGTCGGGGCGCCCCTCATCCGATCCGAACCATAGAGTCGTTAAATCGGATAAATGACGATGGGGCTAGTCGTCAGATCTTGCCGCGACCCACGCCGCAATAAGCGAGGCCTGCCGCTTCCGCCTCATCCCGGCCGTAGATGTTGCGCAGGTCGACGAGCACCTTGCCGCGCATGACGCTCGCCAGCTTGTCGAGATCGAGCGCGCGGAACTCATCCCACTCGGTGACGATCACCAGCGCGTCCGCGCCGTCGGCGGCGGCGTAGGCGTCGGGCGCAAAGGTGATCCCGTCGAAGATCTTCTCCGCCTGCTCGCGAGCAACGGGGTCGAAGGCGCTGACCTCCGCGCCGCGCTCCCGGAGGCCCCTGAGGAGGGGAATCGAGGGGGCTTCGCGCATGTCGTCGGTGTTGGGCTTGAAGGCGAGGCCGAGCACGCCGACGCGCATGCCGCTGAGCTCTCCGCCCATGGCTCGCGCCACGCGGTCGGCCATGCCCGCCTTGCGGGCGTCATTGACCTCGACCGTGGTGCGAACGATCCGCTGATCGACGCCCGCCTTGTCGGCCGTCTGCAATAATGCGAGCGTATCCTTCGGGAAGCAGCTGCCGCCATAACCGGCTCCGGCGTGAAGGAACTTGGGCCCGATGCGGTTGTCGAGGCCGATGCCGCGGGCCACGTCCTGGACGTCGGCGTCCACGGCCTCGCACAGGTCGGCAATCTCATTGATGAAGCTGATCTTCACCGCGAGGAACGCATTGGCCGCATATTTGGTGAGCTCGGCCGTGCGGCGGCCCGTGATCAGGATCGGCGCGCGGTTCAGGAACAACGGCCGATAGATTTCTTTGAGGACGTCCTGCGCTCGCTCATCCTCCGCGCCGACAACGATGCGGTCGGGATGCTTGAAGTCGGCGATCGCCGCTCCTTCGCGGAGGAATTCCGGGTTGGAGGCAACAGAGACGTCGGTCACTCCTTCTTCGCGCAGAATCTTCTCGATCTCGTCGCCCGTCCCCACGGGCACCGTGGACTTGGTCACAACCACCGTTCCCGGCTCAATCACGTTGGCAAGCTCGCGCACCGCCTGGAAAACGAAGGTCAGATCCGCATGGCCGTCGCCGCGCCGGGCAGGCGTACCGACGGCGATGAACACCGCTTCCGCGCCTTTCACGCCCGCGGTTGTGTCCGTCGTGAAGGTGAGCCGCTTGCGGTCCACATTGGCTTTGACCAGCGCCTCGAGACCCGGCTCCCAGATCGGCATCTTGCCGGCATTGAGACCATCGATCTTCGCCTCGTCCTTATCGATGCAGCAGACCTGGTGGCCGAAGTCGGCAAAGCAGGCGCCGGAGACGAGCCCCACATAGCCGGTGCCGATCATCGCAATGCGCATTCACTCGTCCCCGCTTTGGATAGGTCGGGCGGGCTTTAGCTGCGCCTCACCCCATCGTCACCCCCGCGAAGGCGGGGGTCCCGCTGTTCTTCAGGTTCAAGTAAGGGATTCCCGCTCCCGCGGGACTGACGAGATGCAACACTCTCGATTTCGCCCGAAATAATCACTACATGCCGCGCCTTCCGATGAACGTCACCACACTCCCCAAGCCCCCGCGCGTCGGGCTGGTCTCGCTCGGCTGTCCCAAGGCCCTGGTCGACAGCGAGCGCATCATGACCAAGCTGCGCGCCGACGGATATGACATGTCGCCCGATTATGCTGGCGCCGACGTCGTGCTGGTCAACACCTGCGGCTTCCTCGATTCCGCCAAGGAAGAGAGCCTCGACGCGATCGGCGAAGCGATTGCCGAGAACGGCCGGGTCGTCGTCACCGGCTGCATGGGCAAGGAAGCGGACGTGATCCGCGAACGCTTCCCCGACGTGCTCGCGGTCACCGGGCCGCAGCAATATGAGGAGGTGGTCGCAGCGGTCCACGAAGCGGCTCCGCCCATCGCGTCGCCCTTCGTTGACCTGGTACCCGAGGCCGGGCTGAAGCTCACCCCGCGACACTACAGCTATCTGAAGATCTCGGAGGGCTGCAATCACCGCTGCGCGTTCTGCATCATCCCGCAGCTGCGCGGCGACCTCGTTAGCCGCCGGCCCGATGCAATCTTGCGCGAGGCCGAGAAGCTCGTCGCCGCGGGCACCAAGGAGCTGCTGGTCATCAGCCAGGATACGAGCGCCTATGGCGTCGATATCCGGCACAAGGCGTGGCCTTGGAAAGGCGAGGAAGTCCGCGCGCACATGACCGACCTCGTGCGGGAGCTGGGCAAGCTCGGCACGTCCCAGAACAATGTTTGGGTGCGCCTGCACTACGTCTACCCTTATCCCCACGTGGATAATGTGATCCCGCTGATGGCCGAC
>DATMHG010000035.1:0-4921 GCA_035555035.1 Sphingomicrobium sp.
CGACGGCCGAAGCCCATCCGGAAGCGGACCTGTCGAAGGCCCTGGCCACCGTCATTTCGACGGCCGCACTGGCCGTCAGACGTCTGGAGGACGACAGAATATGGTGACCCTTGCTGAAGACCGGCCGGGATTCCGGTCGCCGTTCCGATTGCTCGCGCGCCTGGCAGAACGTGTGACACCGTCATGGCTCCTGCCGCTCGTCCAGCGGCTCGGGATCGCCGCCGTTTTCTTCCAGTCGGGCAGGACCAAGGTCGAGGGCATCTTCACGCTCACCGCCAGCACCTTCTACCTATTTCAGACCGAATACCGGCTGCCGTTCATTGCGCCCATTCCCGCGGCCTATATTGCCGCCGCCTCGGAGCACATCTTCCCGATCTTGCTCGTCCTCGGCCTGTTCACCCGGGTGTCGGCGCTCGCGCTGTTCATCATGACCCTGACGATCGAGATCTTCGTCTATCCCGACGCCTGGCCGACGCATCTCAGCTGGGCGGCGATTCTGCTGCCGCTGATCGCTCGCGGAGGCGGACGTTTCTCGCTCGACCGGTGGCTCGGCATTCCCTGACGAGCGCCGCCCTGGTCAGCGCGAGGCGTCGTTCAATCGCCAGTCGTAATCATAAACGTCGGCGGCGGAACGGCCGGCAAGCTGCTGGAGGAGCAGCGGATGCGCATGAATGCGCGCGTGGCGGATGGCGCCGGCCGGTCCTCCGAAATCCGCAGCATACCAGTGGTAGATCTCCGACGCCCGCAGCTGCCCGTTGACGATGGCGAATGCACGGGGGTGATTGATGAACTCGGCTGCAGCGGCGTCGAGCCTGCGATCGATATCTCCGGCTTCGAAGGGCTCGGGCTGGAGATTGGGGCAGCCGAGCGATGCGCAATTGATCGCATAATGGACGCGCGGGTCGCGCCAGACTGGCCGCAGGATGCCGTGCTCGATATCGTTGAGCGACAATAGCCGGCCATCGATCTTCACGACCTTCCGGTTCCACGGACCAGTGGGCAGCACGCCATCCTTGATCTTGAGAATGGAATCGACCGGATAGGCCTGAAGCACCAGGTCGACGGTCACGGCATTGTAGAGGTTGATCCAGTAGGCGAGCTGCTGGCGGCGAGTCAGCCTCGCGACATCGAGCCGTTCCATGCCCCGCAGCCACTTCTCGAGATCCTCACGTTCGGCCGTCGAGACCGCGCCATAGGCGATGCGGTTGATCCCGTCCGCACGCCGCCGCAGGTGACGGTGCAGGAAGTCGCTCCACGGCGCGTCATCGATTTGCACAACCGCGACCGCGCTGTGGTCGAGCCATGGGCCCGCGAGAGGCGAAGCTTGCGGGACACTTGGCAATTGCGACCAGATGAAGGCGCCGCCCGCGACGATTATGAGGAGGGCGGTGGCAATCGCGATCTTGAGTTTCTTCATTGGGGCACTCGCTGGGTTCCTGTCCTCTATTCGAGCGAGGCCGGGCCATCGGTTACGAGCGGTCAAAAAATGACCCTGTAACTGATGGCATTCGGCCAACGAATGACGTGTGTTCGCGACGAGCGAAAAATCAGTTGCAAGGGGCTTCAATGAATTCGAATCGATACGGACGGAGCTGGAAACTGCTGCCGGTCTGCGCAATTGCTGCGCCGGCACTGCTCCTGCCCTCGATCGCAGGCGCGCAGACCAGCCCCACCGATGAGACGATCATCGTCACCGGAACCAGGGCGACCGACAGGACCAAGCTTAATACACCCGCGCCGGTCGACGTCCTGACGGGCAAAGATCTCGACAAGAGCGGTGCGGTGGCCGGCGAGCTCGGCCAGGCCATCGCGAACCTCGCGCCTTCATTCAATTTCCCGCGCCAGTCGAACTCGGGAACATCGGATCATATCCGTGCCGGCCAGTTGCGCGGAATGAGCCCCGACCAGACGCTGGTCCTGGTCAATGGGCGGCGCCGGAATGTTTCGGCTGTGGTCAACACTGAGACGAAGATCGGGCGGGGCACTGCTGCGGTCGACCTCAACACGATCCCGCTGAGCGCCGTCAAACGCGTCGAGATCCTTCGCGACGGCGCCGGGGCGCAATATGGCTCCGATGCGATTGCGGGAGTGATCAACGTCATTCTCGACGACGAGCCCCGTGGCTTCAAGGCAAGCGCGACGTACGGCTTCCACGCGACCCGGCTCGAGCCCGTGCAGCGCAACATCACCGACGGCGAAACCGTGACGCTGACCGCGAGCGGCGCAACGCCACTCGGAAGCAACGGCGGCTTTCTTCGGCTGGGCGGCGAGTTCGTCAGCCGTCAGCCGACAAACCGCGCCGGGTTCGACCAAATTCCATTCTTCGTTCCGCAGACCCCGGCCAACCTCGCGTTCAGGGGCAGGCGCAACTATGCGGAGGGCGATCCCGACACTCGCGGGGGCGGGGCCTGGTTCAATGCCGCCGTGCCGGCGGGGCCGGTTGAAATCTATGCATTCGGCACGGCTTCCGGCCGCCGTACCCAGGGAGCGACCTTCTTTCGCTACCCCGACAGCTCGAGCAATGTTCCCGAAATCTATCCGGACGGATTTCTTCCGAGGACGATCGGCCACGATCTCAACATCTGGTCGTCGGGCGGTGCTCGTGGACAAATCGGCGCATGGGCATTCGATGGCGGCGTCACCTATGGCCGCGACCGCTTCGCTTATGGCGTGGATAACAGCCTCAATGCCTCGCTCGGTCCTTCCAGCCCGACGCATTTTCGATCCGGGCGCTTCACCTTCGAACAACTCATCTCCAATCTGGAGTTGAGACGCGATCTGCCGGCCGCCTTCACGCACAGTCCGGTAACGGTGACCCTCGGTGCTGAATATCGGCGCGAACATTTCTCGAGCGGTGCCGGCGACCCCGCCTCTTTCGCTGTCGGTCCGTTCGATCTGGAGGCGGGCGCGCAAGGCGCTCCCGGGCTCACTCCGGCCGACGAGGAGCGGATTTCGAGGAACGTCTACAGCCTCTACGGCGACATCAACTCGAACGTCACCGGCAGGCTGTTCGTCGATGTCGCCGGCCGCTTCGAAAGCTACAGCGATGCCGGGCACAAGCTGACAGCGAAGGCCAGCGCGATCTACAGCTTCTCGCGCGCCTTGTCGTTCCGGGCCTCGGTTTCGAACAACGTCCGCGCTCCCGCGCTTGGTCAGGTCGCCTTCTCCGACCGGACCGTGAATTTCGGGACCGACCGCACGCGCGTGCTGACGCGGACCCTGCCGGTGTCGAGCGCTCTCGCCCGGATTCTCGGCGCAACGCCGCTCAAGCCGGAGACTTCGTTGAACGTCACGGGCGGGCTGACGGGCTCGCTCGCTCGCGGCCTCAGCTTCACGGTGGACGCGTTCAACATCAAGGTCAGCGATCGCATCACCTTGTCCGATCGCCTGTTTGGTCCGGCGCTCGCTGCCTTCGTGCAGAGCCAGCCCGGGGGCGAGAATGTCGAGGCGGTCCGCTTCTTCACCAATGCCGCCGACACGCGGACGCGCGGCCTCGATGCGGTACTTGACTATCGCCGGCAATGGCATGGCGGGCAAATCGGTCTCAACGCCGCATTCACTTACTCCAGGACCCGGATTACACATTTGGCGCCGACGCCGGCGGCGCTCGAAAGCATTGATCCAACGCTGCTCATCGTCGGACCGGAGGAAATCAATACAATCACCGAGGCGGCACCCCGGACCAAGCTCGTCACCTCGGCCGAATGGGCACGGGGTCCGTTCGACATTCTTCTTCGGTTAAGCAGATTCGGCTCGGCCGTGCGCGTGTTCAATTTCGGCGGCGGTTTTATTCCGCGGCAACGCTATGGCGCGGAATGGTCGCTCGACGCACATGCTGAATATCAGCTCACAAGCCGGCTGATCCTCAGCGCCGGAGGAACCAACCTCGGCGACAATTACCCCGACAGGTCGAGTCCCGACATCAACTTCTTCGGCAATCTTCCTTATGACATTCTTTCGCCGATCGGCGTCAACGGCAGGTTCCTCTATGCCGGTCTCCAGGTTCGATTGTAGCGGACATGGCGATGAGCGGCATGAGTGAATGGATGATCGGCGTCCTCGGCGGATCCGGTCTCTACGAGATCGGCGCGCTGGAGCAACCGGAGTGGGTCACGGTCGATACGCCCTGGGGCGAGCCGTCGGATCAGCTCCTGACGGGCACGATTCACCAGGTGCGGTTCGTCTTCCTGCCGCGGCACGGCCGCGGCCACCGGCTCCCGCCCTCGGCCGTCAACGCGCGCGCGAACATCGACGCGCTGAAGCGGCTCGGATGCACCGATCTGCTGGCGGTGTCGGCGGTCGGCTCGCTCCGGAGCGAGCTCGAGCCTGGCCGGTTCGTCATCGTCGATCAGTTCATCGACCATAGCCGGTCGCGCGGCACAAGCTTCTTCGGACCCGGCCTCGTCGCGCATGTCTCGATGGCCGATCCGGTCTGTGCGCGCCTCTCCTCTTTTGCCGCCGCCGCCGCGACAGCCGCCGGCGCGAAAGTGACCCGGGGGTCGACTTATCTTGCAATCGATGGGCCGCAGCTTTCGACACGGGCCGAAAGCAAGCTCTATCACAGTTCAGCGTGCGACGTGATCGGCATGACGGCGATGCCCGAGGCCAAGCTCGCGCGCGAGGCCGAGCTGCCCTACGCGCTGGTCGGCATGGTCACGGACTATGATTGCTGGCACGAAGAAGAAGAGCCGGTCCAGGTCTCGACCGTGATCGCGCAGCTAAAAGCCAATGCCGCCACGGCCACGCGAATGATCGAAGCGCTGGCGGAGATCTTGCCGGTCGAGCGCTCTCCCTGCCCGCTCGATACCGTGCTCGACAGTGCGATCGTCACCGCGCCGGACGCACGTGACCCGGCGCTACTGGCGAAGCTCGACGCCGTCGCCGGCCGCTGGCTCAGCGCTCAGTCGTAATGCTCCGACAA
>DATMHG010000036.1:0-9582 GCA_035555035.1 Sphingomicrobium sp.
GCCCTTCGCCGCCCAGTCGCGCGAGCTTCCGGTGCCATATTCCTTGCCGGCGATCACCACCAGCGGCGTTCCGTCATGCTTGTAGGCCATGGCCGCGTCGTAGATCGGCATGGTCTCGCTGGTCGGCGCATAGCGCGTGAAGCCGCCCTCGACATTGTCGAGCATACGGTTGCGGATGCGGATGTTGGCGAACGTGCCCCGCATCATCACTTCATGATTGCCGCGCCGAGCGCCGTAGCTGTTGAACTCCGCGCGGCTGACTCCATGCTCCAGCAGGTAGCGCCCGGCGGGGCCGTCCGGCTTGATCGCGCCTGCCGGAGAGATGTGGTCGGTGGTGATCGAATCGCCGAACACCGCCAGCGCGCGAGCATCCTCGATGTCCCCGGGCGGCGTCGGCGTCATCGTCATGCCGGTGAAGTAAGGCGGGTTCTGGATGTAGGTGGATTCGGGCGGCCAGCTGTAGGTCGCGCCGCCCGTCACCTCGATAGCGCGCCAGCGCTCGTCCCCCTGATAGACGTCGGCATAGCGGCGGCGGAACATGTCCGAATGGACGTGCCGGTCGATGAGTGCGCGGATTTCTTCGTTCGAAGGCCAGATGTCCTTGAGGTAGACCGGCTCGCCATTGCGGCCCGTGCCGATCGGCTCGCGGATCATGTCGGAACGGACCGTGCCTTTGAGTGCGAACGCCACGACCAAGGGAGGTGAGGCGAGATAGTTGGCGCGGCAGTCGGGCGACACGCGGCCTTCGAAATTGCGGTTGCCGGAAAGGACGCTCACCGCAACCAGATCGCGCTCATTGATCGCCTTGCTGATCGGCTCGGGCAGCGGCCCCGAATTTCCGATACAAGTCGTGCAGCCATAGCCGACGAGATCGAATCCGAGCGCGTTGAGGTCCTCGCTAAGGCCGCTCTCGTTCAGATAGTCCGTAACGACCTGGCTTCCCGGCGCGAGGCTGGTCTTCACCCAAGGCTTGGTCATGAGGCCTTTCTCGCGCGCCTTGCGGGCGAGCAGGCCCGCGCCGATCAGCACCGACGGATTCGAGGTGTTGGTGCAGCTGGTGATCGCCGCGATGGCCACGTCGCCGTTGCCGAAGTCGAAGTCCTCGCCCTCGACCGGCACTCGCGGCTCGTTGCCCTTGCGATAGGTGTCGTCGAGCTCGCGGTTGAACTGATCATCGACGTCGCTCAGCAGCACGCGGTCCTGCGGCCGCTTTGGTCCCGCAAGCGACGGCTCGATCGTGCTCATGTCGAGCTGGAGCGTATCGGTGAACACCGGCTCGGTGCTCGATGCGTCGCGCCACAGGCCCTGCGCCTGGCAATAGACCTTCACCAGAGCGATGCGGTCGGCATCGCGGCCGGTCAGCTCGAGATAATCGAGCGTGCGCTGATCGATCGGGAAGAACCCGCAGGTCGCGCCATATTCCGGCGCCATGTTGCCGATCGTCGCGCGGTCCGCGACCGTGATGTTGTCGAGGCCGGGGCCGTAGAATTCGACGAAGCGCCCGACGACGCCCTTCTGGCGCAGCATCTGGGTGACGGTCAGCACCAGGTCCGTCGCCGTAATGCCTTCTTTGAGCCGACCATCGAGGCGGAAACCCACCACTTCGGGAATGAGCATGCTGATGGGCTGGCCGAGCATCGCTGCCTCGGCCTCGATCCCGCCCACACCCCAGCCGAGAACGCCGAGGCCGTTGACCATCGTCGTGTGACTGTCGGTGCCCACCAGGGTGTCGGGATAAGCGACGGTTTGGCCGCTCTGATCCTCGCTCGTCCACACGCATTGGGCGGCATGCTCGAGATTGACCTGGTGGCAGATGCCCGTCCCCGGCGGCACGACCTGGAAGTTGTCGAATGCCTTGCTGCCCCACTTGAGGAACTCGTAGCGCTCGCCGTTGCGGTGATATTCGAGCTCGACATTCTTCCCGAACGCCTTGGGGGTTCCGAACTCGTCGACCATGACGCTGTGATCGATGACGAGGTGCACGGGGACGAGTGGATTGATCTTCTGCGGGTCGCCGCCGAGCGCGGCCATCGCGTCGCGCATCGCGGCGAGGTCGACGACGGCGGGAACGCCGGTGAAGTCCTGCATCAGGACGCGGGAGGGCCGATACTGGATCTCGCGCGCGATCCGCCGCTCCTTCTGCCAGTCCGCCATCGCCTGAAGATCTTCGCGCTTGACGGTCTGAGCGTCTTCGAAGCGAAGGAGATTTTCGAGCAGCACCTTCATGGAGAAGGGCAGGCGGGAAAGGTCGCCCAGCGTCTCGGCAGCTTTCGGGAGCGAGTAATAAGAAAAGCTCTTACCAGCGACCTCGAGGGTCGAGCGCGTGCGGAGGCTGTCCTGGCCGGTCGGAATCATTGCTGTCCTTCGCTGTGCGGCGGCATGGGGAATGCCTGCAAGATGGGGGGTGACGGCCCTTAGCAATCGCGCTCGTCACCCGCAAACGGGCGCCGGTTGCGCCCAACAGAACGAAGCTTGCGCCAGGATGAACGCGGCTCCCTCCCAACCGTTACGGGTGAGCACTAAGTTGGCATCATGACGCACGACAGCGACTATTTCCGGCGCCGCGCCGCCGAAGCGAGGGCCGCCGCCTGCTCGAAGGAGTTCGGCGCGAACGTGGAGGCCGCGGGCGACCTCGCTTTGGCCTATGCCGCGCTGGCGCGCCGCCGCGCGCGCCTTGCCGCGTCTGAGCAGCAGGCCGCGGAAGAGAATCCGGCGATCCCGCTGATCCAGCCGGCCTAGATCCAGCCCCTTTTCTTGAAATAGAGGTACGGTCCAACCGCGCTGACCAGCATCAGCGCGAGCGACAACGGATAGCCGTAATGCCAGCTGAGCTCCGGCATGTAGTGGAAATTCATCCCGAAAATGCCAGCGATGAGCGTCGGCGGGAGAAACACGACCGCTGCCCATGAAAAGAGCTTCATCGCCGCATTCTGCTCGATGCTGATCAGGCCCAGCGAGGCGTCGAGCAGGAACGTGAGATTGTCCGACAAAAACGTCGCGTGATCGCTCAATGAAGTCACGTCCGTCGTCAGGCTGGCGAGGTGGTGGCGAAGGTCCTTTTGCGATTCGTCATGCACGCGGTTCGACGCGCCGAAGAAGCTCAGCATGCGAAGAGTGCTCACCGCCGTATAGCGGATCTTGGTCAGCAGCGTCTGCGTCCGCCCGATGCTCGTGAGGAGCGCAGTCAGCTTCTCCGCCGGAATGCGGCGCTCGTCCTGCTGTTCCTGGAAAATCTCCTGAGACAATTTCTCCATCGTCGCGCTCACGACTTCGATCTCGTCGGCGAGGCGGTCGATGATCGCATCGAGCATCCGGACGAGCGCGGTCGGGCCGTCCTTGACGAGCTCATGATCGCGCCGCGCGTGATTCTCGAAGCTCCGGATCGGCTTCGGGCTCGCATAGCGAACGGTCACGAGCCGGTTACCGGCGAGAACGAAGCCGATCGGAGTGGTGCTGGGATGATGCTCGTCGAGGCCGCGCAGAGCGCTGACCGTCATGTAGAGCGCGCCGTTCTTCTCGTAGAGCCTGCTCGACGGCTCGATCTCGGCCATTTCGGCCTGGGTCGGCACGTCGACCTCGATGCAGCGCTCGACGAGCTTTTCCTCGTCATGCGTCGGCTCTTCGAGGTCGATCCAGGTCGCATCGTCTGGAATCCGCTCAGCCTTCGGATCGATGACGCTTCCGTCGCACTGGGGTCCGTAAGCGCGCAGCATCGCTCGTGCATCAGGCGAACGGCCGTTCTTTGCAAGCCGCTTCGCTCTGTTAAGGTCGTTTCCCGATGACAGTCCGTCGAACAGCCATCGTCGCAATCCTGATCATCGTCGGCGCGGCAGCCATCGAGCTGGCGATGGGCCGCAACCCGATCTGCACCTGCGGAACCGTGGCTCTTTGGGTCGGCGAGCGCGACAGCCCACGCACGAGCCAGATGTTCGCCGACTGGTACAGTCTCAGTCATGTCGTGCACGGATTGCTGTTCTATGCGGCGCTGTGGTTGCTCTTGCGCCGCTGGCCCGTCCGGCACCGTTTTCTCGCGGCGCTCTCCATCGAAACGGCGTGGGAGCTGATCGAGAACACGCCAGTCGTCATCAATCGCTATCGCGCGACGACGGCGGCGCTGGGCTATAGCGGCGATAGCATCGTCAACTCGATGTCCGACATCCTTATGATGTGCCTGGGCTTCCTCATCGCGCGGAAACTCCCGCTGTGGGCATCCGTCGTGCTGGTGGTCATACTCGAGATCGTGCCGCTGTTCGTCATTCGCGACAATCTGACTCTGAACATCTGGGCGCTGCTGATGCCCAACGCGGCCATCCAGGCGTGGCAGGCGGGGCGGTAAAGGCACCATTCACGCGCCAAATCATTGTTAGGCGGCACGTCGAGGGGAGAAGCCGTTGAAAGCCATAGTCTTTTTCTGTTCAGCCTTGCTCACGGCCGCCGTGCCGGGTGCGGCGCATGCCGGCGAATTGTTCGGCGGCCTCTACGTCCATGACGTGAAGCTGCCGACCGACCTCAGCGGCATCGAGCCCGGCGCCGACGTGATGCTCGGTTATCGCAGCGGGACCATCGCGAGGCCGCTGGGAGCCGCGCTGCAGCCATATGTTTTCGGCGCGATCAATACGGCCGGCCAGACGAGCTATGCGGCCGCGGGGCTGTCTGCCCGCTTCGACATCGGCAACTCGCTATTCATCAGACCCGGCCTCGGTCTTGCGATCCACAGCGGCTCAGCGAGCCGCTTCTTCCGCCGTGACGAGATCGCCTTCGGAAGCCGCGTCCTGTTCGAGCCGGAGCTCGGGATCGGCACGCGCATCAACAATCGCCTGAGCGTCGAAGCCAGCTGGATTCACATGAGCCACGCCACCCTGTTCAGCCGCGAGAACCCCGGCATCGACAATCTCGGCGTGCGCCTGACGCTCGCGCTTTAGCGCCCGACCATCTTCTCCGGCTTCACGATCTCGTCGAAGCGCTTTTCCTCGATGAGGCCGAGCTCGAGCCCGGCTTCCTTGAGGGTCAGCCCTTTTTTGTGGGCGTGCTTCGCGATGGCCGCGGCATTGTCGTAGCCGATCTCCGGAGCGAGCGCGGTCACCAGCATCAGCGAACGGCCCATCAGCTCGGCGATGCGCGCTTCGTTCGGCTCGGTGCCGTCGAGCATGCGTGTCGTGAAGCTTTCAGCACCGGTCGCCAGGAGGTTGATCGAGCGGATCACGTTCGCGCCGATCAGCGGCTTGAAGACGTTGAGCTCCAAATGGCCCTGCATTCCACCGATCGTCACGGCGACATTGTTGCCGGCCACCTGAGCCGCGACCATCGTCAGCATCTCGGCCTGCGTTGGATTGACCTTGCCCGGCATGATCGAGCTTCCCGGCTCATTCTCTGGCAGCGTGAGCTCGCCAAGGCCACAGCGCGGGCCGGAGCCGAGCAGGCGAATGTCGTTCGCGATCTTCGTGAAGGCCGTCGCGATGACGTTGAGCACCCCCGACAGCTCGACCATCGTATCGTGCGCGGCGAGCTCGGCGAACTTGTTCGGAGCCGACGTGAAGGGCAGCTGCGTCAGCTTCGCCACTTCCTTGGCGAACTCGTCGCCAAAGCCGTTCGGCGCGTTGAGACCCGTACCCACGGCGGTCCCGCCCTGCGCGAGCCGCAAGACGCGCGGGAGGACCGATTCCAGCCGCTCGATGCAGTCGGCGACCTGCTGCGCGTAGCCCGAGAATTCCTGGCCGAGAGTCAGCGGCGTTGCATCCTGGAGGTGCGTGCGTCCGATCTTGACGATGTGGTCCCAGCGCGTCGATTGGTCGGCGAGGCGCTCGTGCATGCGCTTCAGCGCGGGGATCAGGCGTCCAGTCACCGCCCGCGCCGCGGCGATGTGCATCGCCGTCGGGAAGCTGTCGTTCGACGACTGGCTCTTGTTGACGTGATCGTTCGGGTGGACCGGCTCCTTGCCGCCGCGTTTGCCGGTGAGGATCTCGTTCGCGCGGCCGGCGATCACCTCGTTCGCGTTCATGTTCGACTGCGTGCCCGAGCCCGTCTGCCAGATGACCAGCGGGAACTGGTTGTCGAGATCTCCGCGCGCGACCTCGCCGGCAGCTTGCCGGATGACCTCGGCGATCTTCGGGTCGAGGCCCGCAAGCCGCGCATTCACCCGCGCCGCCGCCTGCTTGATGAACCCCAGCGCATGGACGATCTCGAGCGGCATCTGCTCGCGCGGGCCGAATGGAAAATTCTCGATCGACCGCTCCGTTTGCGCTCCCCAATAGGCGTCGGCCGGAACCTCGATGGGACCAAAGCTGTCGGTCTCGGTGCGAGTTTGCGTGCTGGGCATATGATCTTCTCATCGTCATGCCGGCCCCGAGCCGGCATCCGCCTTTGCTTCGTCCGGCGCTTTAAGGCAGGCGGACCCCGGATCAAGTCCGGGGTGACGGCCTGAAGGTCGTCATTTCTTGCGCGTGAAGTCCACGTTCACGACGTTGGAGCCATCGTCCTTGGTTTCTGCGACCGCTTCCGGCGCGTCGTTCTCGGCTTCCTCATGCTCCTCGGGAGGAGCCTCCGCGGCATCGGCGTGGAAGGTCAGTGCGAACTCCACTGCAGGATCGTGGAACTGGGTCACGGCGGCGAACGGCACACGCAGCGTCGCGGGGGCTCCGCCGAATGACAGTCCGACCGAGAACGAATCGGCTTCGACCTTCAAATCCCAGAAGCGGTGCTGGATGACGATCGTCATCTCGTCGGGGAAGCGCTCCATCAAATGCTTGGGGATGGCGACGCCCGGCGCCTTGGTCCTGAACGTGATGTAGAAATGGTGGCCGCCCGGCAGCCCGCCCGACTGCTCGACCTCGCCGAGCACCCGCCCGACCACGGCCCGCAATGCGTCCTGCACGATCTCGTCGTACGGAATCAGGCTCTCGGGGGTCTCGTCGCTCACATGCTCAGGTGGTAGCGAGCGCTGTAATCCGGTCAAGCGGAGTCGTGCGGATGCCCATCGACGCCACCAAACCCTACGACGAGAACAATATTTTCGCCCGCATCCTGCGCGGCGAGATCCCGTCGAACAAGATTTACGAGGACGAGCATGTGCTCGCTTTCCACGACATCAACCCGCTTTCGCCGACACACATCCTGGTGATTCCGAAGGGGTCTTACGTCTCGTGGGATGACTTCTCCGAGAAGGCGTCGAACGAAGAGATCGGTGCGTTCGTGCGCGCCGTCGGCAGGATCGCGCGGGACGAGGGCCTCGTATCCGACGGATATCGGCTGCTCGCCAATGTCGGATTGAACTCGGGCCAGGAAGTGCCGCACCTTCACGTGCACATCTTCGGCGGTCGTCCGCTCGGACCGATGCTGGCGAGGTAGGGGCTCTTCAGCGGCGGTTCATGCGTCGGGCAAGCTAATGCGGGGGATTGCCCTCTCGGGCCCATCCGCTAGGGTCGCGTCCAAAGCTTTCGATAGGGGAATGAGATGGCTACTATAGCACCGCGCGTTGGGGGCCGCGGCCGCGTCAAGCCGCTGGACGAGATCCTGGCGACTGCCGAGAAGAAGTCGCTCAAGCGCTCGCTCGGCGCCTTCCAGCTGACACTCCTCGGAATCGGCGCCGTCATCGGCACCGGTATCTTCGTGCTTACGGCAACGGCGGCGCAGAAGGCCGGCCCGGGCATGATGGTGAGCTTCATCGTCGCCGGCACCGTTTGTGCCCTTGCCGCGCTTTGCTATTCGGAGCTCGCGTCGATGGTGCCCGTGGCGGGCTCAGCCTACACTTACTCCTATGCCGTGATGGGCGAGGTCGTCGCCTGGCTGGTCGGCTGGGCGCTCATTCTGGAATATGCTCTGGGTGCGAGCGCGGTGGCTGTCGGCTGGTCAGGCTTTATCACCGGTCTCTTGGATTCCATCGGGGTTCACGTGCCGCATGCATTGGCGGTAGGTCCGCCGATCCAATGGGGCTTCCTCCAGGGCGGCGAAATCGGGGGAGTGTTCAACCTGCCCGCAGTGCTCGTGGTCGCCTTCGTCACGACTCTGCTCGTGATCGGGACCAAGGAAAGCGCGACGTTCAATGCCGTGCTCGTCTGCATCAAGGTTGCAGCGCTCACGCTGTTCCTCATTATCACGCTGCCGATGATCAGCGGCCACGCGAGCAATTTCACGCCGTTCGCTCCGCGCGGCTGGGGCAACCCGCTGAGCTCGTCGGGAACCGGCATTCTCGGAGCTGCGGCGTCGATCTTCTTCGCTTACGTCGGGTTCGATGCGGTCTCGACCGCGGCGGAGGAAACCAAGAACCCGCAGCGCAACGTCCCGATCGGCCTCATCGGCAGCTTGCTGATCTGCACCGTTTTCTACCTGCTCGTCTCGGCGGGCGTGGTCGGGTCCTATGGCGCTCAGCCGGTCGTCGATCCTTCGACCGGCCAATTCTTGAAGGAAGGTTCGCCCGCACTTTACGCCTCGGCTACCTGTCATGCAGCGAACGCTCCGACGGTCTGCTCGAAGGAGGCGCTAGCCTACATTCTTCGCCAGGTTTCGAATCCGCTCTTCGGCAAGCTGGTCGGCCTCGCGGCTGCGATTGCCCTTCCCTCGGTCGTGCTGCTGATGATGTACGGGCAAACCCGCATCTTCTTCGTCATGGCACGTGACGGTCTGCTGCCCGAGCGCCTTTCGGCGGTGCACGAGCGTTTCCGCACGCCTTACGTCGTGACCATTGTGACCGGCGTCTTCGTCGCAATCGCGGCGGCCTTCCTGCCGGTCGGAACGCTCGCCGATTATTCGAACGCG
Organism: Sphingomicrobium sp.; assembly: GCA_035555035.1. Lineage (GTDB taxonomy): Bacteria > Pseudomonadota > Alphaproteobacteria > Sphingomonadales > Sphingomonadaceae > Sphingomicrobium. Next base: position 8,752 of record DATMHG010000036.1, read on the forward strand.
GGAACGCTCTTCGCCTTCGCTGCGGTGTCGCTGGGTGTCATGATCCTGCGTAAAAGGGACCCCGGCCGTGCGCGTCCGTTCCGCACGCCGGCCATTTTCATCCTGGCGCCACTGTCGATCGCCGGCTGCGTCCTCCTGTTCATCAACCTCAACAATGAGTCCAAGCTGCTGTTCGTGACCTGGACCGTGCTCGGGCTGATTTTCTACTTCCTCTATGGCTATCGCCACAGCAACGTGGCCCGTGGGATAACCGACGTTCCGGAGCTCGCGCCCGAAGCGCCAGGATCAATCGGTGTGGCGCCGATGCCCGGCGCGCCGGTGCCACCGCGGGATATCGACGGCGGCTGAGGTACGAGGCAGGTGACCGCGCCGCCGTTCAAGCTGCTCGGTCTCGACCATCTGCTGCTGCACGTGCGTGGGCTAGCCGAGGCCGAGCGTTTCTACTGCGGCGTGCTCGGTTGCTCGGTTCAGCATCGGATGCCGCAGCATGCGATGCTCGAGCTTTCAGCCGGCGTGGTCCTCGTCGATACGGCCGACCCGAACGGCGCCTGGGCGGTTGAGGACGCCGCGGGCGGCCGCAACGTCGATCATTTCGCGATCTTGACCGACGGTTTCGACGAACAGCCAATGCGGGAGTGGCTCGCGGCGAACGCGGTTCCGGATCGAAGAGGCGCGCGACGAAGAGGAGGAATTCTCCCTCTACGTGCGTGATCCCTCGGGGAATCTCGTCGAGTTTCTGAAGCGCCGCGCCTAAGCCGCCGCCAACTCCCCTGCGAGCTGCCGCAGGTCCGCCTCGGGGCGCGCGCCGTAATGCTGGATAACCTCCGCGGC
>DATMHG010000037.1:0-11380 GCA_035555035.1 Sphingomicrobium sp.
GCCCTCAAGATCCGCATCGGCTCGGTGAAGTCGACGCAGAAGATCACCAAGGCGCTGAACATGGTCGCCGCGTCGAAGCTGCGCCGTGCCCAGCAGAATGCGACTGCGGCGCGGCCTTACTCGCAGCGGATGACGGAAGTCGTGTCCTCGCTCGCGGCGAAAATCACGCCGGGCCCGCAGACTCCGAAGCTCCTCGCCGGCACCGGCAAGGACGAGACGCACCTGATCATCGTCGCGACCAGCGACCGCGGCCTCGCGGGTGCGTTCAACAGCAACATCGTCCGGCTCGTCCGCCGCACCGCCGACGAGCTGATCGCCAACGGCAAGACGGTCCTGTTCTATATCGTCGGCCGCAAGGGCCGCCCGGTCATCCAGCGGCTCTACCCGAAGCAGATCATCGCCCAGTACGACACCAGCGAGATGAAGAACCCGAGCTACGCCGAAGCGCAAGCCATCGCGAAGGACATCATCGATCGCTACGTCACAGACGGGATCGATGTGGTCCACCTCGCCTATGCGAACTTCCGCTCCACGCTCGTCCAGGAACCGGCCGTCGACCAGATGATTCCGGTCCCGCGGCACCCTCCCGACGAGCCGGAGCACGCCGTCGCAGGCCACAAGACCGCCGCTCCGGCCGCCGTCGAATATGAGCCGGACGAGGAGGAGATCCTCGCCGACCTTCTACCACGCAATATCGCGGTGCAGATCTACCGCGCTCTCTTGGAGAACCAGGCCGGCTTCTACGGCTCGCAGATGACCGCGATGGACAATGCGACCCGCAACGCGGGCGACATGATCAACCGCCTGACGATCCAGTACAACCGGACCCGTCAGGCTGCGATCACGACGGAATTGGTTGAGATTATTTCGGGCGCGGAAGCGCTGTAGTTTAACCGTCATCCCGGCCTTGAGCCGGGACCCGCCTTCCTTTCGGACGGCGGACAGAAGAAAGGCAGGCCCCGGATCAAGTCCGGGGTGACGAGAAGGAAAGAAGAGAAATGGCCACCGCCGCCGATACCAAACCCCGCAAGAAAGCCGCACCGAAGGCCGCGACTTCCGCGACCGGCTCCGGCCCGGCGAACGTCACTTCGCCGAGCAATCTCGTCGGCCGGGTCAGCCAGGTCATCGGCGCCGTCGTCGACGTCGCGTTCGAAGGCGACCTGCCGCCGATCCTCTCGGCGCTCGAGACCGACAACCACGGCAATCGCCTCGTGCTCGAGGTCGCGCAGCACCTCGGCGAGGACGTGGTCCGCACCATCGCCATGGACACCACCGACGGCCTCACCCGCGGCCAGGAAGTCCGCTCGACCGGCTCGGAGATCCGCGTGCCCGTCGGCCCCAAAACCCTCGGCCGAATCATGAACGTCATCGGCGAGCCGATCGACGAGCTCGGCCCGATCGGCAGCAAGGAAACGGCGCCGATCCACGCAGAAGCCCCACCGTTCGTCGACCAGTCGACCGAGACCTCGATCCTCGTCACCGGAATCAAGGTCATCGACCTGCTCGCGCCTTACGCGAAGGGCGGCAAGATCGGCCTGTTCGGCGGCGCCGGGGTCGGCAAGACGGTGCTGATCCAGGAGCTGATCAACAATATCGCCAAGGGCCACGGCGGCACTTCGGTGTTCGCCGGAGTCGGCGAGCGCACCCGCGAGGGCAACGACCTCTACCACGAGTTCCTCGACGCCGGCGTCATCGCCAAGGACAAGGACGGGAAGCCGACGCCCGAGGGCTCGAAGGTCGCGCTGGTCTACGGCCAGATGAACGAGCCGCCGGGCGCCCGCGCCCGCGTCGCGCTCTCCGGCCTGACGGTCGCCGAATATTTCCGCGACCAGGAAGGGCAGGACGTGCTCTTCTTCGTCGACAACATTTTCCGCTTCACCCAGGCGGGTTCGGAAGTGTCGGCGCTGCTCGGCCGCATCCCTTCAGCCGTCGGCTACCAGCCGACGCTCGCGACCGATATGGGTACTCTGCAAGAGCGGATCACCTCGACCAACAAGGGGTCGATCACGTCGGTGCAAGCGATCTACGTGCCGGCCGACGACTTGACCGACCCGGCGCCGGCGACCTCCTTCGCCCACCTGGACGCGACCACCGTGCTCAGCCGCGCGATCTCCGAGCTCGGCATCTACCCGGCGGTGGACCCGCTCGACTCCACCAGCCGCGTGCTCGAGCCGCGCGTCGTCGGCCAGGAACATTACGAGACGGCCCGCGCCGTCCAGGCGACGTTGCAGCGCTACAAGAGCCTGCAGGACATCATCGCCATCCTCGGCATGGACGAACTCAGCGAAGAAGATAAGCTGACCGTCAGCCGCGCCCGAAAAATCCAGCGGTTCCTGTCGCAGCCGTTCCACGTGGCCGAAGTCTTCACCGGCATCCCCGGCAAGTTCGTCCAGCTCGAGGACACGATCCGCTCGTTCAAGGCGGTCGTCGACGGCGAGTACGACCATCTTCCCGAAGCCGCCTTCTACATGGTCGGGGGGATCGACGAAGCGGTCGCCAAGGCCGAGAAGCTGGCGCAGGAAGCTTAAGCCATTTTCCCTCTCCCGCTCGCGGGAGAGGGTCGGGGTGAGGGCCTGTCTTTCACCCGCTCAACAACACATGCCCTCCCCCTGCCCCTCCCGCAGGCGGGAGGGGGGAAGCGGACGATGAACGAACTGAAACTCGAAGACTGCGTCAACGAGACCTGCCCCTGGTCCGGCAAGCCGGTCAGCGGGGACAGTCTGACGCTCTACCGCGGCAAGGTCGTGGGTTTCTGCAACACCGGCTGCCGCGACAAGTTCGAAGCCGCGACCCACGCGTTCGATGCGAAGATTGAAAGCAAGCACTGATGGCCGATCTGCATTTCGAGCTCGTCACCCCCGACCGGCTGGTGATGTCCGACGACGTCTACATGGTCGTCGTCCCCGGCACCGAGGGCGAATCCGGGATCATGGCGGGTCACGCTCCCTACATGACCACGCTCCGCAACGGCGACGTCGCCGTCTACCGCAGCCAGGGAACGCAGCCCGAGCGCATCCCGGTCACAGGAGGCTTCGCCGAAGTGAGCGACCGCGGCCTCACAGTCCTTGCCGAAAGCGCCGGCGCATAAATGGTGTAGGCCGGTTAACCACGACCCCTCATCAATTAGCTTTTTCTAAAAGGTTTCACCCCTATTCACCACCCGGCATCTCCTGAGAACCGTAACGGCAGGGTGGGAATGAGCGCATTCGGTAAGCGTGGCGGGGTGAGCGGCGGCCGTCCGAACTTCGGCGTCGCCAAGCCCATGAAGGGCGGACCCGGCACCGCCGCTGTCGGCCGTGACACGCCAGAACCCGGCGGCGAACAATTCCCGCCGCTCGATGACCTGACTCCGCCCGTCGATGCTCCGGTCTCCGAAGACGGATCGACGCCCAAGCAAGGCGCCATGGACCGGCTCACCGCGCGCCAGAACGCGAGTGGCGAGCAAGGGAGCAGCAAGAGCGAAGGCTTCGAGGCTTCCGTCCACCGCATCAAGGAACAGGTGCTTCCGCGCTTGCTCGAGCGCGTCGATCCGGAAGCCGCCGCAACGCTCAACAAGGACGAGCTCGCCGAGGAATTCCGCCCGATCATCAGCGAGGTGCTCGCCGAGCTGAAGATCACGCTCAACCGGCGTGAACAATTCGCGCTCGAGAAGGTGCTGGTCGACGAGCTGCTCGGCCTCGGCCCGCTCGAAGAGCTGCTCGCCGATCCGGCGGTCAGCGACATCATGGTCAACGGCCCCGAGCAGACCTACGTCGAGCGCAAGGGCAAGCTCGAGATCGCTCAGATCCAGTTCCGCGACGAGGAGCATCTGTTCCAGATCGCGCAGCGGATCGTGAACAAGGTCGGACGCCGCATCGACCAGACCAGCCCGCTCTGCGACGCCCGGCTCCAGGATGGCAGCCGCGTCAACGTCATCATCCCGCCGCTGTCGCTTCGCGGCACCGCCATCTCGATTCGTAAGTTCTCCGAAAAGCCGATCACGCTCGACATGATGCGCGGCTTCGGATCGATGTCGGAGAAGATGGCGACGGTGCTCAAGATCGCCGGCGCATCCCGAATGAACGTCGTCATTTCCGGCGGTACCGGTTCGGGTAAGACGACGATGCTCAACGCTTTGTCGAAGATGATCGACCCGGGCGAGCGCGTGATCACCATCGAGGACGCGGCCGAGCTTCGGCTTCAGCAGCCGCACTGGCTGCCGCTCGAAACGCGTCCGCCGAACCTCGAGGGCCAGGGCGCGATCACCATCCGCGACCTCGTCATCAACGCTTTGCGTATGCGTCCCGATCGCATCATCCTCGGCGAGATTCGCGGACCGGAGTGCTTCGACCTGCTCGCAGCCATGAACACCGGCCACGACGGCTCGATGGCGACGCTTCACTCCAACTCCCCGCGCGAATGCCTCGCGCGTATGGAGAACATGGTGATGATGTCGGACATCAAGGTGCCGAAGGAGGCGATCTCACGTCAGATCGCGGATTCGGTCGACCTGATCGTTCAGGTGAAACGCCTCCGCGATGGTTCGCGTCGCACGACCAACATCACCGAAGTGATCGGCATGGAAGGCGACGTCATCGTCACCCAGGAGCTGTTCAAGTTCGAGTACCTCGACGAGACCGCCGACGGAAAGATCCTCGGCGAATATCGCTCGATGGGCCTGCGTCCCTACACGCTCGAAAAGGCCAAGCAGTTTGGCTTCGACCAGCCATACCTCGAGGCTTGCCTCTAAAAGTTCGCCGGTTCGATCGTTTCGACGATCAGCAGCTGGTCGTGGTCGTGCCACATGTTTCGAAGCGAGCGCGGGAGCGCGTCGCAGACCTTGCGGATTTGCCCTTCGGACACATGCCGGGAGAGAACGCCGAAGACCGAGCCGATCGCGATTAGAGGATCGATTGGACGCGTATCGCGCAATCCGTCGGCAACGTCCTCGATGAACTGCTCTCGCGTCATCCGGTCACCCGGTAGGCGGCTCGGATCGAACTGGTCGTAATAGACGCCGCGGATCAGCATCGGCAGCTGAGCGCCAAGATGCGCCGCGAGCGGCAGCGGCAACCGGTCGCGGACACGCTGCAGGACCACTGAAAGCACGTGCCAGGCGGCATGCCGGTCAGGGCCGACGTCCTCCATGATCTCCTTGAGCCAGATGTGCGTCGTTTCGAGCGTCTTATCAAAGACTTCGAGGCCATTCGTGCTCATGAGTCCGCTCCCGATCAGGTTCGCGCGCCAGTGCCGCGAACGAGCGGCCATTGAGACCCGTTCCGCGACTGCTTTAAAAAAGCTCGGCGATCCGGACGCAGGCCACGCTCGACGCGGTTTACACCGGCAACTATGCAGCGGGCGCCAGTTCGGGAGAACCGACCATTCGTCCGCTCCAGATCGTCGCCTTGGCTGCAGTCCTTCTCGCCTCTTGTACGCGGCAGACGCAGCCTTCCAACGACGTAGTCTTCATTTCGAACGAGGGTCTGAACAGCGTCACCGTGCTCGACGGCGCGACCGGGCGGATAGAAGGACAACTCGCGACCGGTCTGCGCCCGCGCGGCATGGCATTCTCGCCCGACCGCAAGATCTTCTACGTCGCGGCGAGCAACGCGAACCGGATCGAAGCGTGGGACATCCACTCGCGCAGCCGCCTCGCGACCTACGGCTCGGGCTCCGATCCCGAACGGTTCGCCGTAAGCCCTGACGGCTCGACGCTCTACATCGCCAACGAGGACCACAGCGCCGTCTCCTTCCTCGACCTCAAGAGCGGTAGGATCACGCGCGAAGTCCGTGTTGGGCCCGAGCCCGAAGGTGTCGGCGTCAGCCCCGACGGCAAACTCGTCATCGCGACGTCCGAGGTGGCCAATCTGGCCCACTTCATCGATGCGCGTACCGGCCAATTGCTCGACAGCGTGCCGGTCGGCAGCCGTCCCCGCTTCGTCCTGTTCCTTCACGGCGGCCGGACGGCATGGGTCTCCTCCGAGCAGCGGGGAACGATCAGCGTGTTCGACACGGCCTCGCGGCGCATCGTCCACACCATCGACCTGACGCAGAGCTTCGACATTCCAGAGCCGGTGCAGGCGATCGAAATGCGCGCCACGCACGATGAGAAGCGCGTGTTCGTCGCGATGGGCCGCTCCAATCGCGTCGCCGAGATCGATCCCTCCAGCTACGCCGTCGTGCGCTGGTTCCCAACCGGGGAACGGACCTGGGGCATCGGTCTCTCGCCCGATGAGAAGCGCCTCTACGCGGCGAGCGGTCTGTCCGGTACGCTGACCATCATCGATCTCGAAAAGAACAAGATCGAGCGGACGGTGCAGCTCGGCGGTCGACCGTGGGGTGCAATGGCGGCGCCCAGGTGAAGAAAGTCGCCGCCCTCGTGTTCGCAGCCTTGCTCCTCGGCTCGTGCAGCCTCGTAGCGCCGCGCAAGCTTACCGCCTGCGCCGATCCCAACAATCTCCCCTTCTCCAACCGCGCCGGTCAGGGCTTCGAGAACAAGCTCGCCGAGATGATCGCGTCCGATCTTCACGCGAAGCTCGGCTACGTCTGGTGGGCGCAGAGGCGCGGTTACGTCCGCAATACGCTCAATGAGCGAAGTTGCGACTTTTGGCCGGGCATCGGCAGCAATGTGGAAATGGTCGCGACCAGCCGCCCTTATTACCGGTCGACCTACGTGTTCGTGACTCGGCAAGGCGCCGGCCTGAAGGGTCTGACCCTCGACGATCCGCGCCTCAAGCATCTCAAGATCGGCGTGCAGATGATCGGCAATGACGCCACCAACACGCCTCCGGCCCATGCGCTGGCCAGCCGGGGCATCATCGGCAACGTGCGCGGCTACATGCTGTACGGCGACTATCGCCGCCCCAACCCGCCGGCAGCCATCGTCGAAGCCGTCGAGCACGGGGATGTCGATGTCGCGATGGTCTGGGGTCCGCTGGCGGGCTATTTCGCCGCTCGGTCGCCGGTGCCGCTCCGCCTGGAACCTGTGACGCCCTGGTTCGCGGACATGGAGTGGCCGATGCAGTTCGACATTTCAATCGGAGTGCAGAAGGATAACCAGGAGCTATTGAAGCAGGTCGACCAGATCCTCGCTCGCCGCTCGGGCGAGATCCGGAAGCTGCTCGACGCATACCATGTTCCAGTCGTCGTCGCGCAGCAATGACCACGCGGCCCGGGCAGCCGCGAAGGCGGGTTGCGCCCGTCACCCCGGCCCCCTAAATGCCAGCCCCGAGTGGGCGTGTAGCTCAGTGGTAGAGCACTGTGTTGACATCGCAGGGGTCGCAAGTTCAATCCTTGCCACGCCCACCATTTTTCCAATCAGCGAATGCGTTAGGGTGAAGCGGCGCCTCAGAGGCGGCCGTGCTGGTCCTCGGTCTGGAACATCCGGTCCACTTCCATCACCAGGTCCTTCAAGTGGAAGGGCTTGGACAGCAGCTTGGCCTCCGGCGCGGTGCGGCCGCCCTGGAGGGCCACGGCGGCAAAGCCGGTGATGAACATGACGCGGATCGCCGGATCGATGGCGCTCGCTTTCTGCGCAAGTTCGATCCCGTCCATCTCGGGCATCACGATGTCCGTCAGAAGCAGGTCGAACTGCTCATTGTGCAGCAACGGCATCGCTTCCGTGCCGCAGCCGACGGCTTGCACCTCGTAGCCGACACGCTGCAGAGCGCGCTGGAGATACTCGCGCATGGACGTATCGTCTTCGGCGAGAAGAATCCGTGCCATCGCCACACCTATGCTATGATCCCGAGCGTTTTGCCAGAAGCGAATAACGCTCTCGCGCGTTGCAGGTCCCCAATATAGTCTTAAACTGGCACAAAATTTACCGTGATGAGCCTGGCCCCTCCCATCATCCATCCGCCGCGCGGCGATCTTCCGGTGCTTTTATCGGTCCCGCACTCGGGCCGCGACTATCCCGAATGGCTGGTCGCGATGGCGGCGACGGGGAGAGCGTCGCTCACCACGCTCGAGGACCCGCTGGTTGACCGGCTGATCTGGCGTGCGGTCCAAAAAGGCTGCGGGGCCGTGATTGCGCGAGCACCTCGGGCGGCGGTCGATTGCAACCGGGCAGAGGATGAAGTCGATCCGTCGGTGGTCGATGGAGCGCGCCGCGGACCAGTGACGGCGCGCGCACGCGGCGGTTTGGGAATCGTGCCGGGACGCACTCAGCAGCACGGCTATTTGTGGCGCCGGCCGATCACTCGCGACCAGCTCGAGGAGCGTATTGCGCAGGCGCATCGACCTTATCACGATGCAATCGAGCAGCAGCTCACGATGCTCCTCGATCGGTTCGGCTGCGCGCTCCTGCTCGACTGCCATTCGATGCCGCCGCCGCCCGAAGATGTCCCTCCGGTCGTGTTCGGCGACTGCCGCGGCCGCACTGCGGACAATTGGCTCAGCCGCGAAGCGGTGGCGATCGCGAGCCGCAGCGGCTTTGAAGCGGGATTGAACGATCCGTTCGCCGGCGGTCATGTGATCGAGCGCCACGCGAGGCCCGCACGCGGAGTGCACGCGCTGCAGATCGAGCTCGACCGTCGAATCTATCTCGACGCCGGATTGAAGAGAGCGGGGCCGGGTTTCGACAAGGGCGCGCAGCTGATCGAGGCGCTTGCTCTCGGCCTCGGTGAGAGTCTGCTCGGCCGCCAATACGCGACCGCTGCGGAATAGGTCCCCGCACCCCCGACCCCAACGTGCGGCGAGTTTCCACCTGCAGGAATGTTCATTCGGCGCTGGCTGCCGGACTCGGGACTCGGCATCATTGCTGTTATGATTTCCAGGCGTGCCGAGAATTGCGATTTAGGAGAGGGCGAGATGGATATCCGCCGCAATCATCGCGATCTGGACGCGGGCGACAAAAACAAATTCGTGAACGCGGTTCTTCTGTTGAAGAACTCCGTGGACAGCGTCCTACATCCCGGTGCCCAGAATCGTTACGACGACTTCGTTGAAATCCACAAGAATGCGATGGTCGATGGCCCCGCCATGATCATGCCGATGCCGCACGGAGGTCCGCTCTTCTATCCGTGGCACCGTGTGTTGCTGCGCCAGTTCGAATTGGCTCTCCAGGAGGCATCGAACGACAGCTCGATCACCCTGCCATATTGGGACTGGCACTACGCGCCTTCGTCCAATCCGTTCACCGACGATTTCCTCGGCGGCGACGGCGACGCGAGCCAGGGAGGTCGCGTGATTTCCGGGCCGTTCGCATATGCAAGCGGAAACTTTCGAATCCGAGTGTGGGATGGCGCCACGGGCGATCCTGCATTGCTTCGTGAATTTGGCGACGATTCCACGTCATGGCTGCCTAATCCCGCCCAAGTTGCGGCAGGCCTGGCGAAGACGCCGTACGCACCCTCCCCTTCCAGCTTCGAGCGCACATCGGAAGGGGTGCTTCACAATCCGGTTCACCGATGGGTCGGCGGAAACATGGCTCAGGCCACATCGCCGAACGATCCGGTATTCTTCCTGCACCATGCCTACCTCGACCTGTTGTGGGAGAATTGGAAGCGGCAGCATCCCAAGGTCAAATCATATGTTCCGACGAAAAACTCGCCGGGTTATGATCTTCAATCCACCCTGGTCTTCAACGCACCCGGTCAGCCGGCGCCCTGGACTGGAAGCTGGACCGTCAAAAAGGTCATCAGTCCGGCTTCGCTAGGATACGGCTATGCCTGATCCGCGCGTAGGCTGAGCCTCAGCCAGTCGACCAGAATTGCAGCGGATACTTAGACGGTAGCCGGCGCGGGCTGCGGGACCTGCTCGGGCGCTTTGCCTTGGCTCATCTGGCGGCCGAACACATCGCGCATCTGCGCCAGAGAGAAGAGGTGCGCGTAGATGATCGGCAGCATGCCGTTCTGGTTCATCTTGCGCAGCTCGTCGCCTCGAAGCTCCTTGAGCTTGTCCTCGTCGACCATTCGGAAGCCGCGATAGACGAATGGCTGCGGTGCGCCCTCCGGCTGAATCGCCACTTCCCCTTCCATCAGGAGGTCGCTCTTCTTGAGGTCCTCCATGAAGGCCGCCGTTCGCTGGCCCGCGGCTTCGAACTGCTCGCAAAACTGCAGGATGGCCTTGGTCGCCTCGCTCGGCTGGCCGCCATCGAACAGGGCCTCGCCCTCGTCGAACTCGCCCACCGCTCCGGCGGTCGGATCGACGCACAGCGACAGTTCGTCGCTCTCGGGCCGGAGCCGCGCGAGCAGGAAGGGATAGCGGCGGATATAGGCAGGAATGTAGGTCTGCTGGTCGAGCGGTCGGCCGTCCGCGCCCATGAACACGTTCACGCCTTCATTGAGGCCCATCAACGCCATGGGGATCGGATTGTCGCCGATCGAAAAGACGATCGGATAATGACGCTGCACCAGCGTGAACTCGTCCACCGTCAGCGGAATGGCATGCGTGGCACTGATCTCCGGCGTCGCGGGCACCGCGCGCACCTTCATCTTGCCGTGCTGCGTGACGTTCAGCGGTTCGAGCGCCTTGTAAAAGAGCGGCAGATTCTGGGTCGGGGCGGCTGTCGCCATCCTGTTCATCTCCTGGGGACCAATCGGGGCGGCTCCGCGCAGGAGGCGCGAACCTGCCGGTCAATAATTTCGTGCGCGCATTATTGGGGTTGCAGCCATTAGGCAAGCTGCGGCGCTCCTCCCTGCCGTCGCCCAGCAGCGGGCTCTAGTTCATTGATTATTCAACGCTTCACTGCGAAGCCCGGTCGGCGAGGGCGAGGCAATCAGTGAATCCGGTCGCATTTTTCAGCTTCATTCCGCTGCTCATCGGCCTTGTCGCCGTGCAGCCGGCGGCGATGCAGCAGACCGTCACCCGCCTCGTGATCCAGGACGAGGTGATCATGCGCGTGCCCGTCCAGCCGCGGCCGCCCGGCCCTCAAATCCAGTGGATCGAGCATAAAGGACCAAAGTGCATTCCAGTGGACGCCATCCGCGGCGCGCTTCTCTCCGGTCCCGAGCAAGTCGATTTCATATTCGTGAACCGCGCGCGCGTCCGCGCCCAATTCGAAGAGGATTGCCCCGCTCTCGACTTCTACGGTGGATTCTACATCCAGCCGCAGGGCGATCGGCTCTGTGCCGGACGCGACGCGATCCGCTCGCGCATGGGCGGCAGCTGCACCATCGACCGGTTCAGACTATTGGAGCCGAAGTTGCGATAGCCGGCCCTTGGTTCAAGGGCCTCCAATCCCCACATTCCTTGACAAGCCCCGAAGGCTCCGCTTAGCCGCTGCACTGCAGCCGAATGGCCTGGAAGAAGCTTCGGACTCACCTCTATCATCCGGAATTTGAATGACTTTTGCCGATCTCGGCCTCTCCGACGAATTGCTCCAAGCCGTGGAAGACAGCGGCTATGGCGAACCGACCCCGATCCAGCGCGCCGCCATTCCGTCGGTCCTCATGGGCAA
>DATMHG010000038.1:0-23909 GCA_035555035.1 Sphingomicrobium sp.
CGCCGGCCGCCCCGACGTCCTCACCTATGAGACCCCGCCCCTGTCGCAGCCGCTCAAGCTCGCCGGAACGCCGCTGGTCCACCTCGTCGCCTCCACGAGCGGCACCGACAGCGACTGGGTCGTCAAGCTGATCGACGTCTACCCCGACCAATATCCGCAGAAACCCGAGATGGGCGGCTACCAGCTCGGAATCGCGATGGACGTGATGCGCGGCCGCTATCATGCCGACCCGGCGCATCCCCAGCCGCTTCCCGCGAACCAGCCGGTCACCTATGAATTCGAGCTCCCCAACGTCGATTACGTGGTCGAGCCCGGCCACCGGCTGATGGTCCAGATCCAGTCGAGCTGGTTCCCCTTGTACGACCGCAATCCGCAGACCTTCGTCCCCAACATCATGTTCGCCAAGCCCGCCGATTATCGCGCGGCGACGCAGCGGGTGTTCACGGGAGCTGAAGGGACGTGGATCGGGCTGCCGGTGGTCAGCGGCGCGGCTCAGTGCGCCGATTGCACCGCAAGCATCCAGCGCCACCGCTGATTTGCCGCGCAGCCTTGCGCGAAGTTTCGCGGCTAGCTACCTCGCCGCCACGGCCTAGGAGTGTAGCTCAGTTGGTAGAGCATCGGTCTCCAAAACCGAGGGCCGGGGGTTCGAGTCCCTCCACTCCTGCCATGCCGCGGGCGCTGCCTCTAAAAGCGCCAGCTGACGATCGCCGCTGCGGCATAATGCGCGCTATTGCGCGTGAACCCTTTTGTTGCTGACAGAGTCAGCCGTCCCTGGCGTGTCAGCCGGAAGCTGCCCCAGCCGGTAAGTTCGCTGCTTGCGCCTTTTCCGCGGATTGCCGACTGCTGCCAGTCATAATCAGCGCCGATGAAAAGCGACCGAGTAGCGCGAAGACTGGCGCCGGCGCCCGCGCCCCAGATCGAGCGCAGGTTCTGGTTTACGGGTTTCCCGGTGAAGCGCCGCCTGCCGCCGGCGTAGATCGTCACGTCGCCGAACTCTTTCACCAGATCCCCGGAAACCGTGACGTCGGTCTTGCCGGTGCCGATACGCTTGCGCCGCGAAGCAGTCGGCAGCTTCAGCTTTACGCCCGGTTCGACATAGAAGCCGCTGCCGAGCGATGCGCTGTAGACCGCGGCGAGCGTCAGGTCGCCGATTCCGCTGCGGGGGCCGTTACCCTGTCCGCCGGAACCGCCGCCGGAACCACCGCCCCCGCCGCTGCCGCCACCCCCAGAACCACCTGAATCGTCGCCGGATTCGACATCCCCGCCGCCGCCGGACGGTCCCGGACCGCCGCCCCCGGAGTTGCTGTTTCCGGTCGTCGTGCCGCCCCCGCCGGCATCCCGGCCTTCCGGCGTCTGAATGAGTGAACCCGGACCCGAAATTCTCACCCAGGGAAGGGACGCGCGCAGCTTCAGCCCGCCCCGGTGATAGGTCAGACTGAACGGGATCGCGAACACTCTGGTCGCGGACACATCGCCGTAGTCGCCGCTCGAATAGCTTGCGCCGCTGCTGATCGTCCAAATGGTTCGCTGCGCGGCGTGGGCTCCCGATGATAGGAGCACCGCCGAACTCACGGCAAAGCCCGTCAACGATCTTCTGATACTCGGCATGCTCCCCCCTTTTTCCTCAAGATGAAGCGAACCCGAGCTCCGGACAAGCCGAACTTGTCCGGAGCTCGACGCCGGCGGTGAGCAAGGGCGGATCGCCGCCGGCCGAACGTCCGCTTACCGGCCTGACTCAGTGAGGCCGGTCGTCGTTCACGTCATGGTTGGCGGGATTGTCGACGCCCCGGTCGTCGTTCGCGTCATGGTTGGCCGGATTGTCGACACCGCGATCGTCATTCACGTCGTTATCGTTCGCGTCGACGTCGTTCACGTCATTGTCTTCGACTTCATTCGCGTCGTTATCCCGGCGATCGTTGTTCCGCAGATCGTGGTTGATGGGATCGTCCGCGCCGCGGCCCATGCGGACGTCGCCCGGCGCATTGTCAGCTCCGCGCCCCATGCGAATGTTGCCCGCAAGATCGTCAGCTCCGCGGCCCATGCGGATATCGCCAGGAGGATTGTCGGCACCGTGCCGCGCAAGAACGGCGCTCGGCACAGCCCCGAGGGCCGCGCCCGAGACGAGTGCAAGCGAGATTTTCGAAAGTGTCTTCATAAATGCCTCCGATTCCCCGGTCCCGATGACCGGCGATATGAGGCAAACGGGACAAATCGGCGTTTATTCCGCTGCGGATCGGATCACTTCGACCAATGCTTCGCGATGAGCGATCGCTCCTCGCCGGCCGGGAGCGGGTCGGACGCCCGGAGCCGCTGATAGACGGCATCGAGACCGGCTACGCTCGGACCTTCGGCCACCTCGATGCGATTGCCTGAGGCGAGGGCTCCCGCCGAAGGGGCAAAGGCAATCACTTGCCATTCGCCATCCTGACGCCGGCAGGCGAGGCCCTCACGACCCGCCGCTCCCCTCCCGCCGGCCAGGTGGAACTCACGGCAAAAACGACCGTCGCCGGCGATAAAGCTCAACACCGGCGAAACCGACGCGCCGCCTGGAAGCGACGCCTCGTGCAAAGACGGCGTGGATTCCAGTGCTTCGCTGAACGCCCCTGTCTGCCACGGCTCCGGCTGCGCTGCAGGACGGGCAATCATCAATACGGCAGCGCTCGCGGCGATCGCAGCGGCGGCAGGCCAAACCCACCTCCGCAGATTGTCGTTGGCCGCTCTTCGAGCGGACAGCGCCGCAACTTTCGCTTGGGGCTCCCGACGCAGGCCGAACCGGGAAAGGGCGTCCTCGTCGGCCGGATCGGCGATGCCTTCCGTCAGTGCCGCCCGCAGCAACCCGTCATTGGAGCGCAAGCGCTCGAACTCTTCCGCGACCGCGGGATCGCCGGCGATGAGCGCTCTCACCTTCTCGCATCCCGCCTCGTCGAGGCTGCCGTCGAGATAGGCGCTCAGCATGTCGTCCGTCCCACCACTCATGCCTCCAATTTTGCACCCCCGTGGAGGCATCTGTCGAGCGCCTTTCGGGCGCGCGACAGTCGGCTCATCACTGTGGCGAGCGGGTTTTCGAGCGTTTCCGCCGCATCCTTGTAACTGAATCCCTCGACGACCACGAGCAGCATCAGCATGCGCTGATCGTCGGGCAGATCGCGGAAACCGGATCGCACCCGCGCCAGGTCGGACCGCGCTTCGGTGACCTGCCTTCCGTCGTCGCCGGCCGTTGACTCGGCGTAGTCGACATCGACCTCTTCGCCTCGCGTGCGGCGCCGGCGCCCGGAATCGATCTGGATGTTTCGCGCGATCCGGAAGATCCATCTGTCGAGCCGTGAGCCAGGCTCAAACCCGCCCGCCCCCGCGAGCGCGCGAGCGATCGCCTCCTGGCAGAGGTCGTCTCCCCCATCGAGGGAACCGGCCAATCCGCGGCAAAATCGGCGGAGCCGGGGCAAGAGCAATGGCAAGGCAGCATGAATTTCCTTCCGCGCCGCCTCCTGGCGGAGCGTCTCATCTGCATTTCTAACGGCCATTGCGTCTCAATATTCCATTTGGGACTTCAACTTTACGAATGCTTCGCGACCCGCAGCGGACTAATAAGGCTGATCGCACGTTTGAGTCCCTGATGAGCGCATTCGTTCCCATACGTCACGTTCAGGTCGCCGTCGCAGCTGCAATCCTGTGCTGCGGATGCCCGGCTTCGGCCGCCGACCCGGGTCCGGGTGGCGGCGGCAGCGGCAGCGGGGATCGCGCCACCCACGCGGCCGATGCGGCAACTCAAGCCGCCGAAAAAGCGACCCAAGATCTCGCCAAGGTCACCGCGGACACCGCGCGCGATGAGCAGCGCTACCTCGATGAAAAAGCCAAGATCGAAGCGGATGCGGCCAAGGATCCCGCGAAGGCGCAGGAGGATCTCGCGAAGCTCGACGCCGACAAGCTGAAATGGGACTCGCAGCGCAGCGAGGAGACCGCCAAGATCGAGGCGGATCTTGCTGAAGAACAGGTCAAGATCTCCGATGACATGACACGGGATGCTCAGCGTTCGGAGGATCGTTCGGCGAGCGCCGCGATGCAGGATCTGGCGGCAGTCGAAAACCCTGACCGCGACGGCCGCGGCTTTCCGATCCGCCGCGACGAGGTAGCCGCGCTGGATCTCTCAGAGTCCGCGTTGTCCAAGGCCACTCGGCAAGGCTTCCGGCTGATCGAGCGCATCCGGCTCGAGGAGCTTGGGGAGTCGATGGTCCGCCTCGCCGTACCTTCCGGCGTGAGCGAGGCCGAAGCTATTCAACGGATCCACATTCTCGATCCGAAGGCGGTTGTCGATTTCACCCATTATTACGGAATGCTCCCGGCGGGAGAGCTTGCAGAAGATGATGCCACAGGGGCTCGGCTTGGACGCAAGGACGGCAAGTTGCGGGTGGGGATGGTGGATACGGCAGTGGTCCGACACCCGTTCTTCCAAGGGGCGAACGTGCGCACTCGGGGCTTCGGGAGTGGGCAGGCGGCGAGCCTTCCGGAGCACGGCACGGCCGTCGCATCGATCCTCGTCAGCGACGGTACGCGGGATGTGGTTGCAGCGAACGTCTTCCGGACCGGTGGCGCCGGCGCGCCGTTCACCTCAGCGGACGCCATTGCCGCTGCCCTGGACTGGCTCGCCGAGCAGCAGGTGCCGGTGGTGAACATCAGCCTGGCCGGCCCTCGCAACGCCATTCTCGACACGATGATCGTCCGGGCGATGCAGCGCGGGATCACCATCGTCGCTTCGGCCGGCAATGGCGGCCCGACGGCGCCGCCGGCTTATCCGGCCGCGCTTCGCAATGTGATCGCCGTCACCGCAGTCGACCAGGCGAACCGCGTGTACCGATATGCCAATCAGGGCGGCTATATCGTCGTCGCAGCGCCCGGCGTCCGGGAACCCGGAGCATCAGCCGCCGGCGGATTCCGATTGTTCTCGGGAACATCGTTCGCCGCTCCACACATCTCGGCGTGGATCGCGCGGTGCCTTGGCAGTCGCAAGACGAGCGGCCTTGGACCCGCGGCGCGCTGCCGTGGCAAGCTGGTCGCCGCTGCGCGGGATCTTGGAGCGCCCGGTCCCGATCCGGTCTACGGCTATGGCGTCATCCGATGAGGCCCCGTCACTTGAAGACTCAAACGTGCAGCGCTAAGTGACCGCAAGCCCCGCCGGCCCCATGAGGTCCCGCGGGGCGCTTTTCTATCCGCAAGTGTTGAGAGCAAACGTGGCTAAGACGTCTCCCGGCGAATTCATCCGTCAGGTCCGCGCCGAAACGGCGAAGGTCCATTGGCCGACGCGCAAGGAGACGGTCGCCACCGGAATCATGGTGATCATCATGACGCTGGCGCTCTCGCTCTTCTTCTTCGGCGTCGACGCCTTCTTCTCGTCGCTGGTCAGATATCTGCTGAGCCTGCTCGGCTAACTGTCTCCATTCCCCCTCTCCCGCTTGCGGGGGAGGGGCGGGGTTGGGGAATGTTTTGAACGAATACTTAGACAGGTTTTCGCTATGTCCCGCTGGTACATCATCCACGCTTATTCCGGTTTCGAGAACAAGGTCCGCGACGCCATCAACAGCGAGGCGACGCGCATGGGCCTCGATCGCTTCGTCGAACAGATCGAGGTGCCGACCGAGACCGTGACCGAGATCAAGCGGGGAAAACGCGTCGAATCCGAGCGCAAGTTCATGCCCGGCTACGTCCTCGCCAAGCTCGAGATGAACGATCAGGTCTACCACCTCGTCAAGAATACGCCGAAGGTGACCGGCTTCCTCGGCCCCGGCGGCAAGCCCCAGCCGATCCCCGACGCCCAGGCCGCGCGCATGCTCTCGACCAAGGAAGAGCAGGCCCATGCGCCCAAGCAGAAGATCAACGTCGACTATGAGATCGGCGATTCGGTGAAGGTGCTCGACGGACCTTTCGCCAGCTTCAACGGAGTCGTCGAGGAGCTCGACTTCGACCGCGGCCGAGTGAAGGTCAGCGTCTCGATCTTCGGCCGGGCGACGCCGGTCGAGCTCGAGTTCGAGCAAGTCGAACGCGTCAAGTAACCCAGTCCGTTTCCGATGGATTCACCGGCGATCCCCTAAGCCTCTGGTAACGAGTCTCCTGCTAACGGACGATCTCCCGAGGGAGATTGCCGATGTCCCCGTTCAGTGCCGGACAATTTCCGCAAGAGCCGCGGCAACAGTCCGCGCCAGGCCTCCTCGCCGAGCTGCAAGCGGCGCATTCGACGCTGCTCGAGCGTATCAAGGAACTTGGCGAGATCACCGCGCACGCGGTTCCGTCACGCCTGGAATATACCTCCGCGCGCCTGCGCCTTAGCCAAGCGAGCATCGAACGCCGCTCGGTCCTCAATCGCACCCTCGAATATCTGGGCGCGCGCGTCGACGCCGCTGGATCGCAGGTCCTCGCGCGCGTGCGGGCCGCCGACGGCGAACTGATCGCTCACTCGGTCGAGCATCTCGGCAAGTGGACTGCAGAAGCGGTGGGCTCCGACTGGGCCGGCTATTGCGACGCATCCCGCTCGATGCGCGACCACATGGCTCGGACCGTCAACGCCGAAGCGGAGCTGCTGCAACCTTTGCTGAGCCCGCGAGATTGATTGCGAGGCGTTTAACCTAGCGCTCCCGGACTCACTTATTCCGCGGATCGTCCTTCGGATCGACGTAGGTGATCTGGAAGGGCCCCATGCCGCTCACCTGGATCGTCGCGGGACCGGGGGCGTGAACCCAATGGTTCATCTTCGCCTTCATGGTCACGGCATGTCCAACGGTCAGCGTTTTGGCCTTGGCCATGTCGAGCTTGTCGCTCATTCCATAGTGCAGCTTGCCGGAAAGCACCTTCACCGTCTCGTTTGTCGGATGCCAGTGCGCGGGCACCGCATAGTCCGCCGGCATCTTCACCTCGATGACGAACATGCCCTTCTTGCCGGGATCGCCCGAGACCACCGCCATCTGGGCGCCGCTCGGCAAGCTGGGCGGGGCCGCGCCCCATTTGAGGTCGGCCGCCTTGGTCTTCGCCTGCGCCGGACCTGCGGACCCGGCGAGCAGCAGCGGAAGAGCAAGGAACAACAGCTTGTGCATGACTACACTCTCCTGTGCGTCCCACCCCCGCACGGCCGTTAGCATAAGTTGCAGCGCTGTCCCATCTCGTGTAGGGGCGCCGCCTTCGTCATCCCGGCCTTCGAGCCGGGAACCGCCTTTTCTTCTCGTTCGGAAGGCAGGCAGGCCCCGGATCAAGTCCGCGGTGACGGTTTGAGCCGCGGGAGATCGCCTTCGGACGGTCGTTCGTACCGCTAGACTTCAACCCGGTGCAAAGTCCCACTTTGCGCCGAACTCGAGAGTGACATGGCAAAGAAAATTACCGGCTATATCAAGCTGCAGGTGCCTGCGGGCACTGCGAACCCGGCGCCGCCGATCGGCCCGGCGCTCGGGCAGCGCGGCGTCAACATCATGGAGTTCTGCAAGGCGTTCAACGCCGCGACGCAGGAGCTCGAGAAAGGCTCGCCGATCCCGACGGTGATCACCGTCTATGCGGACCGCTCGTTCTCGTTCGTCACCAAGACCCCGACCGCGTCCTTCCTCCTGAAGAAGGCGGCACGGATCCAGAAGGGCAGCCAGGAGCCCTCCAAGCAGGTCGCGGGCACCATCCGCCGCTCGCAGCTGCGCGAGATCGCCGAGGTCAAGATGAAGGACCTCAACGCCAACGACATCGACGCCGCGGCGAAGATCATCGAAGGCTCCGCCCGCGCGATGGGCCTCGAAGTGCGGGAGGGCTGACGAGATGACCAAGCTTTCGAAGAGGCAGAAGGCCCTGACCCCCGTCGACCGGGAGAAGTTCTACGGCGTCGATGAGGCGATTTCGCTCGTGAAGGGCAACGCGACCGCCAGGTTCGACGAGACGATCGAGTTGGCGCTGAACCTGGGCGTCGACCCCCGCCACGCCGACCAAATGGTCCGCGGCGTCGTGAATTTACCCAAAGGCACCGGCAAATCCGTCCGTGTCGCAGTGTTCGCCAAGGGCGCCAAGGCCGACGAGGCCAGAGCCGCGGGCGCGGACGTCGTCGGCGCGGAGGACCTGATGGAGACTGTCCAGGGCGGGCAGATCGACTTCGACCGAGTGATCGCGACGCCCGACATGATGGGCGTCGTCGGGCGTCTCGGTAAGGTGCTCGGCCCCAAGGGGCTGATGCCGAACCCGAAGCTCGGAACGGTGACCATGGACGTCACCAAGGCCGTCAGCGACGCCAAGGGCGGCCAGGTCGAGTTCCGCGTCGAGAAGGCGGGCATCGTCCATGCCGGGATCGGCAAGGCGAGCTTCTCCGAAGCTGACCTCGCCGAGAACTTCCGCGCCTTCATGGACGCGATCATCAAGGGCAAGCCGTCGGGCGCCAAGGGCAAGTTCGTCAAGAAGCTGTCGGTCAGCTCGACCATGGGCCCGGGCGTCAAGGTCGATCTGGCGGAGATCGCCGGAGCCTGAAGGTTTGATGACAGTCGGATGAAAACCTGATCCGGCAGCATTTTTTCGGACGGCCGGGAACGCTGAAAATCGCGTTTTCCGGCCGTTTGTATTTAACCTTCAGTCGCTTGACCGACATCGGGAAACGGGATTAGTCAGCGGCGTTGTGGCCTTGTTGTCACAGTGCGGCATCCAATGGGGAGTTCAGCGTCAGAAAACTGAAACTTTGGCCCAGGGGGTTTGTTGGCGGGCAATTCACAGCCCATCACCGAAAGGGGGTAATTCATGCGTAAACTCTTGTTTGCAGCGGCAGCGACCGTAGCGATCGCGGCGCCGGCGGCGGCGCGCGACGGTACGCCATACGTCGGAATCGACGCGGGCGTGATGCTCCCGCACAGTGAGACGCTGTTCGGAAGCATCAATTTCATTGCGCCGGCCACGGGCACCGCAGCCCCCAATTTTAATCGAACCAGTATTGGAAGCTTCCGCTACAAGATGGGCTGGGACGTCGACGCTGTCGGCGGCTACGACTTCGGCATGTTCAGACTCGAAGGCGAGCTCGGCTACAAGCACGCCAAACTCAGGTCGAATAATTTCAACCCGCTCTTCTTCACTGCGTTGAACGCTGGCGCGGGCACGACTTTCTCGTCCACCAACACCTTTGGTTTCCGCGACAACGCCAGCATCTTCTCGGGGATGGTCAACGGCTTGGTCGACTTCGGCGGACAGGGTGGACCTGGCGGGTTCGTCGGCGGCGGTGCCGGCTATGCCCACATCAAGCAGTTCAACGGCAGCAAGAGCGGCTTCGCCTGGCAGTTGCTGGCCGGTGTCTACACGCCAATCAGCGACTATTTCGATATTGGCCGGAAGTAGCGCTTCTTCCGTGGGCCAAGGGGCAGCGGCACCCACGCTTTTGCCTTTAATCCGGGCACTGGCAATTGCGGAGCCTTCACCTGTACGTCGGGCACCGCGTTCTTCGGTACCGACACCCGCTGGCAGTCGCACAGCCTGCTGCTGAGTTTGGTCTACAACTTCGCACCGCCTCCGCCTCCGCCTCCACCGCCTCCGCCTCCGCCGCCGCCTCCACCGGCGACGCAGACGTGCCCGGCCGGCTCGGTCATCCCCGCGACGAGCACCTGCCCGCCGCCACCTCCGCCGCCTCCGCCGCCTCCGCCGCCACCGACGGAGAAGGGCGAGCGCGGCCAGTAAGCGCTCATCCGGTTTTCATCGAACCTGAGATTGTCCCGGGCGAAGCACCCGCTTCGTCCGGGGCTTCTTTTGTCGAGGCCCGCTGTCCTTTTATCGAAACCGTCCCGCTTCATCCGGGTCTACGGCTAGTCTCTTGCCGTTGCGTATCGGGAGGTTTGTGTTGAAATCGGTTGTTGCATTCTTGGCGTCCGCGGCGCTTGCGGTCGCATCCTCATCCGCCGCCAGCCCTGTCCAGCAAGTCGACACCGTCGATCCGAGCTTGCCGACGCAGCTTCCGCGGACCGCAATCCCGCACCACTATGCGTTGACTGTCATCCCCCACGTCGAACGACTTACCTTCGACGGCAGCGTCGGGATTGATCTCCAGATCCTGAAGCCGACACGAGAGCTCGTGCTCAATGCCGCGGACCTGCGGCTGGCCTTCGCAAGCCTTCGGCCGGCCAGTGGCGGCTCGGCGCTGTCGGCGCGGATCAGCCTTGACCCAGCAGCGCAAACAGCGACGCTGTCCTTCCCGCGGACCATCGTGGCCGGAGCCTACCACCTCTCCATCGATTATTCCGGAATCATCCACACGCAGGCGAACGGCCTGTTCGCGCTCGACTATAAGGATGCCGACGGAAAGGACGCCCGCTCGCTGTTCACGCAGTTCGAAGCCGCGGACGCGCGCCGCTTCTTCCCCGGTTGGGACGAGCCCGACTACAAGGCGACCTTCGATTTGACGGCTCGAGTGGCCGCCAAGACGATGGCGGTCAGCAACATGCCTGCAGCTTCGTCGAAGGCGTTGCCGGGCGGGCTCAAGGAGGTCCGCTTCCAGACGACGCCGATCATGTCGACTTACCTGCTGTTCTTCGCTGACGGCGACTTCGACCGGATCACGAAACCGGTCGCCGATAAGGAAGTCGGTGTGGTGATGAGCCGCGGCAATGGTCCGAAAGGGCAGCTCGCACTCGAGGCGGAAGCGGAGATCCTGCCTTACTACAACGATTATTTCGGAACGCCGTATCCGCTGCCGAAGCTCGACAATGTAGCCGGCCCCGGCCAGTCGCAGTTCTTCAGCGCAATGGAGAATTGGGGGGCGATCTTCACCTTCGAACGCAGCCTGCTGGTCGATCCGGCAATTACGTCGGAAGCGGACCGCCAGCGCGTGTTCGGGACCGAAGCCCATGAAATGGCGCACCAATGGTTCGGCGATCTGGTCACCATGGGCTGGTGGGGTGACCTGTGGCTCAACGAGGGCTTCGCGAGTTGGATGGCGAATAAGGCGACGCAGCATTTCCACCCCGATTGGGGTGCGGACATCGACCATGTCGGCGCTCGCGAAAGCGCCATGAGGCAGGATGCGTTCAGGTCCACCCACCCGATTTTGCAAGACGTCCGGACAGTCGAGCAGGCCAACCAGGCATTCGACGCGATCACCTACTCCAAGGGCGAGTCCGTTCTGTCGATGCTCGAAGGCTTCGCGGGTCCCGAAGTGTGGCAGCGCGGCATTCAGTCGTACATCCGCCAGCATGCCTACCAGAACACCAAAACCGAAGACCTATGGAAGGCCATCGAAAGCGCCGGAGCGACCGGACTCGGCACGGTCGCGCGCGATTTCACCGATCAACCGGGAATTCCGCTGATCGAGGTCGGCCCTGCCCAGTGCTCCGGCGGCCGAACCGTTACGACATTGACTCAGAATCAGTTCTCCAACGACCGGCGCGCCGAGGTGACGGCACATCCGCTGAGCTGGCACGTGCCGGTCCGCGCGAGCGCGGGCGGCGCCGAGACCCAGGTCGTCACTCGAGGTCCGACGACCCAAATCTCGGTGCCCGGCTGCGGCCCGCTGCTGATCAACGCCGGGCAGACGGGCTATTACCGCACCTTGTACCAGCCCGCTCAGGCGCGAGCCCTCGAAGACGGGTTCGCGAATCTCGGACCGGTCGACCGATATGGAGTCCTGAACGACCAGCTCGCTCTGTCAAACGCGGGCTATCAGCCCATGTCGGTCGGGCTCGATTTCCTGGCCGAAGTTCCGGCGAGCGCCCATGCCAAGCTGGTCCAGTCGACGCTTCGGAACTGGAGCAGCCTGTACGACGACCTCGAGTCCGATCCTGCCGCGCAGACGGCGATCGCGAACCGCGTCATCCGTATCTACGGTCAGCGGCTCCAGCAGCTCGGATTGGTACCCAGGACCGGAGAGCCGGTGGTCGACGCGCTGCTTCGATCGACGCTGATCAGCACATTGGGCAAATTCGAGGATCCGAGCGTCCTTGCCGAGGCCAATCGCCTCTTCGCGGCATGGCAGACAGACCCGAACGCGATCCCCGGATCGCTCAAGGAGACCTGGCTTGGCGTAGTTGCGCGCAACGCGAACGAGGCAACCTGGAATGCGATTCACGCGAAAGCGCAGAGGGCAACCGGCTTTGCCGAGCGCACTTCGCTCTACGAGCTGCTCGGCGCAACGCGCAACGAGGCGCTCGCCCGCCGCGCACTCGACGTCGCGCTGACGAATGAGCCCGGCAAGACGACGAGTTCGGGGATGATCACCGAAGTCGCGCAACAACACCCGCACCTGGCCGTCGATTTCGTCCTTGCACACCTCGCTCAGGTGAACCAGCTGGTCGACATTTCGGGACGGTCGAGATTCATGCAGCGGATCGCCGAAAGCAGCACTGACGCGACGCTGATCCCGGTGCTTCAAGCTTATGCGAGCGCCAACCTTGCCGCATCCGACCGCAAGCCGGTCGATGAGGCAATCGACCGAATCCAGTTCGAGGCTGGAAAGCTGCAGCGAGTACGGACCGAAGTTGATGCCTGGCTCGCAGCGCACCCGGCATGAGAAAGGCTTGATCGTCCAGCGGATTTCGCTATAGGCGCGCGCTCGCACCGGCTCGCCGGTGCAGCCGTCCGAGACAGCTGGTGAGGCTCGCCTCTTAATTTCCAGCCTAGACGGGGACAGGAATCATTCGGAGCGCTCGCCGCTCCGTCGTGCGTTGCTTGAAGCGCCAGCGATCCCAACCCCACGGACACCTCTCGCCTGGGGATTTTGCCCAGGCTTTGTTGAAGCCCGTTCGGAGCGATCCGGACGAATTTTGGAGTTGGCATGGATCGATCGCAAAAAGCCGATCTGGTCGACGAGCTGAAGAACGTCTTCTCCGCGACGAGCGTGGTTGTGGTCACCCGCAATCACGGTCTCACGGTGGCGCAGTCCACGGACCTGCGTCTGAAGATGCGCGACGCCGGCGCCCA
Organism: Sphingomicrobium sp.; assembly: GCA_035555035.1. GTDB lineage: Bacteria > Pseudomonadota > Alphaproteobacteria > Sphingomonadales > Sphingomonadaceae > Sphingomicrobium. Next base: position 12,895 of record DATMHG010000038.1, read on the forward strand.
GTTCAAAGTTGCGAAGAACAGCCTTGCGCTGATTGCGCTCGAGGACACGCGCTACAAGCCGATCGGCGACCTTTTGAAAGGCCCGACCGCTCTGGCGACGTCCGCAGACCCCGTCGCGGCCGCGAAGATTGCGGTCGATTTCGCCAAGACGCACGACAAGTTCGAGATCGTCGGCGGAGCGATGGGCGACACGGTCCTCGACGTGAACGGGATCAAGGCGCTTGCTGCGCTTCCCTCGCTCGACGAGCTGCGCGCGACCATCGTGGGCCTCATCCAGGCGCCCGCGACCAAGATCGCCCGCACCGTCAACGAGCCGGGCGCACAGCTCGCACGGGTCTTCGGCGCCTATGCGGCCCAGGCCGCGTAAGCGAACCACATTTCATCAACGCACGACAACATGGGGCGCTGCCCCACCCAAGGAGTATCAAATGGCTGACATCACCAAGCTGGTCGACCAGCTTTCCGAACTGACCGTCCTCGAGGCCGCGGATCTCGCCAAGGCGCTCGAAGAGAAGTGGGGTGTCTCGGCCGCGGCTGCGGTCGCGGTTGCGGGTCCCGCTGCAGGCGGCGGCGCTGCCGCTGCGGCCCCGGCCGAAGAGAAGACCGAGTTCGACGTGATCCTGACCGGCGACGGCGGCAAGAAGATCAACGTGATCAAGGAAGTCCGCGCGATCACCGGCCTTGGCCTCGGCGAAGCGAAGGCGCTGGTCGAAGGCGCTCCCAAGCCCGTCAAGGAAGGCGTCAACAAGGACGAGGCGGAGAAGATCAAGAAGCAGATCGAAGACGCCGGCGGCACGGTCGAGCTCAAGTGACCGAGCAGCCCCGCAGGGGTTGCGTAGAGTCATCCCGGACTTGATCCGGGATCCATCTGCGATCCTCGCCCCGGCCTTGACCAGGGAACGGAAGGGCGGCTCCGCTGGGGCCGCCCTTTTCGTTAGTGATTGAGACTGTCGAGGAAGCTGTCGATCGCGGCGACTGCTTCCGGCTCATCGAGCTCGGGCGCGTGGCCGACACCCGGCACGACGGCGAACTTCGCATTTGGCGCAGCGGCCTGCATCTTGGCGGCGGCCTCGGCGCTCAGCAAGTCGCTGACTTCGCCGCGAATGACCAAAAGCGGCTTTTGGGCGAGCGTCGCAAACAGGGGCCACATGTCGATCGTGGGCGCAGGTGCCGCCTCGAACGGAACGACGATAGCCATGTCATAGTCGAAGCGGATTTCGCCCTTCTCATCGCGGCAAACGCGATGCGCCATGCGCAGCCAGTCTTCGTGTGTGTAGGTCGACGGGACCCGCCCAAGATTGTTGGCGATCGTCTCGGCCGCGTCGTCCCAGCTGTTGAACCGAACGTCCTTGCCGACATAGCTGCGAATGCGATCGAGCCCCGCCGAAGTAAGCTCGGGACCGATATCGTTCAGGATGGTTGCAGCGATCCTGCGCGGCGCCAGCGCTCCAACCGTCATCGTGACGAGCCCGCCCAGCGAGGTGCCGACGAAGATCGCTTGCGCAATGCCAAGCTGGTCGAGCAGCTCGATCACGTCCTCGGCATATGTCAGCGGATTGTAGCGCATGGCCTGCGGATCGTAATCACTGCCTGCACGGCCACGGAACTCGAGAGCCAGAACGCGCAATCGAGGCGAATATCGCTCGGCGAGTGCCGCAAAGTCGCGGCTGTTGCGCGTCAGTCCGGGAAGACAAAGCAAGGGCGGCCGGTCGCTGCTGCCCGGATAGTCGCGGTAGTGGAGGCGCAGCCCATCGCGAACCGTGAAAAAGCGGTCCTCGAAACGCGCGCCAGTAACGGCCGCTTGATCGTTCATCTCGAGAATCCTTGCCGCCAGACGCGGCTCATCGCCGACGCCACCATCTCCTCGTCTGCATCGTCCCACACGAAGAAACGCAGCCCGAGGAAGACGTTTGCGCCCATCATCGCCCAGGCGAGCACCTGAAGCTGCTCGTCATTGAAGCTGGCATCGATCTCGCCTTTGTCGCGTGCGGCGGTCAGGCGGATGACAATGCGGCTGGCGGTCGTTTCATAATGCTCGCGATAGGCGGCCGGATCGACGAACTCCGCCTCGTCGATGATGCGGTAGATATCGCGGTGATCGCGGGCGAACCGGAGGAAGGCTTCGAGCGCGCGGCGCTCGCCATCGATTGCGTCAGTTGCGCCGCCGAACGCCGGCCCGACTTGCTCACGCACCTGCCCAGACATGTCGCGGACCAAGGCCTGGAATAGCGCCTCCTTGGAGTCGAAGTAGGTATAGAAGGTGCCGAGTGCCACTCCGGCGCGCTGCGTGATCCCGACAATTGAGCTGTCGGCAAATCCATGGTCGCCGAATTCGCGCCGCGCCGCGTCCAGGATTTTCCGCAAGGTGCGTTCGCCGCGAGCCGTGCGCGGGGCCTTGCCACCGCTGGCAGCGCTCACCTGCACCTGATGATCCCCGCGATCCCTCATGCGCCTCCCCTATCGGCTTAGCTTTCGCAATCGCAAGTTGAAAGCCGTTTCAACTTTCAGTATCACACGATTCTGACTGCAGGTGCAACCGCGCACCTAAAGGGGGAGACAATCAATGCGCGCCACTTCTGTACGCGCCGCTCTGTTCGGCACGGTTGCCGCCGCGGCGCTCTACGCGACACCTGCTTTCGCACAATCGGCGAAGCAGACGACGCAAGAGGCGAACCAGCAGCCTACGTCCTCGCAAGCGACAGGAGCGCCGAATGCAGAGGGTGCCGGACCAACCAGCGAAATCGTGGTCACTGCACGCCGCACCGAAGAGCGGCTGCAGCGCGTGCCGGCTTCGGTATCGGCATTCAACGAGCGCGCCCTCGACCGCATTCAGGCGCAGGATACGACGGGTCTTCAGGGCGCGGTTCCCAACCTCAACATCGTCCAGGGCCGCGGATCTTCTGATGCGACCAACATCTATATCCGCGGCATCGGCCAGCCGGACGCTCTCCAGACGTTCGACCCGGCGGTCGGGGTCTATATCGACGATGTCTATTTGTCGCGCATCCGCGGCACTCAGCTCGACCTCCTCGATTTGGAACGAATCGAAGTGCTGCGCGGCCCGCAGGGAACGCTCTATGGCAAGAACACGATCGGCGGCGCGATCAAGTTCGTGACGCGCAGGCCGGGGCAGGATTTTCGCGCGAATATGAGCTTCGCGCTCGGCACACACGGCGAGCTGGAAGGACGTGCGGCCGTGTCCGGCCCAGTCAGCAACACGATCGCGCTCGGCATCGCAGTCATTCATTCCCAGCATGACGGCTTCGTTCGCGATCCGGTCCTCGACCAGCGGTACAATGACAGGAATGTCACCGCCGGTCGCGTCGCCGTGGCGTTCACCCCCTCGACAAAGCTGCGGGTCGATCTGACGGCCGACGATTCCAGGGAAGATGCAGAGCTGAACGTCGGACGTCCGGTGAACAACCTGACGACCTTCTCCGGCACAACTCTTGTAGTCGACAATCCCGTCGGTTCCGGACCGTATCACTGGACTGGCCGCACGACGCCTGGATTGCCCAATTCGACCAAGACCCGGCATTATGGCTTCGCGGGCACGGTCGCGTATGACCTCACCGATGCGCTGACGCTCAAGTCGATCACGGCCTATCGTAATCTCAAGACCGACGACTTCATCGACATCGACGCCAGCCGGTTTCAGGTTGGCGATGTTTTCGTCGGCGTAAAGCAGCACCAGGTCAGCCAGGAATTCCAGCTCGCCTACGACGGTCCGCGGCTGAAGGGCGTCGCCGGTCTCTATTATCTCGACGAGCATATCACGTCGCACCAGGAGGCGTTCGCCAACGATCTGTTGGGACCGCTCTTCCTCAACAGCGGCTTTCTGCGCACGATCGACGACCGGCTCACGACCAAGAGCTACGCCGCATATGCGAACGGCAGCTACGAGATCGTTCCGACGGTCCGGCTCTCGGCAGGCATACGCTGGACGCACGAGACGAAGGATTATTTCCGGACGACGAGTGCATTTTTCTCACTGCTGCCGTTCCTCAACAATACGTTCGTCTTCGCCCCGCCGAGGGGCAAGTGGAACGACTGGTCGCCGATGGCGAGCGTCGACTGGCAGGTGAACCCGGCGACGATGCTCTACGCTCGCGTCGCCAAGGGCTTTAAGTCCGGCGGATTCAACGGCCGCGCCAACGACCCGACTTCCGCCACCAAGTACAAGCCGGAGACGGTGTGGTCGTATGAAGCCGGCTTCAAGACGACGCTGCTCAATCAGCTCAAGCTGAACGGCGACGTGTTCGATAACGAGTACAAGGACTTCCAGGCGCGCATCAGCGCCGGTTCCGGCGACCTGAGCGGGTTCCCGCAGCCAGTTCTGTCAGTCGTCAACGCCGGCAAGCTGCGGATCAAGGGCGCCGAGCTCGAGGCGGCCTGGACTCCGGCGCCGGAACTGCTGTTCGATACGCAGATCGGCTATCTCGATGCGAAGTACCTGCAGTTCTTCGACGCCCGCTTCCCGAACCAGAGCCGCGCATTCCAGACTCCGGCCTTTTCGCCGCACTGGACGATGCGCTTCGGCGCTCAGTACAGCCCGCATATCAATGGCATCGGTGACGTCACCTTCGCCGGGCAGGCCCGGTACAGGAGCCGGATGGCCCTTGCGGTGGACAACACGCTGATCATCTACAGGAACTTTGCCGATCCGGGCACCGGAACGACAATCCCCGTCAAAGGCTTGTTCCAGAATCCCTATTGGCTGTTCGACGCACACGTCGTCTGGCAAGCGACCAAGCAACTCGCGGTTGGACTCTACGGCTACAATCTGACCAACAACGCTTACAAGACGGATGCCCAGGAGTTCTCCAGCGTGGGCAATATTCGCACCGTTTATTATGGAGCACCCCGCACCGTGGCGCTTCGGGTGACGGTCCGGTACTGACCCGTACGGCGCGATTTTTGAAAGGGGCGGCTCCTGCGCCGAGCCGCCCCTCTTCTTCGCCCAAGAGGCGGCGGTTGATTCCCGCGCCAAACGCCGCGATGCTTTGGCGAGCAAGACAATGCGTCTCACCACCCCCTTCCTGAAGCTTCCGCTCCAGTTCGATGCGGCTGCTCTAGAGCGCGAATTGCGCGCTCTGCCGCCGTCGGCATGGGTTCCGCACCCCACCGGCTTTGAAGGCAATGAAGCGGTGCGGCTCGTGACACCCGGCGGCCGGCCGACCGACGATCTGGACGGGGAAATGGCCCCCACCGAGCAGCTGCTTGCCATGCCTTATGCGAGGCAGATCATGGGAGTGATCGGCGGTGTGTGGGGACGCAGCCGGTTGATGGGCCTTCACGCTGGCGGCGAGGTGCCGCTGCATGTGGATAGCCATTACTACTGGCGCACCCACTGGCGCATCCATATCCCGATCATCACCAACCCGGCCGTGGAGTTCAGCTGCGGTCCTGAGACAGTCCACATGAAGCCGGGCGAATGCTGGCTATTCGACTCCTTCCGCTGGCACCGGGTCGTGAACGGAGGCAGCGAGCAGCGGGTGCACCTGGTGCTGGACACCGTCGGCGGCGGATCCTTCTGGGACCATGTCGAGGCTGCGCAGCAAGGCATTCCAACCCGAACGATCGCGCCCTCGATCGATAACCCTCCCGCTCTAAAATTCGAGCGGGTCAATTCCCCGCTCATCATGTCGCCGTGGGAGATGCGCGTCCACGTCGCATTCATCGCCAGCTACGCGGAGCCACATCCGTTCCTGGAGCCGGTGCTCCAGCGTATCGAGCGCTTCGTTGACGACTGGGCTGCGGCGTGGGCGCAGTTCGGCACGGGCCAAGCGGGCTGGACGAGTTACGACGGTCTGCTCGACTCCGTGAAGCGGGATCTCGTCGCTCTCGGCGCTCCGGCGCTGATGTTGAGGAACAAACTTCAGCTGCTGCAGGTGTTCGACCACGTCGTGCTGGTGATGGCGATGGACGGCGCATCTGCGCAGCGGGGCCTGAAGCTGGCCGACGAGCCAAGCGCGGAGCGCCTCGCCTCCTAGCCGAGGGTCTTTGGCTTTTTCCAACAGACCCTCTTCACATCTCCCGAAATAGGATTATATCGGCGCTATCCAACACATATCGGCTCTGGCCGCACGGTGTCGTGCGCCCAGGGCTTTTCCCGTCCTCTCCGGGACAGGGTCCGAACGGCGCACGGACCGAACGCATTGGAGAGGGTAGCGGGGCGGCGCTCCACAACCTGGCCGGCGGCGAGCCGGCAGAATTCGCGGAGACGCTCCCCTGCGTCTTCGCACAGCGCAGGGAAGCACATGGCCACCAAAGCGATCGACGCACCCCGTAAAACCTCCAGCGGGGCCAAGACCAAGCAGCGGCGCATCCGGAAGATCTTCGGCAATATTCACGAAATTTCCGAAATGCCGAATCTTATCGAAGTTCAGCGCGAAAGCTACGAGCAATTCCTCCGTTCGGATCCCAAGACGGGCTACGTCTCAGGCCTGGAGAAGACGCTTCGCTCGGTTTTCCCGATCGTCGATTTCGCCGGCACCGCCCACCTCGACTTCGATCATTACGAGCTCGAGGAGCCCAAGTACGACACCGACGAGTGCCGCCAGCGCGGCCTCACCTATGCGGCGCCGATGCGCGTCACCCTGCGTCTGACGACCTTCGAAATCGATCCCGAGACCGAGGCCAAGTCGGTGATCGATATCAAAGAGCAGGACGTCTACATGGGCGACATGCCGCTCATGACGATGAACGGCACCTTCATCATCAACGGCACCGAGCGGGTGATCGTCAGTCAGATGCACCGCTCGCCAGGCGTGCTGTTCGATCACGACCGCGGCAAGACCCACGCCAGCGGCAAATATCTCTTCGCCGCCCGCGTGATCCCTTACCGCGGCAGCTGGCTCGACTTCGAGTTCGACGCCAAAGACATCGTCAACGTCCGCATCGATCGCAAGCGCAAGCTGCCGGTGACGGCGCTTCTCCACGCGCTCGGCATGAGCAGCGAGGAGATCCTCAACACCTTCTACAACACGGTCAGCTACACTCGTGGCAAGAACGGCTGGCAGATCCCCTACTCCGCCGAAGCCTGGCGCGGCCAGAAGCCGAACCACGACGTGATCGATGCCGACACCGGCGAAATCATCTTCAAGGCGAACGAGAAGATCACTCCGCGCCGCGCCAATCAGGCCGCCAAGGATGGGGTCAAGAACCTGATCATCCCGACCGAAGAGATCTTCGGCCGCTATTCGGCTCACGACCTCATCAACGAGAAGACCGGCGAGATCTACATCGAGGCCGGCGACGAGGTGACTCCGGAGAACCTCGAGAAGCTCGACAATGCCGGCGTGAAGAGGCTCGAGCTGCTCGACATCGATTATGTGAACACGGGTCCATGGATCCGCAACACGCTCAAGGCCGACAAAAGCGAGGACGGCGATAGCGCGCTGGCCGATATCTATCGCGTCATGCGCCCCGGCGAACCGCCGACCCGCGAAACCGCGGACGCGCTCTTTTACGGCCTGTTCTTCGATTCCGAACGCTACGACCTCTCGGCGGTCGGCCGCGTGAAGCTCAACATGCGCCTCGGCCTCGACGCCGAGGACACCGTGACGACGCTACGCAAGGAGGACATCCTCGCGGTCGTCCAGGAACTGGTGAACCTCAAGGACGGCAAGGGCGAGATCGACGATATCGACAATCTCGCCAACCGGCGCGTCCGCTCGGTCGGCGAGCTGCTCGAGAATCAGTACCGCGTCGGGCTCCTCCGCATGGAGCGCGCGGTGAAGGAGCGCATGAGCAGCGTCGACGTGTCGACGGTCATGCCGAACGACCTCATCAACGCGAAACCGGCGGTCGCCGCGGTGCGCGAGTTCTTCGGCTCGTCGCAACTCTCGCAGTTCATGGACCAGACCAACCCGCTGTCGGAAGTCACCCACAAGCGCCGCGTCTCGGCGCTTGGACCGGGCGGCCTTACCCGGGAGCGCGCGGGCTTCGAGGTGCGCGACGTCCATCCGACCCACTACGGCCGGATCTGCCCGATCGAGACTCCCGAAGGGCCGAACATCGGTCTGATCAACTCGCTCGCGAGCTTCAGCCGGGTGAACAAGTACGGTTTCATCGAGACTCCCTATCGGAAGGTTGTCGACGGCAAGGTGACCAACGAAGTCGTCTACCTCTCCGCCATGGAAGAAGCGAAGCACACGATCGCGCAGGCGAACGCCGAACTGAACAAGGATGGCAGCTTCGTCGAGGACATCATTTCGGTCCGCCGCAACGGCGAGTTCCTGGTCGCACCGCGCGATCAGATCACGCTGATGGACGTCAGCCCCAAACAGCTGGTGTCGGTCGCGGCCTCGCTGATTCCGTTCCTCGAGAATGACGACGCCAACCGCGCTCTCATGGGCTCGAACATGCAGCGCCAGGCGGTGCCGCTGATCCAGGCCGAGGCGCCGCTCGTCGGCACCGGCATGGAAGAGACGGTCGCGCGCGATTCCGGCGCCGCCATCGCTGCCCGCCGTTCGGGCGTCGTCGACCAGGTCGACGCGGCGCGTATCGTCGTTCGCGTAATCGGCGACCTCAAGCCGGGCGAGTCCGGCGTCGACATCTACACTTTGATGAAGTTCCAGCGCTCGAACCAGAACACCTGCATCAACCAGCGTCCGCTGGTGAAGGTCGGTGATGCGGTCGAGGCCGGCGAGATCATCGCGGACGGTCCTTCGACCGAGTATGGCGAACTCGCGCTCGGCCGGAACGTGCTGGTCGCGTTCATGCCGTGGAACGGATACAACTACGAGGACTCGATCCTGATCTCCGAGCGGATCGTGAAGGACGACGTCTTCACCTCGATCCACATCGAAGAGTTCGAGGTCATGGCTCGCGACACCAAGCTCGGGCCCGAGGACATCACCCGCGACATCCCGAACGTCGGCGAGGAAGCTCTGCGCAACCTCGACGAGGCTGGCATCGTCTACATCGGCGCCGAGGTCGAGCCGGGCGATATCCTGGTCGGCAAGATCACGCCGAAGGGCGAGAGCCCGATGACTCCGGAGGAGAAGCTCCTCCGCGCCATCTTCGGCGAGAAAGCTTCGGACGTTCGCGACACGTCGCTCCGGCTTCCGCCGGGCGTCAGCGGTACCATCGTCGAAGTGCGCGTGTTCAACCGGCACGGCATCGACATCGACGACCGAACGCGGGCGATCCAGACCGAGGAGAAGGAGCGGCTCAAGAAAGACGCCGACGACGAGCGCGCGATCCTCAACCGCGCCACCTTCTCGCGTCTCAAGGAAATGCTCTTGAAGCAGGTGGCGACCGCGGCTCCCAAGGGCCTGAAGAAGGGCTCGGCCGTCGATGAGGCCGCTTTGGAGGACGTCGAGCGTCACGACTGGTGGAAGATCGCCGTCAAGGACGACAAGCGCCAAGCCGACATCGAAGCGCTGAAGGCGCAGTACGACGAAGCTGCTGGCGTCATCCAGCGCCGCTTCGAAGACCGCGTCGAGAAGCTCGAGCGCGGCGACGAGCTGCCGCCGGGCGTGCTCAAGATGGTCAAGGTGTTCGTCGCGGTGAAGCGCAAGCTTCAGCCGGGCGACAAGATGGCCGGACGCCACGGCAACAAGGGCGTGATCAGCCGCATCCTGCCGATCGAGGACATGCCGTTCCTCGAGGACGGGACCCAGGTCGACATCGTGCTCAATCCGCTAGGCGTGCCGAGCCGCATGAACGTCGGCCAGATCTTCGAGACGCACCTCGGCTGGGCTTCGCGCGGCCTTGGACGTCAGATCCAGGAGATGCTCGACGGTATCCACGAGCGCGGCAAGGACGTCGCGGGCAAGGACGTGAAGACGATCCGCGCCAAGCTCAAGGACGTCTATGGCGACGGCTATGCCAAGGAGATCGACGCCCGTGACGACGATGCGGTGATGGAGCTCGCCTCCAATCTCACCGCCGGCGTCCCGATGGGCACTCCGGTGTTCGACGGTGCCCGCGAGCCGGACGTCAGCGCGATGCTGGAAAAGGCCGGGCTCGAGACCTCGGGCCAGGTCGTCCTCTACGACGGCCGCACCGGCGATCCATTCGACCGCCGAGTGACGGTGGGCTACATCTACATGCTGAAGCTCCACCACCTCGTGGACGACAAGATCCACGCGCGCTCGATCGGGCCGTACAGCCTCGTCACCCAGCAACCGCTGGGCGGCAAGGCGCAGTTCGGCGGACAGCGCTTCGGTGAAATGGAGGTGTGGGCGCTGCAGGCGTACGGCGCGGCCTACACCCTCCAGGAGATGCTGACGGTGAAGTCGGACGACGTGATCGGCCGCACCAAGGTCTACGAAGCCATCGTCAAGGGCGACGACACGTTCGAGGCCGGCATTCCGGAGAGCTTCAACGTGCTCGTCAAGGAAATGCGCAGCCTCGGCCTCAACGTCGAACTCGACAGCGTCGCGGACCCCGACGCGGAGCCGACCGCCCTCGCCGCCGAATAATCAAGGAACAACCCAGCCCCTCCCGCACCGTGGAGGGGTCAGGAGTAAAACATGAACGAACTGACCAATTTCGCGAACCCGATCGCCAAGCCGGAAACCTTCGACGAGATCCGCATCGGCATCGCGTCGCCCGACAAGATCCGCAGCTGGTCCTTCGGCGAGATCAAGAAGCCGGAGACGATCAACTACCGCACGTTCAAGCCCGAGCGTGACGGCCTGTTCTGCGCGCGCATCTTCGGCCCGATCAAGGACTACGAATGCTTGTGCGGCAAGTACAAGCGCATGAAGTACAAGGGGATTGTGTGCGAAAAGTGCGGCGTCGAGGTCACCGTCTCGAAGGTCCGCCGCGAGCGCATGGGCCACATCGAGCTCGCCGCGCCCGTCGCCCACATCTGGTTCCTGAAGTCGCTCCCGAGCCGCATCGGGCTTCTGCTCGACATACAGCTCAAGCAGCTCGAGCGCATCCTCTATTTCGAGAGCTACGTCGTGATCGAGCCAGGCCTGACCGCGCTCGAGAAATACCAGCTCCTGACCGAAGACGAGCTTCTCTCCGCGCAAGACGAATATGGCGAGGACGCCTTC
>DATMHG010000039.1:0-7384 GCA_035555035.1 Sphingomicrobium sp.
TCATGCCCTTGTCGAGCACAAAGCCGCGGATCTTGCCGGCATGCGCATCCGATTTCGCCCAGACCACGAAGACGTCGGCGATGGGGGAATTCGTGATCCACATCTTGGTGCCGGTCAGCCGATAGCCGTTCGCGGTCTTCTCCGCCTTGGTCCGCATGCTGCCCGGGTCGGAGCCCGAATCCGGCTCCGTCAGACCGAAGCAGCCGACGATCTCGCCGGTCGCAAGGCGCGGGAGGTACTTTCGGCGCTGGTCTTCCGATCCGTATGCATAGATCGGGTACATGACGAGGCTCGACTGCACTGAGCAGGCGGAGCGATAGCCGCTGTCGACACGTTCCACCGCGCGGGCGATCAGCCCGTAGCTGACATAGCCGAGGCCCGCTCCGCCATATTCGTGCGGGATGGTGGCGCCGAGCAGGCCGAGCGCGCCCATCTCGTTCATGATCTCGCGGTCGAACCGCTCTTCCAGATAGGCGCTGGTGACGCGGGGTTGCAGCTTCTCCTGCGCGTACCCTTCGGCGGTGTCGCGGACGATGCGCTCCTCGTCGGTCAGCTGCGCGTTGAGGTCGAACGGATCGGCCCAGTCGAACGGCAGCAGCCGAGGCTCTTGATGCTCGTGCGCGTCCGCAATGCGTGAAGTCGCCAAGTCTGGTCCCCGCGATGTCAGAAGTCGCGGCGGTTCTTAGACCTCTTACTGGGACTTCGCCACCCCGCCGCCCCCGCCGAAGCTTTGCTTAAGGGTGAGCGCAATGCGGACATGGCTGTTGCGAAAGCGGTGGTCGAGCACCGACGGCGCGGCCGCCGTGCGGTTGGGGACGAATTCGAGAAGATTGCGGCCACCGCCGATATTGGAAATGTCGTTGAAATCGAGCCTTAGCGTGCGATTCTGCATCGGACGATATTCTACGAAGGCGCTGGCATAAACGCCGCCGTTCCACCGAGTATCCAGCACGTCTGTCCGGAAAATGGTCGTTCGAGCATTGTCACTGGCAGTGAACCCATATGAGAGCCGCCCGAGGTCGCGGCGAACGTCGGCGTCCCACTCCCACGAAGGGAAGAAGCCGCTGAAATCACGCAAGTCGCCCGAAATCGGGTCCTGCACACGGGTGCGCTGGACATTGCCGTGCAGCTTGACCCGAAGTCCCTTCCAGAATTGGTCCAGCGGGGCATCGAGGGTCAGGTCGGCAAACGCCTGCCGGCCGGTCCCGATATTGCCTGGTGCATCAAAGCCTTGGGGCGTCAGGATACGGTCCTGGAGCAGGCTGATGAGATTGTAGCCGAGCTCGAGCCGCGCCTTCCCCTGCTTGAATAAGGGATGCTCGACCGAGAAGCGGTCCTCCCAGCTGCGCTGCGGCTGCAGGTTGGCATTGCCGCCGCTCACTTGGCTGCTCGCTAGGTCCGCCACGCTGATGAAATCGAAGAAGTCGAGCTGTGCAATCGTCCGGCGCAGGATCAGCTGGCTATGCCATCCGCCGCCCGGCTCCCAGTCGAGCGTGATGCTCGGTTTGGGGAAGGCGAGCTTCCGGTCTGCGATCGCATCGCCGCTCACTTTGAGGTGCGACATTTCGTAATTCAGTCCGATGTTCAGCCGCAGCGTCTTGGTCAATGACCTGCTGCCGTTGATCCAGAATTCGCCGCGCAGCTCGGTCACCCGTGCATTGTCGAGCGGCAGGTCGACACGGGTCTTGTCGCCATTCTCGTCGAAGTCGAACAGGTTCAAATTGAAGTCGAGGGTGTTCCAAGCCACCTCCGCGCCACTTTCGAACTGAAAACCGAGCACGTTCGACTTGCTCCAGGTGAGGCGCCCCAGCGTCTCGTTCCGCTGCGACTGGGAGAGCTGCTGGAATCCGCCGACCACTTCCGTGTGGCCGAGGTTGCCCGTGTCCAGCTCGTCGAGCGTGTGGCGACGCTGTCGAGTAGCGAGCCCAACGAACTTGAGGGCGCCGCCGCCCAGCGGCCGGCTGACGTCTCCGCCAATTTCGTAGCTCTTTGTCGGATAATGCTCGACCAGCGTGTCGTCGTGCTCCAACGCGCCGACGGGGAAGACATGCGCCGTCTGGAACAGGTGGAACCGATCGAAGTGGTAACGGACGTTCAGGTTCGCCGATTTGGTGGGGCCTTCATCGAGCGCCCAGCTGGCCGAGACGAAGGGCGAATAATTGTTGGTGACATTCACCTTGCGACGGCTCTCGAGGAGCTCGCGCGTCACCGGGTCCGTCACGACGTCGGCACCTTCCTCGGTCTCGTCGAACCAAGCCGTGTCGCCGGCGATGTTGAACGTCGACGGACCGTGGGTGAGGCTCACCGATCCGCTGGCCGTCGGTGTGATCTTGCCGGTGTAGTGACGCTCCGCCGACACGTTCGCATTTCCACCGATTCCGCCCTTGCCGCCTTCGACCAGAATGAGGTTGGCGACCTGGCTCTTGCTTGCATAATCCGCGCCGAAGATGTCGCCCGGCCCGACTTCCACGCGCTTCACTCGGCTCGCCGGGATTCGGCTTAGATAGGCATCGAGCGGTTCCGATTTGGTGGTCGGACGCTGACCATTGATGACGACGTTGCCCGCGACCCCCGCGAAGCCGCGGATGTCCGCTCCTCCATTGCCGTTGTTGGCTCCGAGATCGAGCGTGAAGCCGGGGATGCGCTGGACGATATCGAGCGCGGTTCGCGGCGCATATTTCACGAAGAAGGCGGCGTCGTAGCCCGTTGTGCGGGACGTCGGCGCTGCCGCGGGGGCCGGCTGGGCCGCTGCCGGCGCCTGGGCCAGCGCCGTGCCCGATCCCAGCGTCGCGGCCATGCCCACGCTCGCCATCAAAAGCCGATGCGACATGATCTTCCCCGTTTGTTTTGCGCGGACCTTCTTAAGCGGCATGTCCGCCTGCCACTGCGCTTCGACCAATCGACGGACGTTTCGTCGGACCGCCGGTCCACGCAGACAGTTCGACGAACGCCTAGTCAGTGGCGCCTGCTGAACGCCTTCAGTTGCACCAGCTTGTCGATTGAAGGCCGCGACGCATCGGCGGCCGCCACCCGCTGCACGAACTCGGGCGTGACGTTCATCGCCTTGAGCTGGACGAGCTGGTCGACCGGCAAGTGCCGATAGCCGATGCGGTCGAAGCCGGCGATGAACTCAGGCGTAATGTCGAGCGCCTTCAATTGAATGAGCGCGTTGCTGGCGAGATTTCCATAACCGATTCGGACGAAGCCCGCGATCCAGGCAGGTGTGATGTCGAGCGCCTTGAACTGGATCAATGAATCGATGCTCTGAGGGCGGTAGCCCGCGCGAGCCATCCCACTGATGTAATCGCCGGTCACGTTCAGTGCCGAGAGGGCCATCAGATTATTCATCGAAGGCATCGGATAATGCGCCGCGGCGACCGCATCGATCAGCTCACGACGCGCGTTCAGCGCCATGAGACCGAACGCTTGTTCCTGGGTCGGCCGGCCGATGCCGCGGCGCTCGAGCAGCTGGGTGAACGCCGGGTCGGCTGTGAAGCTGCAATAGCCCGCTGCATAGCTTTCGCCGCCATGGCCGGAACAGTCGAGCCGTCCGGCCTCGCGGATCATGGCGAAATGGAGGACGCGGCTGCCGGCCCCACGAAACCCGGCAAGGTCGAGTCCCACGAAGTCCGAGGGGCGAAAGCCGGTCGACCAATTATTCTCTTCGTGGCCGCGGTCCCCGCTGCGAAAGCTGGCATGGATTTTGCCCGGATCGCCGGCATTCGGCTCGAGAGTGAAATGGATCCACTCCGCAGACTGAGCCGTGCAAGCCGAAGAGACAGTGAGAAACGCACAGAATAGAGCGCCGATAAATGCGAGACAGCGATTCATGATCGTCTCCTTTCGAGGTCTTCAGGCAAGGCTCGCCCAATCGCCTGAGTTCAGGCGTTCGAAATTGAAGGTCTGGCGTCAGTTCAGCGGGTCAGACGGAGCTCAGGGATCGTCTCGGCTCGCCCGGATCTCCTCGGGGGTCAGGCCGAGGGTCTTGGCCTGGACCAGCTCATCCACGTCGAGTCGCGCGAAGCCCGCACGGCGAAAGCGTTCGACATCGCTCGGCATGACGCCGACGGCCCGCAACTGCGTCAGCTGCTCCAGCGATAGCCGCGGATAACCGACGGCTGCCATCTCACGCATATAGTCCGTGCGAACGCCGACCGCATAAGCGCCGGTGATGTCGCCGGCGCTGACGTTGCGATAACCCTCGCGAACGAGCTCCTGAATGAATTCGGGCGTGACTCCGACGGCCCGGAGTTGGACCAGGTCCTCACTCGACAGCCGCAGCTGCGGGAGCGCCGATTTCATTGCTGCGACATATTCCGGCGTAATTCCGACGGCCTTCATCTCGATCGCACGGTCGATCGCATTCTTTTGTGCTCTGGCAGGCGGAACAGGCGGCAGCGGCGGCACTGGCGCTCCAGCGAACGCTGCCGTCAGGCCGGGAATCGCGCGCGCATCGGCATATTCGACGACCGAGCCGCCTGGGCCGACGAGGATCGCATGCCGGCGACCCTTCGAATCGGCCGCATCCACTTCGATCCTGGAACCCGACGGCTCGACCAGCACCGTCCTGCCGTTCGCCTCCCGGATCATCTTCACACCGTTCGGAGCCGTAGCGATCGTAATGCCGTCCTTGGTGACGAACTTCGATCCATCGCGCCCTTTGGCAGTGAACTCGTCCGCAACCTTCTTCGCGGTGACCGGCGCGATCGCCGCGGCAGCCGTCGCGACGGATGTGGAGACTCCGCTGGCGATGATGTGCGGCAGGTCGGTGGGGAGATCCGCGGTCGCAGCTGGACGGCCATAATAACGCGACGACTCACCCGCTTTTGCCTGCAGAGGTTTCGCGAGCCTTGGACCGCCAGGCGTGAGCGTCAATGCCGCGAGCGGCGCCGCGATCAGGACGGCGCCAGCGAACACGCCAAGGGCGAAACTGCGCGCCATGGGTCCTCTAACCGACTTGCCGTCGAGGACACGCGCGACGCGGCGCGCGAGCGAATTCTTGGAGGGCGCGACGCCGTGTGCACCGAGGAGAAACCCGGGGCATTCGTGACGCGCCACGCCGACCAGGAGCTGTGCGTAATCGGTATCGACGATGTCGGCGGCAAGCACCGCGTCATCGGCCGTTTCCTCGCGCAGCTGGTGCGCTTCGCGGGCGAGCAGCCAGACGAACGGGTTGAACCAGAACAAGGCCGTGGCAATCCGCGCGAGCAGCAGCTTCGCCCAGTCGAACCGGGCGACGTGTGCCAGCTCGTGGGCAATGATCGCCTCGGCTTCCCCGGTGGCTTCGACGGCGCGGTTGTTGAGCACGATGACGGGCCGAATCACGCCCCAGCTGATTGGAGAGGAAAGCTCGTTGCTGGTCAGCAGCGCGGTACCATGTTTGAAGCCCATCCGGCGCTGCGCGCGGGCCAGTGCGCTCAGCCAATGACCGTCCACCAGCACTTCCGCCCGCGCCTGCAGGGTGATCAGGCGAGCCAGCGCAAGCGCGGTGACGAACAGCAGGATTACGGTGGGAATCGCATAAACCGCGCCGGCCGTCGCAGCGGGACTCAAGGTAGGTCGCGCTGGCGCAGCCGCGACGTCTGCAACAGGCTTGGATAGTAAAGTGGAAGCGACAGTCTTCAACTGCGGCGAATTTTGAACGGACGCTTCCGCCTGCGGAGTCCGGCCGAGCAGGGCAGGAGCCTCGACATTCCAGCTTGGGAGCGCGAGCGGCGCGAGAGCCATGATCACCAGCGCGAGTAGGCCAATGTGCGCGACCCATGAGCGTTCGGCCGCCGACCGTTTCTTCATCAGCGCGAGCAACCCCAGCGTAAGCCCGGCGATGAGCAGCGACTTGAGCGCGATTGCGATCAGAACCTGCATCACTGACCCCCTTTTGCCTTGCGCGCGCGGGCGATCATTTCCTCGAGCTTGCTCAGCTCGTCGTCCTTGAGGCGATCCGACATTCCCAGCAGCGCTGTGGCGGCGCTTGCCGGAGAGCCGTTGAAGAACACCCGGACGATCTCGCTCAGCGCCGACTTCTTGGCGACGCTGTCGGAGACCGCCGGGCTGTAGAGGAACCCGCGCTCGGATTCACTGCGCGTCACATAGCCCTTGTCTTCGAGGCGCTTCAGCATCGCCCTCACGGCCGAGCCGCTTAGCGGATCGGGGAGCGCTTCACAGATATCGGAGACAAGGACCGGCCCCCGTTCGTAGAGGATGTCCACGATCTGGCGTTCCCGCGGCGGAAGCTTGCTCAGCATTTGCAGCCCTTTCACGCGCAGCGAATCGCCGCGCTACATTTGTAGAGTGCTACATTTGTAGCGTGAATGCAAGATGGAATGTGCCTGCCAGTGAACATCCGCTGTCGACAAGTGGCGGAGAGGGTGGGATTCGAACCCACGGTGGGCTTGCACCCACGGCGGTTTTCAAGACCGCTGCCTTAAACCACTCGGCCACCTCTCCTGAGGGCCTTGGCTATCGCGTGTCGGGACGGGACGTGCAAGGCGCGCGGTGAACCATGCTGGCCGCGACCGGGTTTGACGGAATAGCCTCGGTTGTCGGGAGGAGCCTGATTTGGGCGGGCTGAGCAGCTGGATTCTGGTTTCGCTGTCGGCGGCTTCGGTCAGCTCTGCCTCGGCGCAGCTCGCAGGGACGACTTACACCCAGTCGGCCTACACACAGCCGGTCTCGGATTCATGGGCGACGTATAAGGTCCGCCTTGCTGCTTTGGCTCGCCTGCAGGGCGTCAGCGAATCGACGATCCAGCAGAACGTTTCTGGACTCACCATCAATCAAAGCGCCATCGAGATGGAGCGGACGGAGCCGGTCGCACGGAGCAGCGGCGGCGTCGTGGGTGCCCTCGCGCCTTATCTCAGAGCCCATGTGACCTCGTCGCTGATCAACCGCGGCCGCCGCAATTACTCCGACCTCTATGACGGCCTGCGCTCGATCAGCGATCGTTGGGGTGTCGACCCGGCGGTCCTGCTCGCAATCTACGGTCACGAGACCAGCTACGGCCTCGTCACCGGGAGCAATGACATCCTCCAGGTGCTCGCGAGTCTCGGCTATTACGGCCGCCGCCGCGCATTCTTCGAGAGCGAGTTCGTTGCAGGATTGAAGCTCATCGATGCCGGCGTGCCGCGCTGGCGCTTAAAGGGTAGCTGGGCGGGAGCGACCGGCTTTCCGCAATTCATGCCTTCGGTCGCGCTGCGGCTGCGCGCGGACGGCGACGGCGACGGGCGCGCCAACATCTGGTCGGACGAGCTCGACGGTCTCGCCTCCATCGCCGCTTACCTGCGCGACGCCGGCTGGAAGCCAAACGTCGCCTGGGGGATTTCAGTCCGCACGCCCGCGACGCTCAACCGCGCTGCGGTAGTCTCGCGCATGACGGCCCAGCGCT
>DATMHG010000040.1:0-2225 GCA_035555035.1 Sphingomicrobium sp.
GCGGGCTCCGCATAAAGCACGAGGCCCAAGCCGTCCTTGAACGGGCTCAACACCTGGTATTTGAACTCGGCGGAAAGCCCCCGCAGCGCGAAGTCGCGGTCGACGCGCTCCTCATCGTTGCGAATGTGATGGCCGGCGAAGTTCGCGTAGCCGGACACGCTGAAGCGGTTGGTGACGCCATGCTCCAGCTCGATGCGATAGTCCTGCGCGTCGAAATGGCCATCGGCCTTGCCGCGCCGGTCGGTCGCCCACAGCTCCGCCTCGGTCTGTCCCTTGCCGAGCAGCTCAGCACTGTAAGTGTAGCCGAAATATTGCTCGTCGGCCCAGGCCGGAGTTGCAACCAACCCTGCCAAGCCGAAGCTCAGCACCATCAAGTGTTTCATATCTTCCCCTTGTTTGGATTTCTCTGATGATGCTAATGCGAATAAGTTGCAAGTGCAAGCGCTGGCTGATGCTTCATCCCTGGGAGCCGCTCGGCTTGCGGGCGAGTGCGTCACCTTAGCAGATCGAAATATCCGTCCGATGGCATGCGCCGCGCTCCCCGAACCAGGCGCTGCACCTGTGAGCGAACGCTCGGGCTGCGGATTCGCCAGCGCGGCTCGCTAGCCTCTGCGCTGAGCAGGACGCTCGCGATTTCCCGCTGGTCGGCTCCCGCGGTGAGCGCATCATGCGCGCGAAGCTGCAAGAGCCAGCGCCACGCCCGCACTTCACCCGGGTGAAGCGAACGGCAGAACCCGCCAGTCCGGCAAAGCGCGAGCAGACGCCGAAGCGTCAGCACCGGCGGCTCGGCCGCCGCGAGCCCGGCGAGGCGATAGCGAAGCTGAACCGGACCTCGTGCGACCGTGCCCGACAGCACGTCGATACGGATGGAACGAAGCCCGTCGGAGAAGAGCAGATGCTCGCGGCCATCGGTCGTCAGCAGGTTCGAAATCGCTTCGAAGCGTTCAAGGTCGAAGACATCTTCGCCATCGGACGGTCGGGCTTCGATGCCGAGCACGAAAGAATGAACCTCGGCGCGCCAGATCGGCCGAGCCTCGGGAGCAGTGAGTCTTGGCGGCTCAAACGCATGCAGGCCCCAGCGCTTGGGACCCTCGCCAGGTCCGACCGGATCGCTGCTTCCGCCCGCAAGCGTCCGGCCGGCCGCCGTCTGATAGCCCCGATCCCGACGAAGCCATTCCCAGGCGAAGAGCGAGCGGTCGGCGTGGAGCAGCGGCGCGTAGGCCGCCGCATCCCTCCAGTCCGGCACATGTCGCTCGTCCGCGGCCACGCCGCGACAAAAGTCGTTCTGACGCCGCTAATCCCATTCACCCATCCGGGGGAATTGCCTCGTCGAATCTGACCAAAGCGTCCCTGAGGCCGCAGGCGACGAGCTGCGCCCTGCTGACCACGTCATAGGCAGAACGAGCCCGCTTCACATACTGGCGCGCGGTCTCGACGCTGAGACCGAGGATCGCCGCGATCTCCCAGTCCGTCTTGCCAGCGGCGACGAGGCGCAGGCATTGGCGCTCACGCCGGCTCAGCCGCGGAATGCCGCCGGCAGCGGCAAAGCCGTAGATCCGCCGCGCGGCCCTGAACGCATGGACACCGATCAGCTCAGCGCATTGCAGCCGCCGCTTTGGAAGTGAGCGACCGCGCCGCACCGCAAAGGAACAGGACCCCGAGGGCTCTCCCGGCACATTGGCCGGAACGGTGAATCCGGAACCCAGCCCGTGATGCCGGCTCCGTTCCAGGATCACCCGCTGAGACGGGCTCAGGGGCAGCAGGACCTCAAGCTCATCCCAGCCGAACCCCGCGTTCGTCCTCAGGCTCGCGAGGTGGACAGGATCGGCCGCGACGTCGTGCCTGGTAAGCAACTCCTCCGCCCAGCCGCCCGGATAATTGTCGATGCGAATGAAGCGGCCCGACTCGGAAGCCACGAACCGATGATGGAGAAGCGCGAAATATTCGAAACCGAGTTCCCTGGTCGCGGCTTCAAGAAGAAGCCGTAGATCGTCAGGGCTGGCGCACTTGCTCGCCTGCTCCTCGAACATGTCGGTAAGGCGCGATCGAGGCCTGTGCTCTCCCCTGCCCGCCGATGCGACGGGCGATGCGATATTCTCCAGCCGAGGAACTTCCGAGCTCAACCGGCACCGTGCCGGGAGCTTGGTTGACCTGAGGCCAAACAGCTCTCGTCAAGCATGAGCGGGCTACCCCCTGCTGAGACCGAGCTGGCAAGGGGTGCACGG
>DATMHG010000041.1:0-15744 GCA_035555035.1 Sphingomicrobium sp.
TGGAACCGCGGCGCCTATCTCGTGTGGGGGCCGGGCCATTGTGGCGGATGCCATACACCCAAGAACCTTCTGCTGGCCGACCGCAACGGCCATGCACTCCAGGGCGCGAGGCTCAACGACTGGGTCGCGCTCGACCTCACCAGCGATCCGCGCCGCGGGCTTGCAAGCTGGGACAAGGGCGACATCGTCGAATATCTGCGCAGCGGCCGCAACGCGCGCGCCGCCGCCTCCGGCGCGATGCAGGAGGTGATCTATTATTCGACGAGCCGAATGAGCGATTCCGACCTCGCCGCGATCGCCACTTACTTGAAGCAATTGCCGCCGCGTCGGCACGTCCGGGGCTTCCAACCGCCGCAGGAAGCTGCGATGCGCGCGGGCGAGGCGATCTACGTTGATACCTGCGCCGCCTGCCACGGCGGCAATGGCGAGGGCCAGCCGCGCTACTTCCCGCCGCTTGCCGGCGACGCGCCTGTCCAATCGCACGATCCGACCACGATCGTCCGGATCATCCTCGCCGGCAGCCGCGCGGTGCCAACGCCGGCCGCCCCGAGCGCGCCGGGCATGCCGGCCTTCGACTGGAAGCTCGATGACCAGGAGGTCGCATCGGTCGCGACCTACGTCCGCAATGCCTGGGGCAATAGCGCTCCCGGCGTTTCGTCCCGAACGGTCGCGAAGCTGAGGCGCCGCTATGGCAAGGCGGCAGCCGCGGCGGCGCCCCGGCACTGACGGAGCGCACTGGGCTCCAGTGATCGCCCGCGGCGAAGTGAGCGGTCGCGCCATTTGCGGACATTCGCCCTCCTGCTAGTGCGCCTTCGCCGCGTCCGCGGCCGAGCTCACTCGAATCGAAGAGGCGCGAGCATGCGTAAGATTGCCTTTTTCCTGGTCGCAGCGGCGGCCATCGCCATTCCGCAAACCCCCGCATTTTCCGCGCAAGCGGCTTCAGCGGCCGTTGCGTCGGAAGACGCCCGGCTGACCGCCTTCCTCGACGCCGAGTTCGCGCAGGATCTGAAGCTGAGGCCGCAGCTCGCCACCCGTCTCGGCATCAAGGAAGGCGAAGACCGTCTCGACGATATCAGCGACGCCGGCCAGCTTCAGCGCCTCGAGGAACGACGCGCCAGCGTCGCCCGAATGAAAGCTCAGTTCGATCGCAGCAAGCTCTCACCCACGGGTCAGACCAACTACGACATTTGGGAGACCGAGCTGCAGCGGATGGAGATTCAGTACAAGTTCCGGCGGTACCAGCCGCCGTTCTATTCCTTCCTCTATTCGGTTCACTCGCAGCTGCCCGACTTCATGATCAACACGCATATTGTGAGCGACGCCGGCGACATGCGTGCCTACAATGCGCGGCTGCGCGCCATTCCGGCGGTGCTGGACACCGCGATTGCTGAGAGCAAGCTGTCCGACGCGCAAGGCATCCGCGCACCGAAGTTCGAGATCGAGCGGATCATCAACGGCAGCAAGGTGATCATCACCGGTGCGCCGTTCGACGCCGGCAAGGATTCGCCGCTTTGGGCCGACGCACAGAAGAAGGTCGGAAAGCTCGTCGCCGACGGCAAGGTCACCCGGGCCGAAGGCGACGCCCTGCTCGCCGATACGCGGGCATCGCTGCTGGCGATGAAGCCCGGCTACGAGCGCGTGATCGCCTGGGCAACCGGCGAGCTTCCGGCCGCGCCGAGCGGCCGCGTCGGCGCGATATCGCTTCCCGGTGGCGCGGACTGGTATGCGGCGGCGCTCAAGCTCAACACGACGCTCGACCTGACCGCGGACCAGATTCACAAAATCGGCCTCAGCGAGCTCAACCGGATCGAGGGCGAGCAGGACGCGCTCGCGCGGCGGGCCGGCTTCAAGGACCGCAACGTTTTTTATGCCGACCGCGCCAAACGCTTCCCGCCGCAGCCATGGACCGATCCGCTGCGGACCGCTTACTTGAAGCGCGCCAACGACATCGTCGCGAAGAACCGTTCGTTGCTTCCGGCGCGCTTCTACAAGCTGCCGCAGTACCGCGCCGAAGTCATCCGCGAGCCCTCGTTCAGCGAAGTGCCCGGCGGGGCCGCGCATGCCGCACCGCCGAGCCCCGACGGCGTTCGTCCCGGCCGAGTCTATCTCCACTTGCTTGGCAAGACCGGCGATCCCGCGGCGCTCAACGACCTCATGTGCCACGAGGGGATTCCCGGGCACGTGATGGCCGGCGATATCCAGGTGCGTCAGACCGGCACGCCCAAGTTCCGGCGTGCGGGCGGCTACGTCGCCTTCAATGAAGGCTGGGCGCTCTACGCCGAGGAGCTGTGCAAGGAGATGGGCGCCTATCCGGACGTTGCGGCGGATTTCATGCGGCTCGACCAGGAGCATTTCCGCGCCGCGCGCCTGGTCGTCGACACCGGCATCCACGCCATGGGTTGGACCGAGCAGCAGGCGGTCGATTACATGATCAACACGGGGCGTCTTTCGCCCGATCAGGCGCGTTCGGAAGTGCGCCGCTACATCACGCTGCCGGGACAGGCGACCGGCTATAAGATCGGGATGCTGAAGATCGTGGAGCTGCGCCACAAGGCCGAAGCCGCGCTGGGCCCGAAGTTCGACGTCAAGGCATTCGACGACCTGATCATCAGCGACGGCTCCCAGCCGCTGCCGGTGCTCGAACGGCGCGTCGACGAATGGATCGCGGCGAGGAGGTGAGCGAAGCGGGTTAGCTTACCGCTGATTATGGGCTGGCATGACGCACAACGTCCGCTTTCCACCCATTGCGGACATTAGCGGGCCTGGTACCGATACACGGCACAGGCGGAGGGTCCTCCCGATGCACGCGGATCTAGTTCTCCAGGCGATTGAGACAGTCGCAGTCGTGGTCGGAGTTGTTTTCGGTCTCATTCAGCTGAGGCAGCTTCGCTTCCAGCGCGAGATACAAGCTGGGATCGAATTGCTGCATCCGCTGCAAGCTCCGCAAATGGCCGAAGCAGTTATGATGATCCATTTGCTTCCGGACGGCCTCACTGGCGAACAGCTTCATCGCAAGCTTGGCGACAGCTTCGGATGCGTTATGGGCGTGCTCGCCGAAAGCCTTGGACCGATCATCGCCCGAGGACACGTGCCGATCGACATGTATGCCGACTCTTATCGCCGAGTGACGGTCATTTGCAGGAAGAAGATGCAGCCCTATATCGAGGAGCGGAGGCGCCAGGGCTGGCACAACTTGTTCGAATGGCTGCAGTGGCTTGCCGAACGGATGGAGGAAAGGGGAGACTTGGCGAGCGACATTCCGGCCTTTGAGCGGTTCAGAAAGTGGAAGTCGGGCGCTGATTACGAGCGGCTGTGCGCAAGGTGATAGGCACCGCTTTGGACCCATTCGGGCGCGGACGGGAATGTCTGCTTTCCGCCCAAGGCAGACGTCCCGCACTTGTCACATGAAGGCTTGTGGAAACCGTGCTAATGCTGCGGCTCGCCCTCGATCCCGCGTGTCGGCTGGGCGAAGCGAATGGGACCGGGGTAACCGTCGACGGAGGGCCTTCCCATGACTGAAGCTCCAACGCTTACGCATCCGCAACCGACCTACTCCGAGGCGCCGGAGGCGCTTACGCCTCGATGTCTCTACGACAGCTTCGGCATGAACCCGCGCATCGTGCGGTTCTACCTCGCGGAAAAAGGCATCGACGTGCCGCGGCAGGAGGTCGACATCCTCGGCGCTGAGAACCGCCGGGCCGATCATCTCGAGAGGAACCCGGCCGGTCAGCTGCCGACGCTGGAGCTGTCCGACGGCACCTTCATCGCCGAGACCGCAGCGATCGTCGAATATCTCGAAGAACTCCATCCCGAACCGCCGCTGATCGGCTCGACTCCGAAGGAGCGGGCGATCACCCGGATGTGGTGGCGGCGCGTCGAGATCGGGATCTGCCGCCCAATGGTGCTCGGCTTCTATTATTCGGAAGCGATCGACCTCTTTACATCGCGGTTCAAATGCTATCCCGAACAGGGTGACGCGCAGAAGGAGATCGCCCGCGCCGGGATGCGCTGGCTGGACGGCATCATGAACGAGCCGTGGCTTGCGGGCAATCGGTTCACCGTCGCCGACATCTGCCTCTATTGCTACATCGACCAGCTGCGCGATGTCGGCCAGGCCATTCCAGATGACTTGCGGCAGCTGAACGCCTGGTTCGAGCGAGTCGGGGAGCGACCGGGCGCGGAGCCGAGCGTCTGGCGGGAGCGGCCGATGGGCATGCGGGGCTAACGCCCTTCCACCCATTGCGGACGCAAGACCAGCGCTATCCGCGCCCGGCAAATCCGGTGCCGGCACGGCCCTGGAACAGGGTTGATATTAACCGCGTTTGTTGCGGTCAGGAGAGCCTACGTGCGCGGTCTTGTTGTCACGGCCCTGTTGCTTGCTGCCGGCTGCGCGAGCCCCGCAGGAACTTCACAATCAGCGGCCCCGGCTGCCGCGCCCACGGCACCTGCGGCACCTGCGCCACCTGCGGCATCTGCGGATGCCGGAAAGCAGCAGCCATCAAACAGATGCCAACAGGACGATCCCGACGAAACCGGCACGAGGCTTGGCGGCCATCAGAAAACCTGCTCGAGCGGCAACCCACCGCGGTAAAACGACTGACAATCAAACATTAGCGCCTTAGCCCCTTTCCGAGCGTCGCAAACATTATCCGAGACCTGTTCAGCCCTCGGATCGAATGTTAAGCGGCGAACTCGATTATCTCCCGAATAAAAGGCCGAAATCGATGCAATCTCCTTCGAGCTTCGCGCTCGCGCTCCTCGCGTGCACCGCGCTCATCCCGGCTCATTCATCGGCTGCCGTTAAAGCGCCGCCTGCAGCCGGCCGGGTAAAGCCGCTCGAGGGACTGAAGTACCGGTTGGTCGGACCATTCCGCGGCGGCCGCGCGACGGGCGTGACCGGAGTTCCCGGTGATCCCGACACTTTCTATTTCGGAGCGGCGTCGGGCGGCTTGTGGAAGACCACGGATGGCGGACTGACCTGGAAGCCGTTGTGGGACAAGTTTCCCGAGGCCTCGCCGGCGGTAGGCGCAATCGCCGTCGCTCCATCGAACCCGAACATCCTTTATGTCGGCACCGGCGAGACGAACATCCGCGGCAATGTCGTCACCGGAAACGGCCTTTATAAATCGACCGACGCGGGAAAGACGTGGAGCTTCGCAGGGCTTCGCGACACGCAGGTGATCGGGCGGATCATCGTCGATCCCAAGGATCCGAACCGGCTCTTCGCCGCTGCGCTCGGCCATCCCTTCGGGCCCAATAGCGAGCGCGGGATCTTCCGCTCGACCGACGGCGGCAAGACGTGGGCGAAGGTGCTCTATGTCGACGACAAGACCGGCGGCGTCGACGTTGCGTTTCAGCCCGGCAATCCGCGGGTCATGTATGCCGGCATGTGGCAGGCCTACCGCAAGCCGTGGATCATGGAGAGCGGCGGACCGGGAAGCGGCTTCTATAAATCCGTTGATGGCGGTTCGACCTGGACTCGGCTGACGGGCAACGGCCTCCCCGAGGGGATTCTCGGTCGCGTGAACGTCGCTCCGACGGTCGATCCCAACCGCATCTACGCGATGATCGAGGCGAAGAAGGGCGGCCTCTACCGCACCGACGACGGCGGCAAGACCTGGAAGCTGATCAACGACAAGAACCAGTACCGGCAGCGCGCTTGGTACTTCAATACGGTCTTCGCCGACCCGAAGAAGCCCGACACGGTCTATGTCCTGAACACGGCGCTCTACCGCTCGACCGACGCTGGAAAGACCTTCAAGAACCTCCACACTCCGCATGGCGACGACCACGAATTGTGGATCGACCCGACCGATCCGAAGCGGATGATCAACGGGAATGACGGCGGAGCGACGATCACGGTCAACGGAGGCGAGACCTGGTCGTCGGAAATGAACCAGCCGACGGCGCAATTCTATCATATCGCGACCGACAACCAGTTCCCGTACCGGCTGTACGGCGACCAGCAGGACAATTCGAGCGTGTCGATCGCGAGCGCGGGCCGTGACGGCGGCGTCGGGATCGAGGATTATTACGAGGTCGGCGGCGGCGAGAGCGGTTATATCGTTCCAGATCCGGCCGATCCCAACATCGTCTATGCTGGCGGCTATGATGCGGAGATCACGCGCTACGATCACCGCACGGGGATGACCCGGCAGATCACGCCGTGGCCGCGCAATTCCATGGGCTGGGCGCCGGCGAACCTCGAGCACCGCTTCCAGTGGACGGCGCCGATCATGGTGTCGCGCCACGATCCGCATGCGCTCTATTTCGGAGCCGAGATGCTGTTCAAATCGACCGATCAGGGAGCGAGCTGGACGGCGATCTCTCCCGACCTCACGCGTAACGACAAGACGAAGCAGCTGTCCTCTGGCGGCCCGCTGACCAAGGACAACACAAGCGTTGAGATCTACGACACGATCTTCTCGATCGCCGATGGCGTTGACGCGAACGAGATCTGGGTCGGGACCGACGACGGCCTGATTCAGCTGACCCGCGACGGCGGCGCGCACTGGACGAACATCACGCCGCCCCAGATGCCGGAATGGGCAACGGTGGACCAGGTCGAGGTCGATCCCGCACGGCCGGGCACGGCTTATGTGGCCGCCGACCGGCACCGGCTCGACGATTTCAAGCCTTACGCATTCAAGACCGCGAATTACGGACGAACCTGGGCGCCGATCACGACCGGAATTCCGGCCGACGCCTATGTCCATGTGGTCCGGGTGGATCCGGCGCGGAAGGGCCTGCTCTATGCCGGGACCGAAAAGGGCGTGTTCGCGTCGTACGATGACGGCGCGGACTGGCAGCCGCTGCAGTTCAACCTGCCCGTGACTCCGGTGCACGACCTCGCTGTCAAGGGTGACACGCTCGCCGTTGCGACGCACGGCCGCGCTTTCTGGGTGCTCGATGACCTTGCGCCCGTGCGGCAGTGGTCGGATGCGGTGCAGGCGAGCAAGGCCTATCTGTTCGCTCCGCAGGTCGCGAGCCATACGAGCTTCCCGACACGGACGCGGGGGCTGCGCCACTTCGGAGGCGCCAATCCGCCCGCAGGAGCGGTCATCGACTATTGGCTGTCGCCCGCGTTCGGCACGCCGCGTCAGAATGAAGACGAGAAAAAGGACGACGCCGCCAAGAAAGACAAGGCGCCGGATCCGCTCGCCTCGCGGATCAAGCTCGAGATCCTCGATGCGCGGGGCAATTTGATCCGCACCATTCCCGAAGCGAAACCCGAAGAGCAGGGCCAACCCAAGGCGGCGCGGCCACGTCCCAATGCGCCCGCGAAAGCGGTTCCAGGCGAACAGGAGCAGGCGGCCGCCGAGGAGGAAGAGGAGGATGAAGGCCCGCCCAAGCCCAAGCTGACCCACTACGTCGGGCTCAACACATTTGTATGGGACATGCGCTATCCGAGCGCGACCGCGATCCCGCATTCGCCGCTGTGGGCCGGCAGCGTCGAAGGTCCGCGCGCACTCCCGGGCAGCTATCAGGTGCGGCTGACGGTCGACGGCAAAAGCCAGACGCGGCCGCTCGTGATCGCGCCGGATCCGCGCGGTATTGCGACGCCCGAGGCGCTGCGCGCGCAATTCGAGCTTCACCGGCAGATCAACGCCGAGCTCGACGCGATCGACAAGGCGGTGCTCGACATCCGCGCGACACGCACTCGGATCGCAGCACTGAAGGCCGCGAAGCCGGCGCTCGCAGGGCGGGCGGACGATGCCATCGCGAGGATGACCGCGATCGAGGAGGTGCTGGTCCAGCCCCAGGCGCATGCATCGGAAGATGCGCTGAACTACCCCATCCAGCTCAACAACATGATCGCGGCGCTCGGGTCGCTCGTCGACGACGGCGACTATGCCCCGACGGTTCAGGACAGCCAGGAGTTCGTCGCCCTCAAGGCCGAAGCCGACCGGCAGCTCGCCGCCTGGGCTGCGTTGAAGGCCGGCATGCTGAAGACGCTGGAGCAGGGACGCCGTTAGCCGCGCGTCTGAGGCCTCCTCGTGACGCCAAGCTCATTGTACAGAGCTCCGCCATGACCATCGCATTTTATGACTCGGCTCAGGTGGAGGAGCTGCTCGATTATCCCGGCTGCATCGCGGCGATGCGGCGCGCGATGACGGCCTTGTCGAGCGGTGAGCGGCCGCAGCCGCTGCGGCAGATCTTCACGGTCGGCAAGGACAGCATGTTCGGGACCATGCCCGGGGAGCTGCAGGCGCTTTCAACCTTCGGCGCCAAGCTGGTCAGCGTCTTCGCGGATCCCGAGCGGCCCGGATGCACGCGGCACCAGGGCGTGGTCGTCGCTTATGATGGACTGACCGGCGCGGTCAGCTGCATCGCCGACGCGGAATCCATCACCAGGATCCGCACCGCCTGCGCCACTGCCGCGGCCACCGATGCGCTTGCCCGCGCCGATTCCGAAATCCTCGCGATCTTCGGCACCGGCGTTCAGGCCGAATCGCACCTTCGGGCGCTGCCTTTGGTACGGCCGTTTCGCGAGATCCTGCTGTGGGGGCGCTCACCGGACAAGACCCACGAGTTCGCCGGTTGGATGAGCAAGGAATTGGGCCGGCCGATCACCCCCGTCCCGGATGCCCGGCGAGCCGCGACGAGGGCGGACGTGATCTGCACCGTCACCTCTTCCCGGGAGCCTGTCGTCCTCGCGGAATGGGTGAAGCCCGGAGCGCACATCAATCTCGTCGGCTCGAGCTATTTGGGGCCGGTCGAAATCGACGCTGCGCTCGTCGCGAAGGCGCGTTACGTCGCCGATTATCGTCCCGGAGTGCTCGCCCAGGCCGCCGAGCTGGCGGTCGCCCGTGAAGCCGGGATGATCGACGATACGCATGTGATCGGTGAGATCGGCGACGTGTTCGCCGGCCGGCTTCGGGCCCGCGATAACGACAGCCAGATCACCATCTACAAATCGCTGGGGCACGTGGTGCAGGATCTCGCCGCCGCCGCCTACCTTCGTGAACGGGCGAGTTTGGATCGGTAATTCAATCGCTTCCTACCCATCCGGCGGCACCGGCCTATCGCAGCTTGGCGATCCTGATTCGGTCGAGTTTGGCGCGGTCCTTCACCGATTCCTCGCTGCGCGTGAGCGCCTTCGCGATCGCCTTGAGCGCCATGCCTTTCGCAGCGAGCGTATGCAGCTTCTGAATCTCGTCCTGCCGCCACGGCTGCCGGTGCCGCTCGAACCGTTCGGTCATCGTTCCTCCCTCCGTTCGCATCTGCCAGGCACGTCTTAGTGCCTTAATGTCTGCTTTCGATCCAAATCGGACATTAGGTTGCTGAGGCATTGCGTGGTACAAGGTTTGATCGGACGTGCCTTTTCGTAAGCATCCGTCCGGCAGAGAGACCAACCGTGCTCCCGCTTGCGAACGAGGAGCTCGGGATCGATTATCTTTATCAGCGACACCAAATATCGCTTTTCAGGGCGTGGAACGCGGCTTGCAAAGAAGCTCGCCGCGTTCATGGCGAACTTGCCTGGCGTTACGCGGCACACATTGCCGAACTGAAAAATCCCGATGCAGCGGCTCTCCCGCGGTGAGGCCGCCGACGAGCTCCGCGAGCAAGCGGCTTCTTGCCGGCGGCTTGCCAAGCGAGCGCGTACCAAGAGCGGCTCATCGGCGCTGACCGTCGTTGCTGATCAGTTCGATGACGACGCACGCCGGATCGACCCATTGAGCGAACGACATTGAACGGCAAGGAGCTGGAAATGAATCAACGCGACAAGACCGAACAAGCCGAGCTGGATCGCTTCGGAATTGAGAGGGTTCCAGCGGACATGTTCCTCTGGGGAGGGTTTCGCTACTCGAATGCGAGCGACGCGATTGCTGCTGCGAAGCGAAACGCCAAATGACCTCGGCACGGCACCGGCCGGAGAACACAGCCGACGGCTGTCGCGCCCTGGCACGCGATGACCTTGCTCGCGCGGCGGCGATTACCAATCCTCACATGCGCTCGTGTCTCGAACGCAGCGCCGATGCCTGGACGGCCCGGGCCAAGCTGCTCGACCGGATCGATGCCAGTTTCAAGGCGCGCGCCGAGGCAGTCGTTGGCAGGTCAGAACAAAGCCGCTCGCCGCACCAATGAGAATTGCCGGTACCATTCACGCGAACCTGCGAGCGGCGCTGCAAAGCGCCCGGCGGCTCAAGGACGGACCCGTTCATCCGGATACGGTCAAGCACTGGAGCGACATCGTTGCGATCGCGAGGGAAGCGGGCGGCGAAGCGCTGCCATTCACGACGCGCGAGCTGACAAGCGATCTAGAACGTGAAATAAGCGCGCGGCGGAGCGCTTCGGGCGAGTAAAACCGAACCTGCACTTCGGGCTTGCGCCTTTCTCACCAAACTCGGCGGATAAGAAAAGGGCCGCCCCAACGGAGCGGCCCTTGCTTGTTCCTACCCTCGCTCAAAGTACCACTTTGAGCAAACTGGGTCAGCCCAACATTTCCTGCTCGAGCTTCTTCGCCATTTCCTCGATGTTCTCGGGCGGCCAGCCGGGGATGTCCATGCCGAGGCGAAGCCCCATCGAGGCCAGCACTTCCTTGATCTCATTCAAGGACTTGCGCCCGAAGTTCGGCGTGCGGAGCATCTCGGCTTCGGTCTTCTGGACGAGGTCGCCGATGTAGATGATGTTGTCGTTCTTGAGGCAGTTGGCGCTGCGCACCGATAGCTCGAGTTCATCCACCTTCTTGAGGAGGTAACGGTTGAGCTGGTTGGTGTCCGTCTGGGTCTCGACCGGCATCGCCGCGGTTGGCGCTCCGATCATCGACGGCGTCGCCATCCGCACCTGCGATTCGTCGAAGTGGACGAACAGCTGCAGCTGGTCCTGGAGGATCCGCGCCGCATAGCCGAGCGCGTCCTCGGGAGTCACCGTGCCGTCGGTCTCGATCGTCAGCGTCAGCTTGTCATAGTCGAGCTCCTGGCCGACGCGGGTGTTCTCGACCTTGTAGGCGACCTGGCGGACGGGGCTGTACAGCGCGTCGACCGGAATGAGGCCGATCGGCGCATCGGCCGGGCGGTTGGCGACCGCCGGGACGTAGCCCTTGCCGATGTCGGCGGTGAGCTCGATGTTGAGCGTCGCGCCTTCGTCGAGGTGGCAGATCACGAGGTCGGGATTGGTGACCTCGATGTCGCCGGTGGTCGCGATCATTGCGGCGGTGACTTCCGCCGGACCGGTCGCCGAAAGGTGAAGGCGCTTGGGCCCCTCGCCTTCCATCTTGAGCGCGATCTGCTTCACGTTCAGCACGATGTCGGTGACGTCCTCACGGACTCCCGCGAGGCTCGAGAATTCGTGAAGCACGCCGTCGATCTTGATCGACGTGACGGCGGCGCCCTGGAGCGAGCTCAATAGCACCCGCCGGAGCGAGTTGCCGAGAGTCATTCCAAAGCCGCGCTCCAGCGGCTCGGCGACGAAGACGGCGCGGCGGCGGTTGTCGCCCCCGGACTGCTTCTTCTCAAGCGTGTTGGGCTTCTTAAGTTCCTGCCAGTTCTTTGCGTTGACGGCCATTTGTCTTCCTGCCCTTTGGCGGGACGTCTCCCGCCTAACAAAACTCGTACATCGCCGCGGGTTTCGTGCCGCGGCGGCTAGCGGCTGCCGGTACTAGACGCGCCGCCTCTTCGACGGCCTCACCCCGTTGTGCGGGATCGGGGTGACGTCGCGGATGCTGGTGATCGTGAAGCCGACCGCCTGGAGCGCACGAAGCGCGCTTTCGCGGCCCGAACCGGGGCCCTTGACCTCGACCTCGAGCGTGCGGACGCCATGGTCCGCCGCCTTGCGGCCCGCGTCCTCGGCCGCGACCTGCGCGGCGTACGGGGTCGACTTGCGGCTGCCCTTGAAGCCCATCATTCCGGCTGAGCTCCACGCAATCGCATTGCCCTGCGCGTCGGTGATGGTGATCATGGTGTTGTTGAAGCTGGCGTTCACGTGGGCGACGCCGGCGGTGATGTTCTTGCGCTCCCTCCTGCGGATGCGCTGCGGTGCCTGGGCCATCTTAGTCCTTACATCCTTCAATGTCGGTCAGGATGCTGTGCCTTTCTCGAAACGCCGTCCGGCGGAGAAATAGTGGCTCAACAATCCCCCGGATTGTTGCTGCTACTATTTCTTCTTGCCCGCGATCGGACGAGCCTTGCCCTTGCGGGTGCGCGCGTTGGTGTGCGTGCGCTGGCCGCGGACCGGCAGGCCCTTGCGATGGCGGAGCCCGCGATAGGATGCGAGGTCCATCAGCCGCTTGATGTTCATCGCCGTCTCGCGGCGAAGGTCGCCCTCGACATTATGGTCCTTGTCGATCGCCTCGCGGATGTGCAGCACCTCCTGATCGGTGAGGTCCTGGACGCGCTTCTCAGGGCTGATTCCGAGCTTGGCGATGATGTCCTTGGCCGTGGTCCGGCCGATCCCGTGGATATAGGTCAGTGCGACTTCGACGCGCTTGTTGGTGGGGATGTTGACCCCGGCAATACGAGCCATTCGTTACCCTTCTTCAAGCTCCACAGGGCGCCAGCCGCCCCATCTCCTCGCTAGAAAGTCCCGAACCCATCCTAAACGAAAAACCGACGCGCGCACGAATGCGCCGCCGGGCAGCCGGTGGATCGGGATGAGCGCGAGATAGGATTCGGCCCCAAGAGAGTCAAGGTCTCGATCGGTCCCGAATCTTCGCACTGTCGAGCGCGATTTGGGAAGATTCGCGGGCGTCCAGACTGCATCCACGACCATTGGTGCCAGGCGAATTCCTACTTTTCCAGCCTTTGATCGTTAAAGCGGCCGTGCAGCAGAAGCGCATCCACGAGATTTTCGTCATCAGCGTCGCGCTGAAGGGCCTGCACGGGCTGATCGAGGTGGCGGGCGGCCTCGGGCTCGCCCTGTTCAGTACGGACTCGATCCTGCGGCTGCTCTATCGCTTCCCTCACCACCATTGGGTCACGCGCCACTTCAGCACCGGCGAGCATCATTATTACGTCTTCTTCTTCCTCAGCCACGGGGCACTCAATCTCGCGGTCGCGATCCTGCTGCTGATGGAGAAGCTATGGGCCTATCCGGCGGCCTTCGCGGTGCTTGCCCTGTTCATCCTCCTTCAGCTCTACCGCTTCACGCACATCCACGATCCCGGGCTGATCGTCTTCAGCATCCTCGACGTGATCGTCATTGCCCTCGCGTGGCACGAATATCAGCTTCTTCGCAAACACCTCCCGACCCATTAAGGGCCCGCAACAATGCAGCGCCTGACCCTCGCCGGCGGCATCCCCGACGACCTCAAGGGGAGCATCGTCGCGCTTGGCAATTTCGACGGATTTCACCTCGGCCACCAGGCGGTGGTCGGGCGAGCGGTGCAGCGTGCATTTCATGAGCGGCGGCCGGCGATCGTCGCCACCTTCGACCCGCACCCGGTGCGGTTCTTCAAACCGGATGTTCCGCCGTTTCGGCTGACCAGCCTCGACCAGCGCAAGCAGCTGTTCGCGCATGCGGGCGCCGACGCGATGCTGGTGTTCGAGTTCAACGAGAAGCTGCGCGAGACGAGCGCCGAGGAATTCGTGTCGTGGCTGCTCGCCGGAAAGATCGGCACGGCAGGCGTGGTCACCGGCGACGACTTCAGTTTCGGCAAGGGGCGAGCCGGAAACGTCGCGGTGCTGAGGACGCTCGGCGCACACTCGGGCATCATCGCCGAGACGGTGGCCCCGGTGGTCGTCGCCGGCGAGCGCGTGTCGTCGGGACGCATCCGCGAGGCGCTTGTGGCGGGCGACATCGGCCAAGCGACGCACCTGCTCAGCCGCGATTTCGCGATCGAGGGGGTAGTGCAGCAGGGCGACCGGCGCGGCCGCGAGCTCGGCTATCCGACCGCGAACCTGACACTTGGTGATTACCAGCGGCCCAAGTACGGCATCTATGCGGTAAGCGTCACGCTGGAGGACGGGAGCGAACATCCGGGCGTCGCCAGCCTCGGGGTCCGGCCGACCTTCGACCCGCCGCAGGAGCTGCTCGAGGCGCATCTGTTCGACTTCGACGGCGACCTTTATGGGCGGAAGATCGAAGTCGCGCTCCACGCCTACATCCGCGAGGAGCAGAAGTTCGATGGAATCGAGCCGCTGATCGCCCATATGAAGGACGACGAAGCGAAGGCGCGCAAGCTTCTCGCAATCGATTGAGTGCGACTGCGAGCTCAGCAAGCAGGAATGATTTTTCACACGAAGACACGAAGGAAGGAAATAAGGCACGAAGGGGCTCAATTCGTCTTCGTGGCTTCCTTCTTCTTCGTGCCTTGGTGTGAATCCCATTTTTCTGGAATTGCGGCGTCGCTACGCTCCTCGCAATGACGGTTTGCATCGGAGCGACTGCCCGCTAGAGCCGCCCCCAAATGTCTGATGCTCCCGACAAAGTGACCGAAAAGACCGACTACCGCTCGACGGTCTTCCTGCCGCGCACCGACTTTCCGATGAAGGCCGGGCTGCCGCAGAAGGAGCCGGTGATCGCCGCGCGCTGGGAGGACGAGGGTCTGTACCAGCAGATCCGCCGCGCGCGCGATGGCCGGGAAAAGTTCATCTTGCACGATGGCCCGCCCTACGCCAACGGCGACATCCACATCGGTCACGCGCTTAACCATACGCTCAAGGACATGGTCGTCCGCACCCAGACCCTGCTCGGCAAGGACGCGCCCTACGTGCCCGGCTGGGACTGCCACGGGCTTCCGATCGAGTGGAAGGTCGAGGAGCAGTATCGCAAGAAGAAGCTCAACAAGGACGAGGTGCCGGTCCGCGAATTCCGCGCCGAGTGCCGCGCCTATGCGCAGCACTGGGTCGACGTGCAGCGCGAGCAGCTGAAGCGGCTCGGCATCAGCGCCGACTGGGACAAGCCCTATCTCACCATGGCCAAAAGGGCGGAGGCGACCATCGTCTCCGAGTTGTTCAAGTTCGCCGAGACCGGCCAGCTCTACCGCGGCGCCAAGCCGGTGATGTGGTCGCCGGTCGAGAAGACCGCGCTGGCCGAGGCCGAGATCGAATATGAGGACATCGTTTCGACCCAGATCGATGTCGCGTTCGAGATCGTCGAAAGCCCGATCCCGGAGCTGGTCGGCGCGCATGCGGTGGTCTGGACGACCACGCCGTGGACGATCCCGGTCAACCAGGCGATCGCATACGGACCTGAGGTTCCCTACGTTTTGATCGTGGACGGCGAGCGCCGTCTCCTTGTTTCGGCAGATTTAGTCGAAGGGCTACAAAAAAGGCTCGGCCGAGAGCTTGAAACTCCGGGCAACCCGGATGGCGAAAGTTGGTGGATCGGGAAACAATTGCTTGGCACCATCGCGCGCCATCCGATGCATAAGCTCGGCGGCTTCTTCGCCAAGCCGCGCCCATTCCTCCCCGGCGACTTCGTCACCACCGATCAGGGCACCGGCCTCGTCCACATGGCGCCGGACCATGGCGAGTACGATTTCGAATTGTGCAAGGCCAACGGCATCGATCCGCAGTTCGCGGTCGATGCGGGCGGCATGTACCGGCCCGACTGGCTTTGGCTCGGCGGACAGGGCTCCGTCATCAACGCCAAGTTCAACGCGCCCGACGGACCGATCTGCTCCGACCTGCGCGAGGCCGGTGCCTTGCTCGCCGCCAGCGCGGACTTCCAGCACAGCTACCCGCACTCGTGGCGGTCGAAGGCCAAGGTCATCTACCGCTGCACCCCGCAATGGTTCGTGGCGATGGACAAGCCGCTTCCGCACCTCTCCGCCGAGACCCGCGCCGAGCAGCGCTGGGATAA
>DATMHG010000042.1:0-3862 GCA_035555035.1 Sphingomicrobium sp.
TACGGCGGCCTCGTCGAGACCGCCGACCGCATGCAGATCTACAAATATGTCGTCCACATGGTCGCGCATGCCTACGGCAAGACCGCGACCTTCATGCCCAAGCCGATCGCCAAGGACAACGGCAGCGGCATGCACACCCACATGTCGGTGTGGAAGAGCGGCAAGCCTTTGTTCGCCGGCAACGGCTATGCGGGACTCTCCGAGACGGCGCTCTACTTCATCGGCGGCGTCATCAAGCATGCGCGCGCGCTCAACGCCTTCACCAATCCGACGACGAACAGCTACAAGCGGCTGGTCCCGGGCTTCGAAGCGCCGGTGCTGCTCGCTTATTCGAGCCGCAACCGCTCGGCCTCCTGCCGCATACCCTACGGTGCCGGCGAAAAGGCCAAGCGCGTCGAGTTCCGCTTCCCGGACGCGATGGCGAATCCTTACCTCGCTTACTCGGCGATCATGATGGCGGGGCTGGACGGCATCCAGAACCGGATTCATCCGGGCGACCCGATGGACAAGAACCTCTACGACCTGCCGCCGCAGGAGCTGGTCAATGTTCCGACGGTCTGCGGGTCGCTTCGCGAGGCGCTCGTCAGCCTGCAGAACGACCGCGCCTTCCTCACCCGCGGCGACGTGTTCAGCGACGATCAGATCGATTCCTATATCGATCTTAAGTGGGAAGAAGTGATGCGTTGGGAAACTACCCCTAGCCCTGTCGAATTTGATATGTATTATTCGTCATGAGGCGGCACGCGTAACAGGGCTGCCAACGCGACGCCGGTGGAGGGCATCCCTCCCACCTCCCACCGTCTTCCACCGGCATCGCATTGCGGATCGGCATTGATTCGGATCAGTGCACAATTCCGTAACCTTCCCAACATCATAATGCGCGCCGCCGAAGCGGAGTGGGGTAATGAGTTTCAGGACGAGGATTTTCGGCCCAGGGGCCGACGAACCCTTGCTGCCGATCAAGAGACCCAAAGGCGCGAAGTTCGACACGCTCGGCAGCGTCATCGTCTCGCGTGCCGAGACTCGGCGCGGCAACGCGCGCGGCGGCGATCGCCATCGCCTCACGTCCGAGCAGGCAATCCTTCGCCATGGCGATCATGAGTATATCATCCATCTGGTAAACCTGTCGGGCGGCGGCGCCATGATCCAGGGTGAATTCGATCTGATGCTGTGGGATCAGGTCGGGCTGGTGCTCGGCGAGGGCGGCGAGCTCGAGTGCGCAGTGCGCTGGATCAAGGGCGATCAGGCCGGACTCGAGTTTGCGCACGAGACCCGGATCGACTGCGATGACGAGCAGCATGACGAACTGCTGCGCGCAGTGATCCGCAAGAGCTTCCCCGATCTCGAGATCGCACTCGAATATCCCAAACGCCGCGCCGACGACGACCCGCTGGTCGATCCCGAAAGCGTGGTCCGCCGGCGTGCCGACCGCCACCCGCTCGTGTGGAACGGCGTCATCTACTACGATGAATTTCACGATTATGAGGCCGAGCCTGTGCGGCTCCGCAACATCTCGGTGACTGGCGCGCTCGTGCAGTCCGGCAATCCGCTTCCGGAAGGCGCCCACGTCTACCTCGACATGCGAGCCGCGGGTCGGCACGCGGCGACCGTCAAATGGACGAGGGGCGACCAGTCGGGGATCGAGTTCGCCGAGCCATTCGACATTCACCAGCTCGCTTATGCGGCGCCCGAGTTGACCTCCGCCGAGAATTCATCTCCGGCCGAATTCGGCACTCAGGAGCCCTGGGCGCCAGGCTGGAAGCGTTCGACACTCAATCAGCTGGCGCGGGATCTCGGCGCCTAGTTCCGGACGTAAACGAAGCCGGCCTTATCCTGCCGAATCCGGCGCCAGCCGGGCGTGCGGTCGAGCATCGCGACCAACCTTTTGTCGTTCCGCCCAACGATCGCCCAGCGAATATTCCACCGATTCACAATTGCAGCGAACTCGCGGCGGTCGCCGTTGACGATCCGCGAATAGCTTAGGACGTGCGGATCGCCATACATGTCGCCGCGCCCATCGATGTAGGTGCGGATGCCCGACAGGATCAAAGGGCCGCCCATCGAATAATCGTTGAGCACCGGCTTCGAGCGGAGTTCGGGCGGGACGGAGGCGATCAGCTTCCACGGGTTGGTTTCGCTTTCCTGCATCGTCAGCGGCATGAGCGCGCGAACGGCGACGAGGAAGAGAGCGCCTGCCGCGGCGATCATCTCCGCAGCGCGCCGGTCGCCGTCCTGGGCACGCTCCTCGCCCTTCGCGAAACCCTCCGGCAGAAGCATCGCCGCGACAATCGCGAGCATAGCCTGGTGGCGCGCCTGGAACATCGCGGCGGCGAGAAAGGTGACGAGCAGCAACCAGCGAACCGGATGCAGCCGCGGCCGCTTCCACGCGATCAGCGCCAAGGTGAAGGCGAGGACTGCGAAGAAGAACGGCGTGACCTTGGGGTTCGACGGCTTCCACTCGTCGATCATCGGCAGCATCTGGAGCTGCGTGAAGCGCAGCGGATGGAGCGCGCCCTGAACGCCGTTGGCGTTGATGCAGACGGCGACGGCGCAGGCGACCCCGAACAGCAGCCACTGGCGACAGGCCGACGCACGGTTCGGCGAGGAGATCACCGCCTCGAGCCCGAACGCCGCCGCGATCGCCAATCCGAACACGAAGCCGCCGTGCAGGTTCGCCCAGAGTGTCATCAGCAACGCAGCCCAGAGAGGCGGCGCGCGATTGTGCTCGCGTGCCCGCAGCAGGATTGCGAGCCAGAGTGCCAGGATCGGCCAACCGAGCAAATGCGGGCGAGCGAGCATCATCGGGACGAGCACGACGCCCATCGCGACCAAGGTCAGCAGCGGGTAGCGCACCCATCTGCTCGCGTTGAAGAAGACGATGCCGTTCAGCGCCATGAGCACTGCCGTGACCAGCGCCGCGACGCCGCTGTAGCCCGCGAGCTGGTACGCCGAGGCGTAGATCACCTCCGCCAGCCACTCGATCGGCACCCACGGCTTGCCGGCCCAGGTGAAGGAGAATGGATCGGTTGTCGGCAGCGCGTGATGATGGAGGATCCACTGACCCGTCGCGATGTGCCAGCTGACGTCGCCGTCGTTGAAGATGGTCTGGGAGCTTCCGAGTGCCGCGGGAAGCAGGAGCACGCCGACGAGCACCGGCAGGAACAGCTTGCCGGGGCCGCTCGCCTTGGCCGGATCGATCGCCGACGCCTCGGCTGGCGCGGCAATCGCGTCAGGCACGTGAAGCCGCCCGCGCTCGTTTCGCCGCGTGGCCGCCGTAGATGAAGTAAAGCACGATCCCAATCGCCTGCGCGGTGAAGAAGAACATCTGTGTACGGTTGGGCAGGCTAATGAAGAGATAAAGGCAGCCGAGGATTCCGACGATCGCGACGAAGGTCGCGGCGGGCGCGCGGAACTTGCGCTCGGCGTTGGGCTCGCGCTTCCTCAGCACCAGCATTGCGGCGCACACCGCGACGAAGGCGGCCAGCGTCCCGGCATTGGCCAGCGCGGCGATCGACGCGAGCGGGATCAGGCCGGCGAACACCGAGGTGACGATTGCGGTGAACACGGTGATGCGGACCGGCGTACCCCGGCGCGACACTCGGGCTAGCACAGGCGGAAGCAATCCATCCCGCGCCACGGTGAAGAAGATCCGGCTCTGTCCGAAGAAGAAGGCGAGGATCACGGTCGGCAGAGCAATCACCGCGGAGGCGCCGAGGATGCGCGCGGCCCATGGCCGGCCGATCTCCCGCAGGATCAGGGCCAGCGGCTCGGCGCTCGCGGCAAAGCCGGTGTAGGCAACGGCCCCGATCGCGGCCACCGCGACCGCCATGTAAATCGCGACGCAGACGACCATCGATCCGAC
>DATMHG010000043.1:0-18468 GCA_035555035.1 Sphingomicrobium sp.
GGTCCATCTGGCGCCCGACCTCGGCCAGCCGCGCCGAGGTGGCGAGCGCCGCTTTTTCGTTCCCGCGCTGAAGCTCCGGCTTCAATTCGGCGAACAGCGCGTCGTAGCGCGCCGCCCCGGCCTGAACCTCGTGTACTTGCCGGTGGTGCTCTCCCTGAACGGCCGTTTCAGCCGATTGAATGGAGTCTTTGAGGTCCGAAATATTGCCTTCAGCAGCTGCGATCGTGGTCTGATTTGGATCGGCGACGGCGTGGAACACGTCGCGCTCGAGCGAGGCGAGATCCTTTTCGAGGTTCAGACTGGCGATGGCCTGGCCATGCAGCTGCTTGGTTCGCTCAAAGGCCTGCATGCCCTCGAATGCCGCGACGATCTGGACGCCGACCACTAAAGCCACGAGAATGATCGTGAGAGCAGTCAGCGCGTCGAGCTTGCGGGAAATCGGCTGGCGAACGAGCCACGAGTCGAGCAGACGAACGGGCATACGCGATCCTGTACCATTACCGGCGAGCGGCTCCGCGACCTCCTTAAGCGCGGAACTGTAACAGAACGGTAAATGGTTTCTTCACCATCAGTCGAACCGCGATCCCCGGGATCGAACTCCGCAGCTAAGCTATTCTGCTGCAAAGTGTTTTGGTTGGTTCCTGAACAGTCGCCAACACCACCGTTCAGGGCTGATGCAGCCCCGTAACGATACGCACCCCAACCGGCCGGCCATGCGTTTGAGCCGGCGAGCTGGGAACGAGGGAGAATGGCCATGAAGGCAGTGACGAGAATCCTGGCGGGCGGCGTTGCTGCTGCGGCGCTTGGCTGCGCGGCCCCGGCTGCGGCGCAATATTATCCGGGCACGGGCTACGGTTACGGCGGCGGCTACGGCTACAATGGCTACGGATACAACGGCGGCATGAACCAGCAGGCCGCGGTCAACCAATGCGCGGCGGCAGCCCAGCAGCGCCTGAGCGGCGGGTATAACGGTTACGGCTACAATAATGGTTACGGCGGCGGCGGCCGCGTTCTCGGCATCAGCCGCGTTGAGCCGCGCTCGGAAGGCGGCCTGACCGTTCGCGGCGTCGCCACGAGCGGCCGCTACGGAGCCTATGGATACAACGGCCAGGGGCAGGTGGATCTTACCTGGCGCTGCAGGACCGACTATCGCGGCTTCGTGGTCAGCCTCGACATTCGCCCCGCTGAGCGGAATTACGGCTACGGGAACAATTACAACTACAACTACCGGCCTTACGACCCTTACGATTATTCGCAGTACGGCTACAGCCGCTACTAACCTACGGAATCGTTCGTCACGGGGTGCGCCGGGGTTGAAAGGCTCCGGCGCATTGCGTTTCAAGGGCCGGCTCACTATCGGCCCGCCATGACGGTCCAACCCACCGAAACCATCCTCATCGTCGACTTCGGAAGCCAGGTGACGCAGCTCATCGCGCGACGCGTGCGCGAGGCCGGCGTCTATTGCGAGATCGCTCCGTTCAACTCCGCCGAGGAGGCGTTCAGCCGGTTGCAGCCGAAGGGCGTGATCTTCTCCGGCGGGCCGGCCTCGGTGCTTCACCATGAAAGCCCCCACGCGCCGCAGCTGCTGTTCGACAGCGGCCTGCCGTTGCTCGGGATCTGCTACGGCCAGCAGACACTGCACCAGCAGCTTGGCGGCAAGGTGGTCGCTTCAGATCAGCGCGAGTTCGGCCGCGCATTCATCGATATCGTCGCGCCGTCGGCCCTGTTCGACGGGTTGTGGAACGTCGGCGAGAAGCACCAGGTGTGGATGAGCCACGGGGATCGGGTCGAGACGCTCGCCCCCGGCTTCGACGTCGTCGCCCGCTCCGAAGGCGCACCGTTCGCCATTGCCACCAACGAAGAGGCGAAGCGCTACAGCCTCATGTTCCATCCCGAAGTCGTCCACACGCCGGATGGGGGCAAGCTGCTCGCCAATTTCGTGCGGCACGTGTGCGGCTGCGCCGGCGACTGGACGATGGCCAGCTTCCGCGAAGCGAAGATCGCGGAAATCCGCGAGCACGTCGGCGATGGGCGCGTGATCTGCGGCCTGTCGGGCGGTGTCGACAGCGCCGTCGCCGCGGTGCTCATTCACGAAGCGATCGGCGACCAGCTGACCTGCGTCTTCGTCGATCACGGGCTGATGCGGCTCGGCGAGGCCGAGCAGGTCGTGAGCCTGTTCCGCAACAGCTACAACATTCCGCTCGTCCACGTGGATGCCAGCGACGATTTTCTCAAAGGCCTCGAGGGCGAGACCGACCCCGAGAAGAAGCGTAAGTTCATCGGCGCCGAATTCATCAATGTATTCGAGGCGGAGGCGAAGAAGATCGGCGGCGCCGATTTTCTCGCTCAGGGCACTCTCTACCCCGACGTGATCGAAAGCGTCAGCTTCACGGGCGGTCCGTCGGTCACGATCAAGAGCCATCACAATGTCGGCGGCCTCCCGGAGCGCATGAACATGAAGCTCGTCGAACCCTTACGCGAGCTGTTCAAGGACGAGGTGCGCGAGCTCGGCCGTGAGCTCGGTTTGCCTGAGGCGTTCGTGCAGAGGCACCCATTCCCTGGTCCGGGTCTTGCCATCCGCATCCCCGGCGAAGTGACGCGCGAGAAGTGCGACATCCTGCGCAAGGCCGACGCGATCTATCTGGAGGAAATTCGCAACGCGGGACTTTACGACGCAATCTGGCAGGCATTCGCGGTGCTTCTTCCGGTCCGCACCGTCGGAGTGATGGGCGACTATCGCACTTACGATTATGTCTGCGGCCTGCGCGCGGTGACCAGCGTCGATGGCATGACCGCCGACATTTACCCGTTCGACGCCGAGTTCCTGAGCCGCGTGGCAACGAGGATCGTCAACGAAGTCAAGGGCATCAACCGTGTCGTCTACGATTACACATCGAAGCCGCCTGGAACGATCGAGTGGGAGTGAGGCCGAGCACCGCTCGCGGATCAACGTTCCACCATCCTTCGCCCCGCGCCTCAGCAAACTATTGTTTCAAGAATGATTGTAAACTGATATTGAATGCGACTCTGCCGGAGGCTGGGCGGAGATCGCCCGGCTGCGGCAGCCGGTGCGCAGTGCGTCCGTCGCTTTGCGCAAATGTGTTGCGGGGGCGCACATGCGGCGAAAATTGTTTGAGCTTGTCAGTGCGGCGATTGCCGGCGTCACCGCGCTTTCGAGCGCTCACGCGGCTTTCGCTCAAGATCTAGTTCAGCTGCCCGAGCCCAGGACCATGGCTGGCAGGCTCAACCAGCTGCAGCATCAGAGCGATGATGCGCTTTATGAGCTCGACGACGCGTTCGACGATTGCGATGCCGAGGCTGTCGCCAGTCTGGTCCCGCGTCTGCAATATCTGAAAGCCCGAGCCGATGCGCTTGCGCAGGCAGCCCGCAAGTCGGCCCAGTACAGCACGATTGATGTGACGGAACCCGAGGAGATCTCGAGCTCGCTCAAACGCGCAATTGAAGTTTCGCAGCGGACATTGGCCTATTGCGCAGTCTTCGGCCCGGTCCGGGCTTTTCCCAAGCCTTTCATCGAGGTCCCGGAGCACAAAGCTCCGGCTGCCAATCCGCCCAACCTCCAGCCGCAGTTTCCAGGAGGGCTGACGCCTGAGCGCATCTCGGCGCTCCAGATGCGCGAGAAGGCGTC
The DNA here is from genome assembly GCA_035555035.1 of Sphingomicrobium sp. Taxonomy (GTDB): domain Bacteria; phylum Pseudomonadota; class Alphaproteobacteria; order Sphingomonadales; family Sphingomonadaceae; genus Sphingomicrobium. Next base: position 3,647 of record DATMHG010000043.1, read on the forward strand.
TGCGCTTGCCAAAGCTTATGACGATGCCGCCGCGCGCTGCGATCGTGACCGCATGGCGCAGATCCAGCGCGAGCTGGACGTGCTCGACCTCGACGCGAGCATTTTGCTCCCGTTCGCCTCGGCGGACGTCGCGCCGTTGTTGAAGGAAGTGCAAGCGGCGGCCGCTGCCGCCCGCGCCAGAGTCACGGCAAATTGTCCGAGCGGGAAGAAGTTCGAGGGCACCGGCTACGTCAGCCCCTATGCGCCGGAATATCCGTCCGTTGTCCCCCCGCCGACAGCGCCGCTCGGCGGCCGCCCGCCTTTCTATTACTGCACCGAGCAGCAGCGGATCGACGACCTTCTGAAGCTCCAGGAAGAACTGATTCACACCGACGGCACGACGCGCCAGGGACGTGCCCGCCAGGAGGAACTGCAGCGCGACATCAAGCGAGCGAAGGAAGCCAAGCTCCAGCCGTGCGGAAACACCGCTCCGAACCAGCCCGAACGGCCGCTGCCCAAGATCAATCTTCCGCTCGGCGAACCGCCCCAGGAGCAACCAGCACCGCCGAAGAAGGGCGAGCGACCGAAGACACCGGCCACGACTCCGCCGCGCTTGGAGACGCCAAGCCGCTTCCCGCCGCCGACTGCGCCGCTGGGGGGCAGGCCACGCTTCTATTACTGCACCGAGCAGCAGCGGATCGACGACCTCCTCAAGCTACAGGAAGAGTTGATCCACACCGACGGGACGACGCGCGAAGGACGGGCGCGGCAGGAGGAGCTTCAACGCGACATCAAGCGCGCCAAGGAAGCGAAGCTCCAACCGTGCGGAAATGTCGGCGAGGCTGTCCCGCAGACTCCGCGAACGGCAACGATTCCGCTTAGACCAGCCTACGCTCCGCCGATGCGGCTCGCTCAAGCCGGCAACAATATCCCGGGGGTGCCTCAGGATCCATGGACTGAACTCAAGCTCGAAGCATGGGACCTGTTCGTCGACCTCGATGATGCGATCTATCTCTGCGACGCCGATGAAATCGCAAAGCTCATTCCCGAGCTCGAGGACCTCGCAAAGCGCGCGCGGCAAGTCGCCCAGGCGGCCAAGGCGGCCGGCAAGTTCAGCAAGATCGATCCTGCCGAAGCGCAGAAGCTGGCCGACAGCATCCAGGACGCATTGAACGAGGCGAAATCTTACAAGGCGTGCCCTGCGCCCAAGGAAACTACGACCACTCCAAAGACTGCGCCCGGCAAACCCGGACAGCCGCGGAAGCCGGAAGGCAAGCGCCCGCCCAAGTCCGATCTCAACGACCTGTTCAAGCCTGAGGAGAAGCCCACACCGCCCAAGCACAGCATTGTCGAAGACATCCGAGAGGCCCCGACCCCGGTCGAGCTCCATGCCATCGAGGATCGGATCAAGGAGCTTGCAAAGCTCACCGATACTTATCGAAATTTCCTAGAGGGGTGCCAACCCGACCTGTGGGACAAGCACATCGCCCACCTTGAAGACCTCGCAAAGAGAGCTCGGCAAATGGCCGAGGACGCCAAACGCGGCTACACGAACGGCGTCACTGCGGCGGACGCTGAGCGTGTTGCTGACGAGGCTCAGAAAGCGGTCGACGAAGCGAAGCGGCAGAAGGCGGCGAACCTCGAAAAATGGCGCCAGCCGAACTGCCCCAAGACCACCCCGCAGCCGAAGAGCGGAAAAACCGAGGGCTACCGCGTTCCGGGCCAGCCCTCGCCATACGAGAATGTGGGGACGACGGGGGCGGGGCCATATACCGGTGACCTGGGCCCGTGGACGCCCGCGCCTCAACCGCAGAATGCGAAGCAGGAATATGACGCGATCACGGCCAGCATCGGCGGGCTCGGCTTCGCATTCTACTATTCGGGGGAACGAAACGGCTGCGATGCGCAGCAGATGCAGGCGTACATTGCGAAGCTGGAGGAGTTCAAAGCTCGTGCGCAGAGGCTCGCCGAGGCACTGAGGCAGGGCGGTGAGTACAGCACCCTCTCACCGGCAACCGCGCAGCAGCTCGCCGATAACATCCAGCGCTACATCGACGAGGCGAGACAAGTCAGCACCGTCGATTGCCCCGCCGGAGTCCGGTTCAAGATGAGCCCGTGGGACGGCAAGATCCTCGCGATCATCAACCGGGACCGCGCCGCCGTGGGAGTCCGGCCGCTGCACTGGGATCCCGTGCTCGCCGCGCATGCAGATAGCTATGCGCAGCAGCTCGCCCGCCTGGGGCAGCTCGTCCACGCGGAGCGCCAAGGCCGTGGCATCGAGCGCGAGAACCTAGGTCAGGGCCGCGCCGGCGAAACGCCCGATCAAATCGTCCAGAGGGAGTGGTCGAGCGAGCAGCGTTATTTCCGCGCCGGCATTTTTCCGAATATTTGCGACGGCGACTGGACCAAGTGCGCCCACCATTCTCAAGACATCTGGCCGACGACGACCGACATCGGCTGCGGCTATGCGAACGGAGGCGGCTTTGTCTGGGGCGACTGCCGCTTCTCACCTGGCGGCAACAACGACAATCAGCCGGTTGGCTATTATGATCCGTGGAGCAAAGGGCTGTCGCGTCAGCCCGGTCCGCCGCCGCCTCCGCCTCCTCCTCCTCCTCCGCCGCCGCCGCCTCCGCCGCCCTAAGAGAGAGGAGCACCGCGTTAACCGCTAAACCTGTGTTTACCGGCGCATTGACTCGGCGCGCCGGTTCCGGCTGTCGTCGACGAAACGGCAATCGAGTGAGAGCGTTCTGTGGCGTTGATGAGATATCGGACGATGACTGCGATCGGAGCGGCTATCCTTGCCGTCTGTTCAACCATGTCGGACGCCAAGAAATTTCACCTGTTCGGCTCGCGGCCGGCTGCGGTTCGCGCGGTGAAGCCGCAGCCGGCGCCCTATCATTGGACACTCGGGGCCGCTCCAAAAGCGCATCGCGACATGGTTGCCCAGTTCGGCAGACTGGGCCTCAGTCCCGGTCAATATCTATGGGCGGCATCGCTGCCCGCGCAAGGCGACACCCATATCGTCGTCGACCTGCTGACGCAGATGACCTACGTCTATCGAGGCGAAAGGCTCATTGGCGCATCGACCATGTCGAGCGCCAGGCACGGCCACGTCACGCCCTATGGCTATTGGTCGATCCTCGAGAAGCGGCCGTTCTACCGTTCGAAGAAATATGACAATGCGCCCATGCCGTTCATGGAGCGCATCGACAATTACGGGATTGCCTTCCACGGAGGCGTGAACCCCGGCTACCCGGCGAGCCACGGCTGCATGCGTCTGCCGATGAAGTTCGCCGAGAAACTCTACGGCGTGACCAAGCTCGGCACCAAGGTCGTTATCGAGGGATAGCCCGCGTCGTCACGGCCCACGACGCTTGGTGTTCGCGCCAAGCGTCGCAGTCCCCATAGGATCGGGCTCACTCGCTTCCGCGGGTTGCGTCTCGCTTGCCGCCTGCGTCATTCCGGTCGGATCCGCCGAAAGGCCGGTCTGCGTCATTGCCGTCCGCAGCGGCCCCGGATTGCCATACCGCTGACTGCGCCATTGGTCGAAGTCGCGGTGGAACTGCTGCTCGCGCTCGCGGCAATAATCCTCATAATCGCGGTCGAGGGACTGCATTTGCCGGTTGCGCCAGCTGCGGTAATGGTCGTCCGGGTTGGCACTGTAACTGCGACCTTCGTTCCATTCCCGTCCGCCGAAGCCGTGCTCGCGCTGCGGCCAGTCGCTGTTGTTCTCGAAAGCGCTGCGATCGGCGCGATGATCGTGCTCGCGGAAGCGGTCGGAGTCATCGTCGCCGAACAGAAAGCCACGCTCGCGCCATTCGCCGCGGTCGCGATCCCGGTCCTCGCCCCGGTCCCGTCCTTCGTCATATTCGCGAAGATAACCATGCTGTGCCATGGAAGGAGCTCCCTTCGTCCTGAATTTGCGCGGCCGTGGCGGCCTTTCGCTTCAAACGAATAACCGCAGCTTCGGATGCGCTTGCCGTCGCGACGGTGCTTGGTCCTGCCGCAGGCTCAGGCGGCTTTCGCGGTCTCCGCGTCGGTCGGTCGCAAGGGGAGCTCGAGTGCGGTGCGCAAACCCGGCTCGTTGTCCTCCAGGAGGAGCTCGCCGTCATGCAGATGGGCAATCGCCTCGGCCAGCGCCAGTCCCAGGCCTGCCCCTTCCTTTGAGCGGCTCGAATCGAGCCGTCCGAAGCGGCGCAGCGCTTGAGCGCGCTGGTCCGTCGGAATGCCTGGTCCGCGATCCGCGACTTCGACGCGCATCTGCTTGCCGTTGCTCTTGACGTCCACGCGGATCTCGCCGCCCGAGGATCCGTAACGCACGGCATTTTCGATTAGATTGCTGAGCGCTTGGGCGAGCAGCTGCCGGTGCCCGTAGAGAGGGATCGGCCGCGCCGGATAGTCATAGGCGATCGCCGCGCCGGCTTCTTCTGCGACCGGCTCATACATTTCGCACAGCTCGGCGGCGAGCTCGCCGAGGTCGAACCAGTTGAACTGCTTGCGGCCGGTCAGCGCCTCCGACCGGCTGATCTCGAGCACCGCGGTCAGGATCCGCATCAAGTCGTCCGCCTGCCGGATCACGCTTCCGAGAAGCTCCTCCTGTTCATGCAGATCGTTGGTCTCCGCGGCGGCATGGGCGGCCGAACGCAGGCGGCTGACCGGCGAGCGCAGGTCGTGCGCCAGCGAGTCGGTGAGCATCCTCAGCTCTTCCATCAGCCCGCCGATCCGATCGAGCATGGCGTTGATCTGCTGGCCGAGACGATCGAACACGTCGCCCGTCCCCGACAGCGGCACCCTTCGGCTGAGATCATGTCGGCTGATCCGGTTGGCGACGGCGACGATATTGCCGATCCGAAGACCGACGTAGTGAGCAAGGATCGCGCCGCATGCGAGACCCAGGAGCAGTGCGAGCGCGAGCGCGACGATCAGCGAACGCTCGAGAGTCTGCCTGATGGCGAGACCTTCGCCGGTGATGCGACCGCTGATCAGCCACTGGCCGGTTCGCAGTCGGTGCATGATGACCATCGCGCGACGGGGGGTCGGCTGATTCTTCACCCGGACGAAGAAATTGCGGCTGCCTTCGGACAGCGGCTGGGAAAGGCCCGTCACATTCCCGATCTGCTCCCGGCCACTCGGGCCGAACAGCGCGACAACTGCCTGCGGATCCGCATAGGCGATCGTGTCGCCGATGGCGTCGAGGAGCGCCGGCTGACCGCCGGTGCGATAGACGTCGGTGAGGACCTTGTCCTGCTCGACCACCTGCTGACGCATGGCCGAGACGGCCTCGTCATGGGTGCGCCAGTAAATGAAACCGATGACGGCGAGGTTCGACAGCAGCGCCAGGAACCCCGCCAGAAGGGCGATTCGCAAAGTAGTGGGCATCGCCCTCGGTATAGACGTTACGCGGCCAGCATGTAGCCCGCGCCGCGTACGGTGTGCAGGAGCGGCTTTTCGAAGCCGTCGTCAAGCTTGCGCCGCAGGCGGCTCACGTGAACGTCGATGACGTTGGTGCCGGGATCGAAGTGATAATCCCACACCTGCTCGAGCAGCATGGTGCGGGTGACGACGCGTCCTTCATTACGGGCGAAATATTCGAGCAGCAGATATTCGCGCGGCTTCAGATCGAGCTTCTTCCCGCCGCGTTTGACGCTTCGGGATAGCGGATCGATCTCGAGGTCACCGACGGTCAGCCGATGTTCGGCCGGATCGATGCGGGCTTCACGCCGGCGGAGCAACGCGTTCACGCGCGCCAGCAGCTCGGCGAAGGAGAACGGTTTCACCAGATAATCGTCGGAGCCGTGCTCCAGGCCCTCGATGCGGTCGCCCACGGACGCGAGTGCTGAAAGGATGAGGACCGGTGTCTCGATCCGGGCAGCCCGGAGCGCCTTCAATACGGACAGACCGTCAAGCGCCGGCAGCATGCGATCGAGAATGATGAGGTCGAAGCTGCCGTCGGTGGCGCGGAACAGCCCATCCTGCCCGTTGGCGGCCTGTTCGACGCTATGGCCTTCCTGCGTCAGCCCCTTGGCAAGATAGGCCGCGGTCTCGGCATCGTCCTCAACAAGCAGGATCTTCCGTCCCATAAACTCTCCCGCAGGCGTCGCTAGCGCTCGATCAGCCGGCGATTCCATTAATCGCTTCCGTGCGGGTTGCGCAGGGGAGGCGAAGGGAGAGCCGCCGCGCAATCCCACACGGAACGCGTGCCGTGATTAGTAGCTTGTCTTCTTGGCTGTGGAGGCAGTCTTCTTGGCCGCTCCCTTCTTCATCGCATGATGCTTCTTCATCGCATGATGCTTCTTCATGTGATGCTTCTTGCCGTGATGCTTCATACCCTTGTTTGGCGTGACCTTGGTCGTGACGGTCGTGGTCGCCGTCGACTTTGCGCCCTTCGTCACCATCGTCTTGGTGCTCTTCGAGCCCGAGCTGGTGTTGTTCGTCATCTGGGCCATGGCCGGCGATGCGAGAAGGCCAAGCGCGGTCAAAGACGCAATCAACGCTTTCATGGTTTCCTCCTTATTCCCCGTCCCTGATGGCGGGGTCGAGGCGCGTCTAAATCGACCCGGCTCTCACTGCCGTGGCTGTAAGGTTACATGGAGTTCATCCGGGAAAGTCGAGTTTTTTTGCGGTGCGTGAAGCGCCGCGCTAGGAATCGTCCAAAGGGATGATCGCTCAGAAAACCCGCTATGCATTACGGTCGTTGCTCTTCCTTGCGGAGGAGCAAGGCGGCGCGCCCGTCCAACTGAGCCGAATCGCCGAAACCCAACGCGTGCCGCCTAAATATCTCGAGCTCATCATGCTCGACCTAAAGAAGGCCGGAATCGTCAAAAGCGCGCGAGGGCCGAAAGGCGGGTATAGGCTCGCCCGGTCAGCGGACCAGATCTCGTTCGGCGAGGTTGTGCGGTCCATGGAAGGCCCGATCGCGCTCGTTTCCTGCGCCAGCGTCAACTTTTACGCGCCGTGCGGCGACTGTCACGATGAGGCGACCTGCGCAATCCGCCGCGCCTTCGCGATCCTTCGCGATCAGAGCACGGCGGTGCTCGATTCAATCTCGCTTGCTCAAGGAGCAGGTTGGGAAGAGCGGCTGGGCGCAGACCAGGTCTGAGTGGATGTGGAGGCGCCGGCGATTAGCCGGGCAAGCTGAAGCGCGATCGCGTCATCGACCGATCAGCACTGGCAAGCTGAACCTGGGGCGCACTGAATGAGACGGCATGCTTCGAAACGTCTGCAGACGGCCGTGCGAGGATCGCGGTCGGCAGTGCAAGCAACACCGCAACTGCGGCGTCGCCGAGCAAATGACGGTCGATCATCCAACCAACTCCAGTTCATATCCACGCGGTACCGAAGCTCCCGCGCACCTGCAGTTTGGACGCTCGACAGCCTGAGGAAGTTCCAAGCATTCCGCAGGGGAAACGAGCTTCCGCTGGCGGGGTTAACGCTCGGCCGTTAGAAGGCCGCGGCATGTCGACATTCACTATCGACACTTCGACCAGCCGCGCCACGCCGGTTCCGGTTCTAGGAAAGCGGATGACAGCGCCTTCGATCCGCGCGCGCAAGGTCGACGGCAACACCGAGCAGCCGATCGTGATGCTGACCGCCTACACGATGCGAATGGCGCAGCTGCTCGATCCGCATTGCGACATGCTGCTGGTCGGCGACAGCCTGGGACAGGTGATCTACGGCCTTCCCTCGACCATCCCGGTGACGATGGAGATGATGTGCGCGCACGGTGCTGCGGTCGTGCGCGGCAGCTGGCACTCGCTCGTCGCGGTGGACATGCCGTTCGGCTCTTACGAGGGCTCGCCCGAGCAGGCATTCACAAGCGCCTCGCGGATCATGAAGGAGACGGGCTGCGCTGCGGTCAAACTCGAGGGCGGCGAGGCGATGGCCCCAACCATCGATTTCCTGACACATCGCGGCATCCCGGTGATCGGTCATGTCGGGCTGACGCCCCAAGCGGTGAACACCCTCGGCGGATACGGTGCCCGCGGGCGGGAAGAGCAAGAGCGGAAGAAGATCGTTCGGGATGCGCAGTTGGTCGATGCGGCGGGCGCATTCTGCATCGTGGTCGAAGGGGTGATCGAGCAGATCGCGACGGAGATCGCTCGAAATGTCGGCGCTCCCGTCATTGGCATCGGCGCTTCCGCGGATTGTGACGGGCAAGTTCTCGTCATTGACGACATGCTCGGCATGTTCGAGCGCACGCCGCGGTTCGTGAAGCGCTACGACGATCTCGCGAGCCGCATTGGCGAGGCGGTGCGGACCTACGCTGATGAAGTGCGCTCGCGGGTTTTTCCAACCAGCGACCAGACCTACCGCCCAAAATCCTAGTCCCGCACGTCGAGAACGGGCTTTCGGCTTTGCGTTTCGCGCCGCAGCCGCTAGACGATGCGCCGCCAGCTTCCGTTCAGCTTGCGCGGGGAAGGAAGCGCCCGGCAGGGATCATTCCCCTTGGAATCCACTTGGCATTGAGGACGATTTGGCCGAGCCGCCCGAGTATAACGAGACGTTCCTTCGCGAGGTCGACGAGAATCTCCGCCGCGATCAGCTGCGCGATTTCGCCAAACGATACGGGGGATGGCTGGTCGGTGCGGTCGTGCTGTTTCTGGTTGCGAGCGGCGGGTTCATTTGGTGGCAGCAACACCGGATCGACAGTTCGCAGCACCAGCTCGAGCAGATCGCCGAGATCTTCAAGAATGTCGGCGCAGGCGACACGACCAATGCTCCGAAGCAGCTCGAGGATCTGTCGAACAGCGGAAGCAAGGCCGTGCGCGCGACAGCCATGTTCACGCGCGCCGCGGTCGCGCTCCAGCAGAACGACGTCAAGCTCGCCACCGCCAAATATCGCGACATCGCCGGCGACAGCTCGCTTCCTCAGCCATATCGCGACGCCGCCCTGATCCGGCAGACTGCGCTCGAGTTCGATTCGCTTCAGCCGCAGGAGGTGATCTCGCGTCTCCAGCCCCTGGCGAAGCCGGGCACGCCCTGGTTCGGCACTGCCGGCGAGATGACCGCTCTGGCGCTCATCAAGCAAGGACAACCGGCGCAGGCGGCTCAGCTGTTCGCCGCGCTCGCGAGGGATCGAACCGTTCCCGACTCCGTCCGTGAGCGCTCCGTCCAGATCGCCAGCAGCCTCGGCGTCGACGCCAGCGCCGCTCTCCCTCCGGCCCAGTAGGACCGACGATGATCAAGCATAAGTCTATCCGTATTGCAGTGATGATTGCCGCCGCGCTCGCGGCGAGCGGTTGCGGTGTGTTCAAGAAGGGCAAGACCAGCACCACGCCAGTGCTCGGGCAGCGCATCGCCGTACTGACCAGCGAAAGCGACGTTGAGGTCGATCCCGCGACCGCAGCCCTGCCGATGACCCTTCCACAGCCTATCGCGAACACCGACTGGAACCAGTCGGGAGGCAATGCCTCCAAATCGATGGGCCAGCTTGCGCTCGGCGGGAGACCGATCCGCATCTTCAGCGTCAATGCCGGCCGTGGGAGCAGTCTCACCGCCCGGCTTGCATCGGCGCCAATCGTGTCCAATGGACGAGTCTTCACCATCGACACGCTTGGAACCGTACGCGCGTTCGATGCCAACACGGGCGCTCAGGCTTGGGCCACGCAAACTCCGACGGAGCGCGGCGACCAGGCTGCGATGTACGGTGGCGGGATCGCCTACGACAACGGCCGCATCTACGCGACGAACGGCCTCGGCTTTGTCGTCGCGCTCGATGAGCGCAACGGCGGCAAGGTGTGGCAGGTGCGTCCCGGCGGCCCGCTCCGCGGCGCGCCGAGCGTCGGTTTCGGCGCGATTTACGTGATCAGCCAGGACAATCAGATTTTTTCGCTGAGCGAAGCGAACGGATCGACCAATTGGTCCGAAGCGGCATCCCTCGAGATTGCTGGTGTATTCGGATCAGCGTCGCCCGCGATCGGCCAAGGGACGGTCGTCGCGGGTTTTTCATCGGGCGAGCTCAACGCCTACCGCTATGAGAATGGCCGGCAGGTCTGGTCGGACACCCTCATGCGCACCAGCATCCGCACCAGCGTTTCGTCGCTCACCGATGTCGATGCCGACCCGGTGGTCGACAACGGACAGGTGTTTGCCGTCGGGCAAGGCGGGCGCATGGTGGCGCTCGACCTGATTACAGGCCAACGCCTGTGGGAGCTCAACATCGCCGGAATCGATACGCCGTGGCTCGCCGGCGATTGGATCTACGTGATCACCGACGAAGCGAAGCTACTCTGCATCTATCGCCAGAACGGACACATCCGCTGGATCAACCAGCTGCCTCAGTTCATCAAAGCCAAGTCCAAGAAGGGCGAGATCGAATATTCGGGTCCGGTGCTCGCGGGCGGGCGACTGATCGTCACCGGTTCGAATGGTGCGCTGATCTACATTGATCCGATGACCGGCAAGTTGCAGAGCCAAACCGATTTGCGCGTGCCGGTCAGCCTTGCGCCAGTGGTCGCAAACTCGACGCTCTACATCTACGACGACCGCGGCCAGCTCCACGCCTTTCGATAGGAAGAGGACTGGACCCCAGCCCTTGCCGGGGTACATGACCTCATGCCTTTGCCCACCGTCGCAATCGTCGGCCGCCCCAACGTCGGCAAATCGACGCTGTTCAACCGGCTCGTCGGCAGGCGCCTGGCGCTGGTCGACGATCGTCCGGGTGTGACTCGCGACCGGCGTGAGGGCGAAGCGAAGCTCCTCGGACTGGAGTTCCGCCTGATCGACACGGCGGGCTTCGAAGACGAGGATCCGCAGACTCTGCCCGGCCGCATGCGCCAACAGACCGAAGCGGCGGTCCGTGATGCCGATGCCACCCTGTTCCTGATCGATGGGCGCGAAGGCGTCACTCCCCTCGACGAGGAAATCGGCCGCTGGCTCCGCACGGAGACGACGCCTGTGATCGTGGTGGCCAATAAGGCGGAAGGCCGAGCTGGCCAGGATGGCGCCTACGAGGCCTACAGCCTCGGCCTCGGCGATCCGGTGCGGATCAGCGCCGAGCACGGTGAAGGTGTCGCCGACCTGTTTGAGGCGCTGCGGCCACATGTGGAGCATGAGCATTTCGAAGCCGCTGCGGGCGAGGATGGCGAAGAGCACCCGCTGAGCCTTGCGATCGTCGGCCGGCCGAACGCCGGCAAGTCGACTTTGGTCAACCGGATGCTTGGTCAGGAACGGATGATCACCGGCCCCGAAGCAGGCATCACCCGCGATTCAATCGCTCTCGACTGGGAGTGGAACGGACGTCCTGTGCGTCTGGTCGATACTGCTGGTCTGAGAAAGCGGGCCAAGGTCGAGGACAAGCTCGAGCGGCTGTCCGCTGCGGACGCCAAGCGGGCGATCGATTATGCCGAGGTCGTCGTTCTGCTGCTTGACGCGACCCGGGGCCTCGAGGCGCAGGACCTGCGCATTGCCGCGCAGGTGATCGAGGAGGGCCGCGCCCTTATCATCGCTCTCAACAAGTGGGATGTCGCCGAAAATGCGTCTGCGCTGTTCAACGGCGTGAAGGCCGCGCTTGCCGAGGGGCTGGCGCAGCTTCGCGACGTGCCCCTGCTGACGGTGTCGGCGAAAACCGGCAAGGGCATCGACACGGTCCTCGACGTCGCCTTCGACTTACGCGAGCAATGGGCACGCAGGATTGCGACCGGCGAGCTCAACCGCTGGTTCGAGGAGGCGATCGAGTCCAATCCGCCGCCCGCCCCGAAGGGCCAGCGCATCAAGCTCCGCTACATCACCCAGGTAAAGACCCGGCCGCCGACCTTTGTCGTGTTCGGCAACCGCACCGAAGAGCTTCCGGAGAGCTATCGCCGCTATCTTTTGAACGCGATGCGTCGCGATCTGAAGCTCGGCCCAGTCCCCTTGAGGCTCGATTTCCGCGGCCGCGGCAACCCATTCGATAAGAGACGGCGCTAAGGAGAATTTTACGCTTTCGGGCGTAGGTGGTTGCCTGATGGGCCACTGCCGGAGCCATCCGGCTATTGAGGAGCAACAGGTGACCGACGAGGCTCGGGACGTCGTCGATTGGGCGCACTTCGAGAAGAGCCGGACCGAGCTCGGCCCGGGGTTCATCCGAATCCTCAATTATTTCAAGGAAGACGGCACCAAGTCGATCGCCGACATCGAGCAGGCGATGCACAGCCAGAATACGGCTGCCCTCGTTCTGCCGGCGCACACGCTCAAGGGCGAATCGCGGCAGCTCGGCGCCGAGCCGCTCGCGAAGATCGCCGAGCTGATCGAGACGACGGCGCGTCTGTGCGTGGAGACTCACCGATTCCCCGACGAACTCGTGCCCGAGGTGGTCGAGCTGCGGCGCCTGTTCAGCGCAACCGTCGAGCTGTTCGACAAGGCGACCAACCCGCTGGTGAGCCGCACGCCCACTCCGGGCGGCTTCGGGCGCAAGGTCACGAACCAGGGATTCGGGCGGATTTAGTCTTTCGCCGGCTCCGACTGGAGCTGGACGTAATTCTGCAACCCCATGCGGCCGATCATCTCGAACTGCCGTTCGAGCGTGTCGACATGCTCTTCCTCATTGTCGAGGATGTCGGAGAAGAGATCGCGGCTGCCGTAGTCGTGGACACTTTCGCTGTGCGCGATCGCCCCCTTGAGCTGCGTCAACGCTTCGAGTTCCAGGTCCATGTCCGCGCGAAGCACCTCCTCGACATTCTCGCCGATGCGCAGCCGCCCCAGCGCCTGGAAATTGGGCAGACCGTCGAGGAACAGGATGCGTTCGGCCAAACTGTCGGCGTGCTTCATCTCGTCGATCGATTCGGAGCGCTCGAACTCGGCGAGCTTGTGCACGCCCCAATTGTCGAGAAGCCGGTAGTGCAGCCAGTACTGGTTGGTGGCCGTCAGCTCGTTCTTCAGAGCTTCGTTGAGGAGCTCGAGGACTTTGGGATCCCCCTGCATGGGCAGGGCCGATGCGCTCAAGCCGCTGCGGCGTCAACCTTCAGGAGTTCGGTGCGCTCTTCGTCGATGATCTCCTGCGCATAGTCGAGACAGCAGCCGCACTGCACGTCGCACCCGTGGAACGCATAGGCGGTCTCCGGCGTCGGAGCACCGGCGCGAGCCGCCTTGCGGACCTCGCCTTCGGTGATGCGGTTGCAGATGCAGACGATCATGCACACTATTTAGCGCTATTGAGAAACATTCGCAATAGGTTAGAACTCGGGGACCAGCTCGCTGCCCATCAGCTTGGGGAAGAAGCCCTCATGCGCGGCGCGAAGCTCGGCGAGGGGGACTTCAGTCCATTCCGCATCCTGCCACGCCGTGTGCCACCGCAGGCGAGGCGGCCGATCGGCGACAGCCACAAGCTGGATTTCGATGTTCGCTTCGGCGGCAATTGCGCGCAGCCGGTCCGGTTCCTCCGTGGCGACGAGATAGCGTCCTTGATCTTCGCCGAACGCGAACGCCGTGGGCGAGACATCGAGGTCCAGTGCGCTGATCGTCATGCCCATGCCGCTCGCGAGCGCCATTTCTGCGAGCGCAACGAGTAGACCGCCGTCCGAGATGTCATGGACGGCCGTAGCGGTACCGGACTCGATCAAGCGTCGGATTAGCGTGCCGTTTTCGCGCTCGCTTCTTAGATCAACGGCGGGAGGCATACCTTTGGTTCGACCCTGAATTTCACGCATCCACACGGTCTGCCCGAGATGACCGAGCGCCGTTCCGATTAGGAAGATGATATTACCATCAGCTTTGGGGGCGATGCTCGCTGACCTCTCCCAATCCTCCAGCAATCCCACGCCGCCGATCGCAGGCGTTGGCAGGATCGCGAGGCTCGATCCGTCCTCGTTCTTCGTCTCGTTGTAAAGGCTGACGTTGCCGCTCACGACGGGGAAGTCGAGGGCGCTGCAGGCCTCGGCGATGCCTTCGATGCAGCCGACGAACTGGCCCATGATCTCGGGCCGCTGCGGGTTGCCGAAGTTGAGGCAGTTGGTGATCGCAAGAGGCTTCGCGCCGACCGCGCAGAGGTTGCGATAGGCTTCGGCGACCGCTTGCTTCCCGCCTTCGTATGGGTCGGCGTAGCAGTAGCGGGGCGTGCAGTCGGTGGTGATCGCCAGCGCCTTCTTCGAGCCGTGGACGCGCACGACCGCGGCGTCGCCGCCGGGGCGCTGCACCGTATCCGCGCCGACCGATTGGTCGTACTGCTCCCACACCCACCGGCGGCTGGCGAGCGCGGGCGAGCCCATCAGCTTCAGGAGATCGGCCGCGATGTCGGTGCTTTCGGGGATATCGGTCAGCGGCTCGGGTGCTTTCGGAATGGCGTAGGGCCGCTCATAGCAGGGCGCCTCGTCCGCCAGCGGGCCGAGCGGGATATCGCACACCACCTCGCCGTTGAATTCGAGCACCATGTGACCGGTGTCGGTCACCTCGCCAATGACGGCGAAGTCCAGCTCCCACTTGCGGAAGATCGCCTCGGCCTCGGCTTCGCGGCCGGGCTTCAGCACCATCAGCATGCGCTCCTGGCTTTCGGAGAGCATCATCTCGTAGGGCGTCATGCCTTCCTCGCGGCACGGCACCTTGTCCATGTCGAGGCGGATTCCCGCGCCGCCTTTCGAGGCCATCTCGACCGACGAGCTGGTGAGGCCGGCGGCGCCCATGTCCTGGATCGCGACGATCGCGTCGGTCGCCATCAGCTCGAGGCATGCCTCGATGAGCAATATCTCGGTGAACGGGTCGCCGACCTGGACCGTCGGGCGCTTTTCTTCGCTGTCTTCGGCGAAGTCGGCGCTGGCCATGGTCGCGCCGTGGATGCCGTCGCGGCCGGTCTTGGAGCCGACGTAGACGATAGGGTTCCCGATGCCCGTCGCCGCCGAGTAGAAGATCTTGTCGGTCTTCGCGACGCCGAC
>DATMHG010000044.1:0-13696 GCA_035555035.1 Sphingomicrobium sp.
CCATCCGATCGTCTACATCCGCCAGGACTTCGTCGCGGAAGTGGCGCGTATCACGAACGGCGAGAAGCTGCCGGTCGTCTATGACGGCGTCGGCCGCGACACCTTCATGAAGTCGCTCGACTGCCTCCATCGGCGCGGGATGATGGTCAGCTTCGGCAACGCTTCCGGGCCCGTCGATCCATTCCCCGCCACGATCCTTGCGCAGAAGGGTTCGCTCTTCCTGACCCGGCCCACCCTCTATGATTACATCGTGACACGGGAGGAGCTGGAGCAGGCTGCGCGCGATCTCTTCGGCGTGGTCGTAAGCGGCAAGGTCAAGATCGAAGTGAAGCAGCGATTTGCGCTGAAGGACGCCGCCGAAGCGCATCGCGCGCTCGAGAGCCGCAAGACGAGCGGATCGACCGTCCTCACGGTATAGCCCCCTGCGCCTTCCCTTTTTCCGGCTGTCTCGCTAAGCCTCCGCGACTTTTTGCACCCCAAGAGGAGAGGAATCGCTTGGCCAAGGAAGAATTGCTCGAGATGCGCGGGCAGGTCGTGGAGCTGCTGCCGAACGCGATGTTCCGCGTCCGTCTCGAGAACGGCCATGAGGTTCTCGGCCACACCGCCGGCAAGATGCGCAAGAACCGGATTCGCGTGCTGACCGGCGACGAGGTGCTGGTCGAAATGACGCCCTACGATCTGACCAAGGGCCGCATCACCTACCGCTTCATGCCCGGCCGCGGAGGCCCGCCCGGATATCCCTAATGCCGCGGCTGGTCCTCGCCTCGGCGAGTCCGCGCCGCCTTGATCTGCTTGCGCGCATCGGAGTGACGCCCGGCGCAGTCGTTCCTGCCGACATCGACGAAAGCGTGCCCAAGGGCGAGCTTCCGCGTCAGCACGCGTTGAGGCTTGCGCGGGAAAAAGCTGAGGCGGTGGCGGCTCATCAGCCTGACGCTCTCGTGCTTGCTGCCGACACGGTGGTCGCGGTCGGTCGCCGAATCCTCCCGAAAGTCGAGGACGAGGCGACGCTCCGCGCGTGCATGAAGCTGCTTTCCGGCCGCCGTCATCGCGTGCTGACCGGTGTTGCGCTGGCGATTCCCGGCAAGGGCATTCGGGAACGGCTGGTCGAGACGATGATCGCGATGAAACGGCTCTCCGCGGAGGAAATCGACTATTATGCCAGCCATGGCGAGTGGCGCGGCAAGGCCGGCGGCTATGCGCTCCAGGGCTATGGCGAGGTCTATGTGCGCCGCATTGCGGGCAGCTATTCCAACGTGGTCGGCCTGCCGCTCGCCGAGACGCGCGTGCTGCTGAAGTCCGCGGGATATCCGATTGCCTGAATGGCTCATCGAGCGCGGGATTGGCGAGACCCGCGCAGTACTGGCCGAACATGGCGAGATCATCGAAGCGCGCATCGAGCTCGATGGAACGACGCCGGCGGGCACAGTGGTGCGGGCACGGCTGGCGAATGTCGGGCACAGCGGCCGCAACGCCATCGCGATTGCCGAGGGTGGGACGGAGTATCTGCTACCGCAGAACTCGACCGGTATCACGCAGGGCGCGACGTTGAACGTCGAGGTGACGCGCGAACGCATTCCTGGTGGTGAACCGTGGAAGCACCCTCTTGCGCGGATCACCGACAAGGAGCCGATTGCGCTGGGCTCGCTGGCCGAGCGCCTGGCGGCGCGCGAGCTTCCCTTTCCCGCTCCCGAAGACCGGCTTCAACAGCTCGGCTGGAACGATCTCGTGGATGAGGCGCGGACCGGCGTGGTGCCGTTCGCCGGAGGTGAGCTGCGCATCTCCGCAACGCCTGCAATGACCCTGATCGACGTCGATGGCTATCTTGCGCCGGAGGAGCTGGCCGTGCTCGGAGCAGCCGAAGCGGCGGCGGCGATCCGGCGGCTGGACGTCGGCGGTTCGATCGGCATCGACCTGCCGACCGCCGGGAGCAAGGCAATCCGCCAGGCCGCCGCCGCGGCGATCGACGCGGAGCTGCCGCAGCCGTTCGAGCGGACGGCTGTCAACGGGTTCGGCTTCGTCCAGATCGTGCGGCCGCGCACCCGGCCATCGCTTCTCGAGCTGGCACAGGACCGGCCCTCGTTCGAGGCCCGGGCCTTGCTGCGGCTCGCGGCGATGGAATCCGCCGGAGCAAAGGGGATCGTCGCTCACCCCGCGGTAATCGGTCTGCTCAAACGGCATCCGGCCTGGCTCGACATCCTCGCCCGCCAGGTCGGCGGCCGGATCGAGTTGCGCGCGGACTCCACTCTCCCCATATCCGGTGGATATGCCACAAGCCTCTGATCAGCCTAAGAAATGTTCCTTGTGCGGAAAGCCGGAGAGCCCGGCGCATGCGCCGTTCTGCAGCAGCGGCTGCAAGGATCGCGACCTGTTGAAATGGCTCGGCGAAGGGTACCGCATCCCCGGTCCGCCCGCCGACCCCGAAAGGGTGGACAGCGATGGAAGCGACGGTTAGGGAGCCCGCTCGCCTCTCACGGGGTCACCCGCTTCCGATGCGAATGCCCAGGTAGCTCAGTTGGTAGAGCACGTGACTGAAAATCACGGTGTCGGTGGTTCGATTCCGCCCCTGGGCACCATTGCCAAGCACAGGCAGTCCGGGGGACTGCCGAGCATGGCAATCTCGAGCGCAAGCGAGGGGCCCCTGCCCCGCACGATCTTCGATCTCCAAACCCCAGCCCTGATCCTCGACCTGCCGCAGCTGGAGCGAAACGCCATGCGGATGCGCGCCAAGGTGCGCGAGCTCGGCGTCACCCTGCGGCCGCACGTGAAAACCTCCAAGTCGATCGATGTGCTCAAGGTGCTCGCGGGCGGCGCCGAAGTTCCCATCACTGTCTCGACGCTCGCGGAAGCGCGCTACTTCTTCGCACATGGCGTGACCGACATCCTCTATGCGGTCGGCATTGCACCGGTGAAGCTTCCGGAAATTGCGGACCTGATCCGCGCCGGATGCAAGCTGCGCATCATCCTCGACACGGTCGAAGCCGCCGACGCCGTTCGCCACTTCGTCGACGCCGAGGGCATTCCGATCGAGGTCCTGATCGAGATCGACAGCGATGGTCACCGTGCCGGCGTGGCCCCAGCCGACCCGCTGTTGATCGAGATCGGTCGCAGGCTTGGGCCCAGCCTCGCAGGCGTGATGACCCACGCGGGTGCCTCCTACGATTGCCGCACCCGTGACGAATTCGAGGCGATGGCCGAGCAGGAGCGATCGCTCACGGTCGAAGCTGCGGAGCGCCTGCGCGGAGCGGGGCTGCGCTGCGATATCGTCAGCGTCGGATCGACGCCCACGCTCCATTACGCCCGCAGCCTCGAAGGCGTTACCGAAGCGCGCGCCGGCGTTTATGCCTTCGGTGATTTAGTCCAGGTCGAGCTCGGCACTTGCGGGATGGACGACATCGCCATCGGCGTGCTTGCCAGCGTGATCGGCCACAATCGGCAGCATGGGCGAGTGCTGGTCGCCGCCGGTTTCCTCGCGCTGAGCCGCGACCGCGGGACCGCCGACATGCCGGTCGACTGGGGCTATGGCGCGGTGTGCGATCCCGTCACGGGCCGCGTGCTTGAGGACGTCACCGTCTCGTCCACCAACCAGGAACATGGCATCATCACCAGCCGCTCCGGCGAGATCGACTTCGACCGCTTCCCTCTCGGTGCCCGGCTGAAGATCCTTCCGAACCACGCCTGCGCGACAGCGGCCGCGTACGATCGCTATTTGGTGACCGATGGAAGCGAGCGGATCATCGCCACATGGGACCGTGTGAACGGCTGGTAGTCAGCTCCTGCCATACAGCGACCAAGGCTGGGCCAAGCGCTTCGATGAAGCGAGCGTCCCGATGATCGGCGACGACTGCTTCCTGCGGACGGAAGGCCAGTTCTTCGGCGGCGTGCCGATGAACCTCGAGCTGAGGCTGTCGGTCGAGGATTCGCCCAACAGCGCCGGGGTCGCGATCGACCTCATCCGCTGCGCGCGCCTGGCCAAGGACCGCGGAATCGGCGGTGGATTCATCCCGCCGCGTCGGCTTTCTGCAAGCATCCGCCGCGGCAAATGCCGGACGACGAGGCATTCGTCGAATTGGAGCGCTTCATTCGCGGTTGAATTGACCGATGTCACGAACCGCAGCGGCTCCTCGCGCGTTCTTGCGGCGACCGGTCAGTTCAGGAGACGTGAAATGCCTGCAAAGTCCAAAGCGCAGCAGAAAGCCGCGGGCGCGGCGCTCGCGGTCAAGGAGCACGAGCGGCCCAAGAGCTCGCTCCAGGGCGCATCCAAGAGCATGTTCGAGTCGATGAGCGAAAAAGAGCTCAAGAAAATGGCGTCGACCAAGCGCAAGGGTAAGCCCGAGCACGTCGGCGACTAGCGCCTACGGCGCAATCCGAAAATTGATGTGCATGGTGTAGTAGCTCGGGACCTTGGTTCCGTCCGCGAGCTCGGCAGGCGCGAACTTGGCCGAGTTAGTAATCTTATCGCAGACGAGTTGGTTGAATTGCGGAAGTTTGAAGTGGCTGAGGCTGGTGCATTTCGTCACGCGTCCCGAAGCGTCGACGAGGACGCGCGCCTTCACCTCGGATTGCTGCCCCTCATCGAGCATCTTCTTTGGATAGTCCTCGGACCCAATGAGATTGTCCGCGTTCTCGAGCCACACAGGCCGGACGACCTTGTCCTGAAGGTCAGGGTCCACGCCCCAATCACGAAGCGAGTCTCGGCTGCACTTATCGAACATCTTGATCGGCTCTCCGAGCGAGCCCGTCTCCAGGATTACCGGTCGCCCCCGCCGTGCATCGATCTCCAACTCGCTCGCTTTTGTGGCGTAATCCTGCCGCTCAGTTCGATGCTCGCGCTCCTCGGCAAGGTCCGTTGCAGGGGGCCTGGTGCGTGGATTGGCTCTGCGTTCGGCCGCCCTCGCATCGAGCTTGGCCACTTCCTCCGGCGGCACTAACCGAACGTGGGAAAACAGGAGCCCCGGCTCACCTTTATCAGTCGACGTCACGATACGGCCCTTCTGCGGCTTGTCTTGGACGGGCAGGAATCGGACCGGCACCTCGTCCTGGCTGCTCGCCAGCGGCTTGCCGATGAGGACCAAGTCGACATCATCGGGCGAGTCGCTCTCGAACATGAGCAGCGTGTTCGTATTGCCGGTGCCGAACTGTCGAAACAGCCGGCAACTGTTCTCGGCATAATCGACCACCCAGGGAGACGACGGCTGAAGGCGCAGCGGCTGGCTTGCAGCCATCACCAGCGGCGCGACGGCGGCACACGAGAATAACGAACCCGGACGCATACCAGCCCCTCTTCGCCGACCCCGCTAACGTAAGCGAGTTCGAGCTTCGGGGTCCAGCCTCGAAGCCTGCGGCTACTTCCAGCCGCGCGCTTTCGCCTGCTTCTCCTGTGCGGCGTCGAACGGCTGGCCGGCCATCGTCGAATCGACCAGCGCGGCCAGATTCGGGTCCATGCCCGCGGCCATCCGGTAATCGCTCGTCTGCCCTTCGGGCGCGGCGAACAGGCCACGGACGCGCCAGCCTTTCGGGTCACGGCACGCCAAGCCGCTCGATCCTGGAGCAGTGAAACTACGGCAGATTGCGCCCGTCTGGTCGCGGAAGGTCAGGCCGATGCGCACGGCGCCGCTCGGCGCACTTGCGAGCTCGTTATTCAGAGCATTGTTGAGAGCCGACGCGACGTAGAGCTTGCCGCCCTTCACCTCGACCGGCGCAGCTTCGCGCTGGTGCGGAACGATCGTGCCGATGAGCACCCCGATCGCCAGCGTCGCGGCCATTGCGCCCCATTGCGGCACTGAGGGCCAATAGCGGGACTCGCGCCGCTTCCTGGCTTCGGCAAAATTGATCACATCGGCCTGGGGCGGATTTCGAACCGTGGCGAGCAGCTGCTCCGGTACGGGAGCTTCGAGTAGCGGGTCGAATGCGCCCTTGAGCCGCACCTGCATTGCACGATGCTCGGCCGCCATCGCCGACAGCCGTGGATCGGCGGCGACTTCCGCTTCCACGCGCGCAGCCTCAGCGCCGTCGAGCTCGCCGTCGAGCCAGGCGAAGAATATCTCGTCACTGACCATCAGAACCGCCCATCATCGTGAGGAGCGCCGAGCGACCGCGCGCCAGCCTGCTCGCGACCGTCCCGACCGGAAGGCCAAGCATGTCGGAACATTCGCGGTAGCCGAAGCCCTCGATCAAGACGAGTGCGACGACCTCGCGCTGCTCGTCCGGAAGCCGCTCCATCGCCGCCATGGCCTTGCCGAGGTCGATCGCCGCTTCCAGTGCCGGCCCCGGATCCTCGCCGATCCGTTCCGCTTCCTCCACCGGAGCGTGCAGGTCGTCCTTGCGGCCGCGCGATCGGACCGTGTCGATCCACAGGTTGCGCATGATCCGGTAAAGCCAGCTGTCGAGCCGCGTGCCCGGCTCCCACTGCGCGCGGGAACGCAGAGCACGCTCCACTGTCGCCTGTGTGAGGTCGTCCGCATCGGGCGTGTTCTTCGAAAGCGCGTGCGCGAAGCGCCTCAGCCGCGGAAGCAGCGCCGTCAGGCCGTCCTCGAACGATTCGAATTGATCCATTCAACTCCATGCGGATGAAACGAGGCCGCGTGCGCGTTTCATCCATGGGACGGATGATAAAGAGGGTCACCGATGTCCAGATTTGTGTGTCATCTTCTTTGCACGGCAATCGCGATCGCCGCCTGCGCGGGCACGGCCGGAGCGCAGCTGCTGGGGCAATTGTCGCTGCCGCCGGTCGCTCTCCCGCCGCCGGTCGGCAATCTGCCGGTTGCCGGGCCTGTGCTGCAGGACGTGCTGGGCTCTCCGCAAGTGCAGCAGCAGGTCATCCGCCCCACCCTCGATACGGTCCAAGGCCTCCCTCAGACCGTGGCCGAGTCGGGCCCCTCGACGCTTTCCGAGCTGCGCAGGATGCGCCTTCAGGAACTGATCCGTGCGAATCGCAATGTCCTCGAAGCCGACGAGCACGGCGAGCCGGTCAGGCGCGGAGTGCTGATCGTCGCGGATCCCGACCCGGTTTCGCTGCAGCTCGCAACCGCCGCGGGATTCGCGGTGACCGCGCAGGACATCGAGCCCGCACTCGGCATGCGCACCGTCGTTCTGACGGTACCGCAGCGGATGAGCGCGCGCGAAGCGACCAAGCGCCTGCGCGCCGCAGCTCCGCGGCTGCAGGTCGACTATGATCATGTGTTCGAACCCGCGGGCGGATCGCTGCTGCCATTGAATGGAGCGCTCGCGTCGATGGCGGGGGCGGGTAATGGACACGTTATCGGCATGATCGACGGCGGGGTGGCTTCGCACCCGTCGCTCGCCGGCGCTGCGATTGAGCAGGACGGCTTTGCCGGGCCGCCCAAGCCCACCGGACACGGCACGGCGGTCGCCTCGCTGCTGGTCGGGAACCAGGGACCATTTCACGGAGCAGCCGGCGGCGCACACCTCTATGTCGCAGACGTGTACGGCGGCAGCCGCGCGGCAGGCTCCGCGTCGGCGATCGTGCGCGCGCTCGGCTGGCTCGCCTCGCACCAGCCGCAGGTGATCAACATCAGCCTCGTCGGGCCCGAAAATGCCATCGTCGCGCAGGCCATCGGCGCCGTGCAGCGCCGCGGAATACGCGTGGTAGCTGCCGTCGGGAACGATGGTCCGGCCGCTCCGCCGCAATATCCCGCCTCCTACCCCGGAGTGATCGCGATCACCGGCGTGGACGGCAAAGGGCGTGCACTGCCCGAAGCCGGCAAGCCGACTCACCTCGATTTTGCAGCGCCGGGCGCCGACATGGCCGCGGCGCTGCCCGGCCAAGGCTATGCGCGGGTCCGGGGCACCAGCTTCGCAGCACCGCTGGCGGCGGCTCGTCTCCTCATTGACGGCTCGCCCGAGCGGCTGACTGCGGAGGCGCGGCCCGGCTCCGGACGCGTGGGCCGCGGGATCGTCTGCTTCGACTGCCGAGTCGATCCGAAAACCGTTGGCGCGAAGTAGCGGGATGAAAGCCTGAATCGGCATCGTTCTCTTCACGATGGGGGCGGCAACTGCCTTCATTCGAAAAAGGAGAACGCAAGATGAAAAAGGTCATTCTCACGGGCGCCCTTGCGCTGGCCGTCACGGCGGCCCCGGCTTCGGCGCAGCTGCTCGGCGGTGTCACGGGCGCCGTCAATGGAGCGCTGGGCGGCTCGCTCGGCGGAAGCCTCAACGGCCTCGGAAATGTCGGCGGGACCCTGAGCGGAGTCGGCAATGCGGCGGGGAGCCTCACCGGCAACCTCAACGGACCCGCGTCGATCACCAACAGCGTCAGCGGTCTGGTGAGCGGTTCGGCGAGCGCCTCGGGCAGCCATTCGGTCGACACCGGGAACGGCTCTGCCAGCGGCAATGTCGGACTGGCGGGTACGGTGACGGGCGCAGTCAATTCGGTGACGTCGGCCGCAGCGGCCGGCAATAGCTTGAACCTCGGCGGCAACGGCTCCGGTAGCGCGTCGGTCAACAAGAGCGCGAGCTTCGGAGTCCAGGGCGTCGGCACCAATCAGGTCGGCGCTCTTGCCGGTCAGATGGCGGGCGCAGCCAACGCTGCGGGCAATGGCGCTTTTGCCGCGGCCGGCAACTCGGCATCGACGGCAGGGAACGCCGGCGGCTCCGCGACCGGCTCGGCCGCGGGATCGGCCGGAATGATCAACAGCCTCGCCCATTCCGCGACGCTTAGCGCGAGTGGCAATGGATCGGCCAACGGATCGGCGTCCGGCCAGGCTCAGGCCCACGACCGCCGGGATCGCGAGGACCGCCGGTAGATCAGACCCCCGCCCGCTCCCGCGGGGCAAGTCGGCCCGCCGCCTCTCCCCTCCGATGGCGGCGGGCCCTTTTGTGCCTAGAGCTTCTCCGTCAGCTCCGGGACGATTTTGAACAAGTCGCCGACCAGGCCGATGTCGGCGACCTGGAAGATCGGCGCTTCCTCGTCCTTGTTGATGGCGACGATCGTCTTCGAATCCTTCATCCCCGCGAGGTGCTGGATCGCTCCGGAAATGCCGATCGCGATATAGACCTGCGGAGCCACGATCTTGCCCGTCTGGCCAACCTGGTAATCGTTGGGCGCATAGCCCGCGTCGACCGCCGCGCGGCTCGCCCCAACCGCCGCGCCGAGCTTGTCGGCCAGCGGATCGAGCAGCGAATGGAATTGCTCCGATGAGCCGAACGCCCGGCCGCCGGAGACGATGACCTTGGCGCTGGTCAGCTCGGGCCGCTCGCTCTCGGAGGCTTCCAGGCCAACGAAGCTGCTCTTGCCCGCATCGCCGCGGGCTTCGACCTGCTCGACCGAGGCGGAGCCACCCTCGGCGGCCGCCTTCTCGAAAGCCGTCGTGCGAACGGTGATGACCTTCCTGGCGTCGTTCGACTTCACCGTCGCGATGGCGTTGCCGGCATAGATCGGACGCGTGAACGTGTCGGGACCCTCGACCGAAAGAACGTCGCTAATCTGCATGACGTCGAGCAAGGCGGCGACGCGCGGCGCGATGTTCTTGCCCGTCGTCGTCGCCGGAGCGACGAACGCGTCGTGGCTCTCCATCAGCTTCGCGGCGACGGGCGCGACCGCCTCGGCGAGCTGATGCTCGAGCGCCGGCGACGTGGCGGAATAGACTTTCGCGACTCCCGCAATCTTCGCCGCCGCCTGCGCGACTGAATCCGCATTGTTGCCGGCGACCAGCGCATGGACTTCGCCCAGCTTCGACGCGGCGGTGACGGTCGCGAGCGTCGCGTCCTTGATCGACTTCCCGTCGTACTCGACCAGAACCAGAACGCTCATTTCGCAATCCCCAGACGCTTGAGTCGCTCGACTAGCTCGTCGACGCTGCCGACCTTGATGCCGGCCTGGCGCTTGGCCGGTTCGGTGACCTTCACCACCTCCAGCCGCCGCGCGACATCGACGCCGTAGTCAGCCGGCGACTTGGTCGCGAGCGGCTTCGACTTGGCCTTCATGATGTTCGGCAGCGAGGCGTAGCGCGGCTCATTCAAACGCAGGTCGGTGGTGACCACCGCAGGCAGGTTAAGCTTCACCGTCTCGAGTCCGCCGTCGACCTCGCGAGTCACGGTCGCGCTGTCCGAAATCTCGACCTTTGACGCGAACGTCCCCTGAGGCCATCCGAGCAAGGCCGCAAGCATCTGACCCGTGGCGTTGTTGTCATCGTCGATCGCCTGCTTGCCTAGGATGATCAGCTGCGGCTGCTCCTCGGCCGCGATCTTGGCGAGGATCTTGGCGACGCCGAGCGGCTCGACCTCTTCATCGGTCTGCACGAGGATCGCGCGCTCGGCGCCCATCGCCAGCGCGGTGCGCAGCGTCTCCTGCGCCTTGGCGGGGCCGATCGACACCGCGACGATCTCGGTGGCGACGCCTTTCTCCTTGAGGCGGATCGCTTCCTCGACCGCGATCTCATCGAAGGGGTTCATGCTCATCTTGACGTTGGCGAGATCGACGCCCGAGCCGTCCATCTTCACCCGCGGCTTCACGTTGAAATCGATGACGCGTTTGACCGCGACGAGCACTTTCATTCGGTTCTCCTTGTGTCCCTGCGCAGGCAGGGACCCAGTCCTAAGAAAAGAGTCTGGGCTCCTGCCTCCGCAGGAGCACAGTCAAATTCATGCAGCAACCGGCGCCTTCACTTCCGCGACGATCTTCTTGGCCGCGTCGCCCAGATCGTTCGCCGGAATGATCGGCAGCCCGCTCGACGCGAGGATGTCCTTGCCCTGCTGCACGTTGGTGCCTTCGAGCCGGACGACGAGCGGAACGTGCAGGTCGACCTCTCGGGCGGCGGCGACGATGCCTTCGGCGATGATGTCGCAGCGCATGATCCCGCCGAAGATGTTGACGAGGATGCCCTTCACTGCGGGGTCGCTGAGGATAATCTTGAACGCCGCGGTGACCTTCTCCTTGGACGCTCCGCCGCCGACGTCGAGGAAATTGGCGGGCTCGGCGCCGTTGAGCTTGATGATGTCCATCGTCGCCATGGCGAGGCCGGCGCCGTTCACCATGCAGCCGATGTTTCCGTCGAGCTTGATGTAAGCGAGGTCGTATTTCGACGCCTGGATCTCCATCGGATCCTCTTCCGACAGATCGCGCAGCTGCTCCAGGTCCGGGTGGCGGAACTCGGCGTTGTTGTCGAAGCCGACCTTGGCGTCGAGCACCATCAGCTGAGCCTTGTCGGTCACGGCCAGCGGGTTGATCTCGATCTGCGAAGCGTCCGTGCCGAGGAACGCGTTGTACAGGCTCGCGAGCACCTTTCCCGCCTGCTTGGCGAGATCGCCGGTGAGGCCGAGAGCAGCGGCCACTTCGCGCCCGTGGTGCGGCATCAGGCCGGTCGCCGGATCGATGGTCATCGTCCGGATCTTCTCCGGCGTCTCATGCGCCACGGATTCGATATCCACACCGCCTTCGGTCGAGGCGACGATCGCCGGCCGCCCGGACTCGCGGTCGACCAGCAGCGCTAGATAATATTCCTTCGCAATGTCGACGCCGTCCGTGATGTAGAGGCGCTGGACCTGCTTGCCGTGCGGGCCAGTCTGCACCGTCACGAGGGTTTTTCCGAGCATCTCGGCCGCATGCTCGCGCACCTCGTCGATCGAATGGGCGAGCCGGACGCCGCCCTTGGCGCTCTCGCCGAGCTCCTTGAACTTGCCCTTGCCGCGGCCGCCGGCGTGGATCTGGGCTTTCACCACCCACAAAGGTCCGGGCAGCTTCTTGGCGGCCTCGACCGCCTCATCGACGCTCATCGCGGGATAGCCCGCGGGCACCGGAACGCCATACTTCGCGAGCAGCTCCTTGGCTTGATATTCGTGGATGTTCATGGGCAGCGCCCTTAATCAGAAGCTCGGCACGATGCAAAGCAACGAACGCCCGACGCGCAAGATCATCCATGTCGACATGGATGCCTTTTATGCGTCGGTCGAGCAGCGGGATGATCCGAGCCTCAAGGGAAAGCCAGTGGCCGTCGGCGGAGGGCACCGGGGCGTCGTCATGGCAGCCAGCTACGAGGCGCGGAGGTATGGAGTCCGCTCCGCCATGCCATCGGTCACGGCCAAACGGCTCTGCCCCGAGCTGATCTTCGTCAAGACTCGATTCGACGTCTATCGCGCGGTCTCGCAGCAGATCCGCGCGATCTTCCTCGACTACACCGATCTGGTCGAGCCGCTCAGCCTCGACGAAGCCTATCTCGACGTGACGGA
The DNA here is from genome assembly GCA_035555035.1 of Sphingomicrobium sp. Lineage (GTDB taxonomy): Bacteria > Pseudomonadota > Alphaproteobacteria > Sphingomonadales > Sphingomonadaceae > Sphingomicrobium. Next base: position 12,184 of record DATMHG010000044.1, read on the forward strand.
GGACCGTCACGGCCTGGGAAGCGCGCGGGCGGTCGCCGAGGACATCCGCCGCCGCATCCGCGAAGACACCGGACTGACCGCATCGGCGGGCGTTTCCTACTGCAAGTTCATTGCCAAGCTCGCTTCCGACCACCGCAAACCCGACGGGCTGTGCGTCATTACGCCGGAGAAGGGGCCGGAGTTCGTCGCTTCACTCCCGGTCGCGCGATTCCACGGCGTCGGGCCGGTCACCGCCAAGAAGATGGAGCGGCTCGGCATCGTCACCGGAGCGGACCTTCGCGAGTGGAGCCGCCCGGCGCTCGAAGCGCAGTTCGGAAGCTCGGGCGAATGGTACTGGCGGATCTGCCGCGGCATCGACGAACGCGAAGTGAAGGCCGACCGGCCGTACAAATCGGTGAGCGCGGAACGCACATTCGACCAGGACCTGCGCGATCCCGAGCGGCTCGCCGCAGAGCTGGACCGCATTGCAGGCTATGCATGGGACCGCGTGAAGCGCGCCGAGGTCGCAGGCCGTACCGTGACGCTCAAGATCAAGTACGGGGATTTCACGATCATCACGCGCTCGAAAAGTTACACGTCACCCTTGCCCGACCAGGAAGCTTTTGCGCGTGCCGGACGCGCGCTCCTCGACGCGCTTCATCCGCTCCCCAAAGGTATTCGTCTGCTGGGCTTGGGCCTCCATAACTTAACCGATGATAAGGTTCCGGAATCACCTCAACTCGGACTCGCAATTTGAGCCGAGTTCTGATATAAAATGGTCACACGGGGGCCGCGGGCGATTCAGCTGCGGCCTTAAATTCATAGGGAAGCACAGGAACCGGCTGGGGAGCCACGACCATCGGTCGCTTTGGGGGGCGGCACTTCGGTGCTGGCTCTTCTGCCGCATATGGAAAGGTGAGCAATGGCTACAAAGGCGCTTAGCTTCGACGTCGGTGATTATGTCGTGTACCCCAAGCATGGCGTAGGCCGGGTGGTCGAGCTGCAAAGCACCGAAATCGCCGGAACCCGTCTCGATCTCTACGTGCTCCGGTTCGAGAAGGAAAAAATGACTCTGCGAGTGCCCGTCAACAAGGCGGACAGCGTCGGCATGCGCAAGCTGTCGTCCGACAAGATGATGAAGGACGCGCTCGAGACTCTGAAGGGCAAGCCCAAGGTCAAGCGCACCATGTGGTCGCGCCGCGCCCAGGAATATGAAGCGAAGATCAATTCGGGCGACCTGACGTCGATCGCCGAAGTGACTCGCGATCTGTTCCGCCCGGACGATGCGCCGGAGCAGAGCTATTCCGAGCGGCAGATTTTCGAAGCGGCTTCCTCGCGCCTCGCGCGCGAGCTTGGCGCGATGGAGCAGACCGACGAGAAGGCGGCGCTGGCCAAGATCCTCGAGATCCTCAACAAGGCCGCGCTGATCCATCACAAGACCAAGGAAGACGCATAAGCTCCGCAAGGCTCATGCGAACGGGAAGGGCGCCTCCGGGCGCCCTTTTCTTTTGCGCCATTCAGTCAGGCAAAGATC
>DATMHG010000045.1:0-26569 GCA_035555035.1 Sphingomicrobium sp.
AAACCGCAGTCAATGCCGGCGGCGCGGGCGAAGATTCAGTAATCGGGGTGACCGAGTTCTGTTGTTAATTACCGGTCACCATCGGTCCGGAGGGCCTCCGGTCGAGCGCGGTAAGATCAGGGCGGCGGTCCATGATTGGCTAGCCGCTTCGCGGCATGCCGGTGGCATCGCCGCGATTCGCGGCGCGCACCGGCGTCATGGCGGCGGTGGCAGCCTCTATATCATTTTGAGACGCAATTCTTAGCCGCGCGATGACATTTCCTTAACCGATCTTCTTTAACGCGGGTGTGACTGACGGACAGTCCGTCTAGCAGGGCGCACCAGGACCGATGAAAGCAGGCACGGCCCAGAAGATCAGCAACGCGATCCTGTCGTGCGCCGCCGGCCTCGCGTCCTTCATTTTTTCGCTCGCCGCGCTCCTCTATCTCAAGGAGTTCGACGAGAAGATCCTGGCATCGCTGACCGCCGGCACGTTCTGCCTGCTGATCAGCTATATCGCGTCGGAAAGGCCGAACAGCGAAAGCGCCCGCGCGCTGTCTGCCCTCAGTGAACGGCTTCTCGCTGTAGAGGATGGAGACCTCGTCTCGCCCGCTCCGCCGAGCGTCCGCCGGTCAATGCCCAAGCTCGCCGCGGCCGTGGATACCCTCTTCGCCGAAGTTCGTGCTTCGATCGAGAACGCCCATGCGCTCGGCATGTACGATCCGGTCACCTCTCTTCCCAACCGGCTGCACTTCCGGTCCGAAGCGGACAAGCTCCTGAGCGAATCTCTGGAGGGGACGAATTCGGCGATGCTGTTCGTCGACCTCGACCGCTTCAAAAGCGTCAACGACAGCCTCGGCCACGCGCGCGGCGACCAGCTCCTGATCATGGTCGCCAATCGCCTCCGCGTCGTCGTCAACGCCGAGTTCAACGGCAACGCCCGCCAGCGGCCGTTGCTCGCGAGGTTGGCCGGCGACGAGTTCACCATGTTCTTCCCGGAAATCGAATCGTCTGACGACATCGAGCGGATTGCTCGCCGCGTCGTGCTCGCGATCTCCGAACCGTTCGAGCTCTGCGCACACAGCGTCGACATCGGCGCCTCGATCGGCGTGGCGATCTCGCCCACCCATGGAACGAGCATCGAAGCCCTGATGCGGGCAGCCGACATCGCCATGTATCGCGCCAAGTCCGTCGGCGGCGGACAGCATTGCCTGTTCAGCTCGAAGCTGGCCTCGGAGCACCAAGACAAGGTCGAGACCGAGAAGGCGCTGACCGAAGCTGTCCTGCGCGGCGACTTCCAGCTCGTCTTCCAGCCCCAGATGAGCCTCGTGACTGGCGAAGTTTGCGGCGCTGAGGCCCTGCTTCGTTGGAACCATCCGCGCGATGGATTGCGGTTGCCGAGCACGTTCATCCCTCTGGCCGAGCAGACCGGAGTCATCGCCGAGGTCGGCGATTGGGTGCTGGGCGAAGTGGCGAGCGTGCTCGGCACCTGGCGACGCAACGGCTTCGACGGACGGCTCGCGTTCAACATCAGCCCACGCCAGGTCGATCGCGCCGACTTCTTCGTGAAGCTGCGGCACGCGTTCGAGGGCGCCGAAGTGCCGCTCTCGATGGTCGAGCTCGAATTCACCGAGAGCGCTGCGATGGAAGTAAGCGATTCAGTTCTTTCGGAAATCGCCGCACTTCGCGACGACGGCGCGCAGATTGCGATCGACGATTTCGGCACAGGCTATTCGAACATCGCGCGCCTGCGGTCGATGCCGCTCGACCGGGTGAAGCTCGATCCGTCGCTGATCTGGGATATCGACACGTCCGAGAAGGCGCGCGTCGTGATCCAGGCCGTGATCCAGCTGATCAAGGGTGTCGGCGCCGAAGTGGTGGCCGAGGCCGTCGAGACGGTCGCACAGGCCGATATCCTGCGCGCCATGGGCTGCGACACGGTCCAGGGTTACGTCTTCGCCGAGCCGATGTTCGAGGAAGAATTCCTTGCCTGGATCGGCAATGCCAGTCGCGGCGTAAAGTCGGTCGCCTGATCTTTACGCACGCCCCGCGAACATGAAGGCGGCGGCTCCGACGATGCAAGCAAAAGCGCCCAGATAGCGCCAACTCAACGGTTCCTTCAGCACCACAACGGCGAAAACGGCAAAGACCGTCAGCGTGATCACTTCCTGGATGATCTTCAGCTGACCGCCCGTAAATCCATGAAAGTAGCCGATGCGGTTTGCGGGAACCGCGAAGCAATATTCGAGGAACGCGATGCTCCAACCGACGAGGATCGCGGTCGGGATCGACCAGTTGGGAAAGCGGAGCTGCCCGTACCACGCGATCGTCATGAAGATGTTGGAGATGGCCAGCAGGACAATTGTGATCATCGTGGCTCCTCGCAAGCGCTCTTCACGAGAGTGCTTTCCTGACGACGCGTTCGTAGATGCGGGATAGGGTCTCAATATCTTCCACAGCAGCGCATTCGCCGACCTTGTGCATGGTCGCGTTGGGCAAGCCGAAGTCGACTACCGGACAGAGCTGAATGAGGAAGCGCCCGTCGGACGTGCCTCCGCTAGTCGACAGCTCCGGCGTAAGGTGGGTTTCTTCTTCAATGGCCGCCACGACGGCATCGTAGAGTGGACCTGGCGGGGTGAGGAATGCCTCGCCCGATATGCGTGCGCGGAGCTTACTGCCCGGTGCCTCGCGCTCGGCAATCTCCTCGACGAGCCTAACGAGATCGGCCCCGCGCTGGAGATTGTTGAAGCGGATATTGAGCTGCGCCGTCGCCGAGCCCGGAATCACGTTGCTCGCGTGGGTCGGCGTGTCGACGCCGGTGAACTCGAGATTCGAGGGCGGGAAGGAATCCGTTCCGTCGTCGAGGTGCAGAGAGTCGAGCGCGGCAATGATCCGCGCGAGCGGCGGAATGGGGTTGGTCGTCCGATGCGGATAGGCGACGTGGCCCTGAACGCCCGGTACGTCAATCCACATGTTGACGGATCCTCGACGCCCGATCTTCACCGTATCGCCCAGCCGCTCGACCGACGTAGGCTCGCCGATCAGGATCATGTCGGGGCGGATCTGGCGTTCGTTGAGCCAGTCGATGATGCGAGGCGTGCCGTAGGTGGAATAGCCTTCCTCGTCGCCGGTGATGAGCAGCGACAACGTGCCCCCGGTGCCGCCGAGGCGAGAGAGCGCGGCGACGTAGGCTGCGATCGCGCTCTTCATGTCGTTGGCACCGCGGCCGACGAGCAGCCCGTCTTCGATCCGAGCGTCGAATGGATCGCCGCTCCAGCCTTCGCCTGGAGGAACGACGTCGAGGTGGCCCGCGAAACCGAAGTGGGGCGAGCCGGTGCCGCGGATCGCCACCATGTTCTCGGTGGGGCCGTCCGGAGGTTCACCCATGAGCCAGCGATGGATCTCGAAACCGAGCGGCTTCAGGGCGCGCTCAAGAACATCGAAAACCTCACCTGACGCGGGCGTCACGCTCGGGCAGCGGATCAGTTCGCGGGCGAGCTCAACGGGATCGATCGGCGATGCCATGTCTCGCACTAGCAAGGCTTCGGTCACTGACAAGGAGCTTCGAGCAACTCCCTCCATTGCTCGACAACGATGTCGGGCGCGAAGCGAGATTGGATCGATGCGCGCAGGGCTCGTCGCAGCGGCTCCGCGTCGGGCCCGCTTGCAAAGCGGACGAGCCGCCTCGCCAATGCGTCCACATCACCAAGCTTCACGAGATGCTCCGGAAAATCCTCGAGAATGAAGGATGGGCCGTCGCTGGCGTAGGCGATCGGGACGACTCCGGACAGCATCGCTTCGGCAAGGACGAGCGAGAAGCTCTCGAGCCGCGATGTGACGAGCAGGAGAGAGGCGCGCGCATACCAGGAGGCGAGGTCCACCTGCGACGGGTGGAGGCGCGTCCGCGTGAGGCCGAGCTCCTCGACGAGGCCGCGCAAGTCCGGTTCGCTACGTCCAGAGCCGATGATCGCGAGCGACCAGCCGTCCTTCTCGAGCCCGGACGTCGCCATGGCGCGGATCGCGTCTTCGAAATTCTTGAGCGGTGAGAGGTGCCCGACGGCGATGATAAGCTTTTCACGCTGCTCAGGCGGTAAAGATGGGACGGTGACCGGATCAGGGATGAGACGAACGTCGCTCAGGTAAGCCCGATAGTGATCGAGATCGCGACGGTTCAGGACAACGACCGAGGAGGCGAGGGGATAGACGATCCTGCGGAGCAGCCGGATGGCCCATGAGTGAAAATGCCAGGATGAGTGTTCGACCACGATGGTCTTGGTACGGGAAAACAGGAACGCGAGGACGACCAGGATATTGTCCTGGGTCCAGGAGCTGGTCACGAAATCCGGGCTCGCCTTTCGCAATCTGAGGAGCAATCGGAAATAGGAGAGCAAAGATTGCCGCCGATGCTGCCGCACGGGCACATCGGACGGAAACCGATAGGTCGAGGGCCGGTCGCTCCGTGCATTCACGACCGTCACGTCCGCACCGAGCGTCTGCTTGAATAGGACGGCGAGGTCACGGATGACCTTGTTCACCCCGCCGCCCGTCGACAGGTCCGCGGCGACGAAGGTTACGCGCTTCATTCAGGCACTCTGGCGGAAAGGTTCGCTCGACGCATCAGCATTTCCGCTGGTACATTTGCCGCCACGGATTGATAGCTGACGTGTGCCTGCGGAAGGAAGACAATTGAACGACCAGCCGGCCAGGCTTGCAAAGCACGGCGCTTCGGCCGGCAGTGCGCCGCAGATCTCGGTGGTCGTCCCTGTCAAGGACGAGGAGAATGGCGTCCGTCCGTTCGTTGAACACGTGTCCCACATCCTTGAGCAGGTCGCCGGTAAGCGCTGGGAGATCTTGTTCGTCGACGATGGAAGCACCGACGAGACCATTGCGGCCATTGCTGCCGCGCATTTCCAAGACGCCCGAGTCCGGGCGCTCTCGCTGTCGCGCAACTTCGGGAAGGAAGCTGCGATCAGTGCCGGCCTCGAGCATGCGCGTGGCGCGGCCGTCGTTCCGATGGACGTTGACATGCAGGACCCGCCTGAGGTGCTCGTTCAAATGGTTGCAAAGTGGCGCGAAGGCTATGAGATGGTCTTCGGCGTCCGCCGCAACCGCACCAGCGACTCTTTGCCCAAACGGCTCACGGCGGATCTTTATTACCGAGCGCACAATCGCATCTCGAATGACAAGATTCCGGTGAACGCCGGCGACTTCCGCCTGCTCGACCGAAAGGTGGTGGACGCGATCCGTGCTCTGCCCGAGCGCAACCGGTTCATGAAGGGACTGTTCGCGTGGGCGGGGTTCCGTCAGACATCGGTCGAGTATGATCGGATCGAACGCCAGACCGGCGCGTCCAAATTCAATTATTGGAAGCTTTGGACGCTGGCGCTGGACGGCATCACTTCAACATCGACCGCGCCGCTGCGGGTGTGGAGCTATCTCGGCGCGGTGATCGCTGTGCTTGCCTTAGCGTACGCAGCGTTCCTGCTCATCGATACGCTGATTTTCGGCAACCCCGTGCCTGGCTACGCTTCGATCATGGTCTCGGTGCTCTTCCTCGGCGGCGTCCAGCTGATCTCGCTCGGCGTTCTCGGCGAATATATCGGGCGAATCCTCACCGAGACGAAGCAGCGGCCGCTCTATGTCGTCCGCGACAGAATCGGCTTCGACGACGAGTAGATGGAAGCTCAGGAACTAGGCCGAATCAGCCTTCGGCCATGGGCCATTCTCGCATCGCTCGCGTCGGTGTGGCTGCTCGTCTTCCTGGTCCTCACCAAGATCGTCGGCCCGCTGAACCCCGACGAAGTGCTGTTCAGCCACATCCTGTGGCTGACGCTCGAGGGGAAGAGGCAGTTCATCGACTTCTACAGCTACCATTTCCCGACATATTTCTTTTTCTACGACCTCGTGCTGCCCCACGGAAACGGGGACAGCCTTCAGTTCCTTTGGGCCGTTCGGCTCTCGAACCTGTTCGTCGTCGCCGCATATGTCGCGGTCCTCTTCGCTATTGAACGCCGATGGGCGCTTTACCTGCTGCCGGTGCTCCTCCTGATGCTGGCGTTGAGCCGCATGATCGAGGTCCGGCCCGACACGCTCGGACTGTTGGCTTTCAATTGCGCCTGGGCTATCTTGCTGATCGGAAAATCGAGCCGCTCGCTCGTCTTGGCGACTCTCCTCGCCGTCCTCGGTGCAGCCTGCTCCGCGCGTGGGGTCGTGATGGGCGTCGGCTTCGGAGCGGCGCTCGCCTGGCGTGCAAGCATCAACCGCGATTGGCGATTCTTGGTGGTTCCCATTGCGGTACTTGGCGTGGGACTGGTTGCGGGGTTCGGCGCATACTTTTCCGATCCGCACTATGTTGAATTGATGCTGCGCTCGACCTTGCTGGATCCGGGCGCTGTGCTTCCTCGGTTGAGCGCGACTCAGCGCATCCTCGCCGTCGACCGGCTGCCGCAAATCCTGGTCACTGTCGCGGCCATGCTGCTCGGTGTTGCATGCGCCGCCAGAGGCGAAGACCGCGACCGATCAGGAGTCATTGCCATCGCCGCTTTGGCGCAGCTCCTGCTGATCTTCTTCGATCCGTCCCCGTTTCCGTACGTTTACGCCTGGTCGATCATTCCGAGCCTCGTCGGGCTGAGTCTTGCGAGCAGGCTGTTCAACGTTGAGGCGAGGGGATGGATCGCGGCCGGCGGCGCTGTCTGTGCCACGCTGCTGGCGCTCGCAATGATTCTCTATCCGCTGATCAGCGGGCGCGAGCCTCCGACGGGTTCAAATTATCGGCTGCTGCTGGATGCGCCCGTCAGCGCAGAGGCGGTCCATCAGATGCCGCTGGAAAGCCTCGTAGCGTTCGAGCTGAGCCGCGATCGTCAGCAGTCCTTGGCCAACCAGCTGCTAGTCCGCGAGGAGCTGTGCCGGAGGATCCGCGGTCCTGTCCTGGCGGCCTGGCAAAATCACCCGATCTGCGTTTCTGACGCCGCTTACGACTGGTGGTCGGTCAAGTGGCCAAACATTCTCGAACGCGAACCCCCCATTTCTTCTCGTTGGTTCGAAACGGTCTTCAGAGACGATCCGCCGCAACTGTTTATCTGGAACACAGGCATTGCAGGTGTTCCGCTGACGCTGAACACATGGGCTGCGAGCCTGCTCATCGGGTACAGGATCGAGCCCGGTTTCGCTGTGCGGGCAGACGTTACGCAGGCGGCGAAAGAAAGCTCTGATACGGCAGCCAACCCGCCGCATAATGGCCGTAGGTGAGCCACACGAATAAAACCGCGGCGGAATAGGCTACTACTCCGGCACGCCAGGCGACGCTCGGGCGTCCATCGGGGGATACAACCGAAGGCAGCCTGCCCAGGACGAACATTTGGAGTGGAATCAAGTACATCGCCAGCCGGTCGACGATCACCGACGAAGTGACCAGGAAAAGTGCAACGCCCGTCATCAGCGCCAAGACAGCGAATGTCTTCCACACCATCTTTTCGCGTTGCGACAGATAGAAGCGGTCCTTGGCCAGCAGAAGCACGACGGCCGGCAGGATGTTCATCAGAACCCGAACGCTTGCCCCCGCCGCGTCGAAGCGGCCCTGCAGATAGCCTTGCTGGTAATATTCCATCGAGCTCGAAACGACCGTGAAATAGATCAGCGCGGCGGCAAGGATGCAGAGGAATGCGGACATTACCTTGCTGCGGCCGGTCGCGATGATGATGATCGGAATGAAAACCAGTACGGTGCGGTGGAAGAACGAGCCGCCGATCGCCAGGAACACGAAGCGCCAAAGCGAGCCCGTCCGGATGAACGCGGCGAGGCCTGCCATGAGGAAGCCGAGGGCAGCGGCCTGGCGCGAGAAGCCCATGCCAATGACGATGATCAGGAACGGCGTTGCAACGAGCAGCGAGAGCCAGGGATTGGGCTGCTGCCGGCAGAGTTGAACGAGGCCCCAGCAGAATGGGACCGCCAAGATCAGGTTGACGAACCAGATACCGACGCCGAGCTCGACGGCCAGCCAGACGGCGAGCACGTACCCCGGCTCCTTACGCGAGGACAGCAACGAGCCGAGCGTTTGATGATGGGCCCACTCGAAGTCGACTTCGTAATTATGCCAGTCTCCGCCAACGTGATAGCGCAGGCCGATAATCACGATCAGGGATAGCGCGGCGATCAGCGGCGCGAATGACGAGGTCCTTGCTGGCGATTGGACCTGTGGGTGACCCGCGAGCGCGAGCGCGGGCACGTTGAACATGAACGCCGCGAAGGCGAACAGGCCGAACATGACCCAATACAACGTCATCCATACGACTTGACGGGAAATCGGGGCCGCAGCAACTGCCTTGGGGCGGTGCGGCCGGCCTCCGACTGCAGGGGCGAGAATTTCCGAAAATGTTCGACATAGTCATGCCCCTGTACAACAAGGAGGAGTTCGTCGGGGCGACGATCGAGGCGGTCCTTGCGCAGAGCTATCGGGACTGGCGCCTGTTCGTGGTGGATGACGGCTCGTCCGATCGAAGCGCCGAGCTGGTCCGCAGCTATGACGATCCACGCATCATTCTCATTCATCAGGATAACCGGGGCGTGGGGCCCGCGCGCAATAGGGGTATCGGCGCGGGCACGGCCGAATGGATCGTCTTCCTTGATGCGGACGATGTGTGGAACGCCGACCATCTCGCGGAGCTCCAGGAGCTTCGGCATACATTCCCGGAAGCGTCATTGATCGGGTGCGCCTTCAACCGGTTCAGCGGCGCGATTACTCCCAAGGTGCAGTCCGACGGTGCGTCCGAGCGCCGCCTCGCCCGCTACTTCGCCGAATGCGCTCGGGGTAGAGAGCTCTTGCTTACGAGCAGCGCCGCCGCCCGGCGCTCAGCGATCAGGGAGGTCGGCGACTTCAAAGATCTGCCCGGAAACGAGGACGTGGAGCTTTGGGCACGTCTCGCGCTTCATGGTCCGGTCGCCGTCTCGTCGCGACGGACCGTGAATTACCGCGTGGACACCGGCGGAATCACCGAGAAGGGGATGGGCGCGCGCAAGCCGCAGGCAAAGCCCACCCGGCGGGAGGAGCTTTCCTCGACGATTCCGACGCTCGAACGTGCTCTTCCAGCCATTGTCGATCCGCAACTGCGCGACGACATCATCGCCTATATGGATTCGCGGATCGGCATTCGCCTGACGGCCGCCGTCCTCGAAGGTGACGTCGGTTATGCCCGTCAGCTGCTGCCGCTCTATCGCGCCAAGCCGATGGGACAGGCGCGGATTGCCGCGACCATTGCGAAGCTGCCGGAGCCAATAGGAAAGACGATCGTCATGCTGGGCCGAACGATCAGGCGTGCCCGCCGGAGCTGATCCATTACCGCATCGATCCGAGACGAAATTCGCGATGCGCGAACTCATAGGCTTTGTCAGCCGGGCAGGATCCGACCTTTCAATCCCGCAATGACCTTTTTCGCTACACCCACGGCCTGACGCGTGAGGATCTGCTGATGAGATGCCGGCAGTTGCGGGGGGATCACGCGAGACGCATGGATGTCCTTCCATCCCAGGCCCGCGATGGCGAGCGTGTGCAGGAACGTATTCGCGTCTTCCCAGGGCGTCAGGATGTCCTCGCCGAACGGCCCGGCGGAATGTTTCTTGAACCGGAATTCTCTCCGCCCTTGCGGCGTTGAAATCGTCGCGTGGCCGTACCGCCTCGCGACGGTCGGGCCATCGACGAGGTTGAATGACGAGTAACCGTTCGCGACCAGGCACGCGAAGATGTCGGCGGAATGGGATTCGGCTGAGATCTCAGGCGGGAAGATGCCGGCAGCGAACAGATTGTTCAGCACCACCAGATCGAAGTGTTCGACATCGATCTTGATGTACGCCGGTTGCCCGAACTCACGGACGATCCCGGCGGGCGTCCGGCATCGGACTTCCACCTCATCGAAGTTCTGCAGCTGGTCGTCCGAGGGTCTTGGAAGCTGGCTCAGGACATGGTTGGTCTTATGGAGATAGAAGCGGACAGGTCTGCCGGACTCCTGATCTGACAACGCCACGTTGAGCACCACGAATCGGCCGCTCGCGATCGCATCGGCGAAGCGGCGCTCGACCATGTCGCACAGGCTCAAATTCGCCTCGACGCCGACAACGCGGGCGCCTTTCAGCAAATAATATTCGACGTCGTCGCCATTATTCATCCCGAAGTCGTAGATGATGCCGTCACCCATCGAGTCTCGACCGCTTCCGCTGCTCATCCGCATTGCATAGGGCAATGTTGTTGGAACGTTGAGCAGCCCTGATATTTTGGCCCAAGTGAACGTCGCCCAGACGCCCATTCCCTCACATCAGTCCGAGGAAGGCCTGCCGATTCCGCGGCGTTATTGGTCGGCGGCGGCGATCTGGCTGGCGTTGTCGATGGCGGTGCTTGACGGCTCGATCGCCAACGTGGCGCTGCCGACCATTGCGAAGGATCTTGGCGCCTCGCCGGCGACGTCGGTGTGGATCGTCAACGCTTACCAGCTCACGATCACGGTGCTGCTCCTGCCGTTCGCGGCCCTCGGAGACCAGCTGGGCTACCGACGCATCTACATTCCGGGACTGGCCCTTTTCACGATTGGGTCGGTTGCTTGCGCGCTGTCGCATAGCTTGATCGCGCTCATCCTTGCGCGCGTGTTCCAGGGGATTGGAGCGGCGGGGATCATGAGCATGAACGCGGCGCTGGTCCGCGCCACCTATCCAGCGAGGATGCTCGGGCGCGGCATCGGCTATAACGCGCTGGTGCTGTCCTTCTCGGCAGCGGCGGGGCCGACGCTCGCGGCAATCATCTTGAGCGTCGGCTCATGGCCGTGGCTGTTCATGATCAACCTGCCGATCGGGATCGCGGCGGTGATCGTCGGCTGGAAATCGCTTCCCTACGCGGGAGGACACGGCCACCAATTCGATTGGGTTTCTGCGATCCTGGGTGCACTGATGATGGGGTGGACCGTGTTCGGGGCGGAAACCTTTGCGCGCGAAAGCGCCGGACTTGGCGTCATACTGATTGCAGTCGGCATCGGATCGGGCGCACTGCTGGTCTGGCGCGAGTGGGGCGACCCGGCGCCGCTGTTCCCGGTGGACCTGCTGAAGATCCGCATCTTCAGCATGTCGATCGGCACTTCGACGGTCTCGTTCGCCGCGCAGATGCTCGCTTATGTCACTCTGCCGTTCCTGTTCCAGTCGGTGCTTGGCCGCAGTGCTTTTCAGACAGGTCTGCTCATGACCCCGTGGCCCTTGGCATTGGGCGTCATCGCACCGATCGCCGGCCGGCTCGCCGACAAGGTCAGGGCCGGCCTGATCGGAGCCATCGGCCTGGCGATCTTCGCGGTTGGTCTCTTCATGTTGTCGCGGCTCGGGGAGCATCCGAGCACGCTCGACATTGCGTGGCGCATGGCGGTGTGCGGTGCAGGCTTCGGCCTGTTCCAATCGCCCAACAACCGGACGATCGTGAGCTCCGCGCCGCGCAATCGCTCAGGAGCCGCGGGCGGCATGCTGGCGACGGCCAGGCTGCTCGGGCAGACGACCGGCGCCGTCGCTGTGGGCGTGGCTTTCCATCTCGTCGGCGTGAAGGTTGGACCGCAGCTGCTCGCAGCTTCGGCTGTGGCCGCGTTGATCGCGGCAGGGCTTAGCCTCCTCCGCCTCCGCTCGCCGCGGACGGTACACCGTCCTGAAGCGGGACCGATCGTCTAGGCCGCTTTCGTGCGGGCGATATATTCGTCGATGTTCTTGGCGAGCACGTCCATCGGCACGTTGCCGCCGAGCACCACCGCATCATCGAACGCCTTGAGGCGGTATTTCGGCCCGAGCTCAGCCTTTGCTTTGTCACGGAGGCGGTTGATCGTCGAGTGCCCGACCTTGTAGCCGCAGGCCTGCCCCGGCCAGACGCAATAGCGATCGACCTCGTTGGCGACTTCGAGCGGGTTCGAGCCGTTGACGTTGACGAAGAAATCCACGGCCTGCTGCCGAGTCCAGCGCTTCACGTGCAGGCCCGTGTCCACGACGAGGCGGCAGCAGCGGAAGGCGATCGACTGGAGGTAGCCGAGGCGGCCCGCCGGGAAATCGTCATAGACGCCCAGCTCATCGACCAGCTGCTCGGCATAGAGCGCCCAGCCTTCCGAGTAGGCGTTGAATGCAAGCAAGGTACGGATGAGCGGCAGCTTGTTCGCATATTCTCCCTGCCAGACGTGGCCGGGGATCGCCTCGTGGGCGGCAAGGTCCGGCAGGCTGTACTTGCTGTGCAGGTCCGTGGTCCGAAGGTTGATCCAGAACTTGCCGGGGATCTTGCCGTCGATCGAGCCAGCACCGCCATAGGCGGCTGGTGCGCCGGGCTCCTGCTCGGGCGCCATGCGGCGGACTTCGAGATGGCCCGGTACGAGCGTGTTGAAGGCGCGCGGAAGGACCGCGCGGATCTTCGCCAGCCGTTCCTGGATGTATGCCATGATCTCGGCTCGGCCCTTGTCGCCGGGGCTGAACTGGTAGCGCGGGTCCTTCGCCAGAGCCTGCATTCGGGCGCCGACCGAGCCCTTCGTGTAGCCCAGCGACTTGAGGATCGGGTCCATCCGCCCGTGCAGAGCCTTCAGCTGGGTCAGGCCCATCTGGTGCACCTCTTCGGGCGTGAGGTTCGTCGTCGTCGAAGCCTTGAGCGCCCAGCGGTAATATTCGGCGCCGTGCGGTCGCGACCAGACGCCGGCGACGCCGGTGGCGACCGGCCGCTGCGACTGGAATTCGGTCAGCTGGCGCTGGAGGGCCGCGGCGATTTCCGTCGTGACGAGCTGGCGCGCCTGCTGCACCCAAGCTCCGCTCAAGCCCTTCTCGCGCGTTTTCTTCTCGAGCGTATCGACCAGCTCACCGCCGTTGCGAGCATTCTCGAGCGCGATCGTCAGCCCCTTGATCGTGCGATCGATGATGAAATCCGGGCCCACCATGCCGGCGGCGCGTCCGGCCCGGACTCGCCCGAGCTCTCCGTCAAGCTGGCCCGGATATTCGCGCAGGCGGCTGACGTAGGCGTCTGCGTCGGCGGCGGTTTCGAGCGGATGGTCGGTCGTCATGAACTGCGGCGTGTCGATGTACGCGCCCGTATTCTGGCTCACGACATAGGGCGTGTTACGATAGCCGCCGACCGCGACGTCCCCATAGGGAAAGGCGAAACCTTCAAGACCGGTGCCGAAGGCGCTTCGGACGACATCGACGCTGGTCCGTACCTGAAACGAGAGGCGCGACTCGTCGACCGCCTCGACTCGCGCGAGATCCGATTTGATGTTGGCCGCGAATTTGCGCTGGCCAGCGAGCGACCGGTCGCCGAGGTGGTAGCGCATATTCGCTCGGAGGCCGGTGTCGATGCCAAGCGACGTTGCCGTTTCCGGCGCGAAGCTCAGGACGTGCTCGGCGAGAGAGTCGAGGAGAGCGCTCGCATCCGCATCGGTGGCTTGACGCGCCCAGACAGGCGTTGCCGTTGCCAGCAGCGGACTCGCGACGGTGGCGGCAAGCGCGGTCAGGGTGTCGCGACGAGAAAGCTCGAATGGAGGCAAGGATACAACTCCGGTTTACGCAGGCGGAAGGTGGCGTTCGGCTTCGACCCTCAGGCAATTTCCGTCAACGCCGGTGATCCGGACGCGGTCGCCGACAGCGGCAGGGCCGCCGCGCGCACTCCATTCGCTGTCACCCACCCGGACGCGGCCGTTGTGCTCATCGACCGTGGCGACCACCGTCACGACCTTTCCGACGAGCCGGCGCGCCGGGTCGTTCAGGAGCACGTTGGAGCTCACCGATGCGGCGTTCGCGTAGAAACGCCGCCCAATCAGAACGGCGAGCACGGCGTAAAGCGCGAACAGCGCGAGCTGAGCGCCGAGCCCCAGGTCGAACAGGACCGTGAACAGCCCGGCCGCGATTGCTGCCGCGCCGATAAACACGAGGAAGAAGCCCGGCGCGATCACTTCCGCAATCAGCAGCACGACGCCGCCGATCAGCCATAGCCACCCGGGGTCGACGGGGAGGTCGCTCATTCAGCTGCTTTGGGTACGCTCGGAACGGTTTTGGACCTCGAAGAGGCGCTTTGGCCGCCGACCGCCTCCTTCGCGAGCTCGGCAATGCCGCCCAGCGTACCGATGAGCTGGGTCGCCTCGACGGGGAAGAGGATCGTCTTCGCATTTGGCGAGCGGGCGAATTCGGCGACCGCTTCGACATATTTCTGCGCGACGAAATAGTTGATCGCCTGCGCGCTTCCGGATTCGATCGCGTCGCTCACGGCTTTCGTCGCAGCGGCTTCGGCCTGTGCCGCGCGCTCGCGCGCTTCGGCTTCGCGGAAAGCGGCTTCCCTGGCGCCCTCCGCCGAAAGGATCGCCGACTGCTTTTCGCCTTCGGCCTTCAGGATCGCGGACTGCCGCATACCCTCGGCTTCGAGGATGACAGCCCGTTTCTCGCGCTCTGCCTTCATCTGCCGAGTCATCGCGTTGACGATGTCCTGAGGCGGCCTGATGTCGCGGAGCTCGACGCGGGTGATCTTCACCCCCCAGTTTTCGGTCGCGTTGTCCACCACGGAGAGCAGCCGGGTATTGATCTCGTCGCGTTTCGAGAGGGTCTCGTCGAGGTCCATCGAGCCCATCACCGTGCGCAGGTTGGTCGTCGAAAGCGCCATGATCGCGAGGTAAAGGTCGCTGACCTCGTAGGCGGCCTTGGCGGCATCTAGGACCTGGAAGAACACGACGCCGTCGACGGCGACCATCGCATTGTCCTTGGTGATGATCTCCTGCCCCGGAATGTCGAGCACCTGCTCCATCATGTTGATCTTGCGACCGACCCGGTAGAAGAAGGGCGTGACGTAGTTGAAGCCGGGCTCCGCCACGCGGACGAAGCGGCCGAAATGCTCGATGGTATAGCGATAGCCCTGGCGGACGATCTTGACGCCCATCATGACGAACAAAAGCGCAAGGACAGCAATCGCCGTCATGAAGGTCGTCAGCATTCCATCACTCCCGCGAATCTCATGGAACAACTATGGGACGGGCGCGGCATTTGCGGAAGCGCATTCGCGATGACCGCCCTCAGCACTGGAGAGGAGAAGCGCCGGGCCTACTTAGCCGACGGCTATGTGCTCCTTGAGCAGCTCTTTCCGCCGCTGGTGCTCGCAGTCTTCCACGGAAAGCTTCAGTCCGACTTGAATCTGAGAGGCGACTCCAGCTTCGTTTCGCGCACGCCGTTGCTGACCAAGCCGGCGCTTGAGGTTTACAGTCGCCAGTACGCGCCGATGGCGACCTTTCACTGGGGCCTGACCCCGGCGATGGCTGATATTGCCGCGTGCGAGCTCATCCCGACCTACGCCTATTTTCGGGTATATCAGCAGGGCGATCTGTGTCTGGTCCATTCGGATCGGGAGGCGTGCGAGCACAGTTTGTCGCTGACGGTCGAGCTCGCCGACGGTCAGCCATGGGCTCTCTGCGTAGGAAAGAAACAGCTCGAGACCTCCGAGCCAACGCCGGGGTTCAACTTCGGCGACGAGGAGTTCAGCGAGGTGCCGATGGTTGCCGGGGACGCGGTCATGTACCGCGGAGTCACTCACCACCAC
Source organism: Sphingomicrobium sp. (assembly GCA_035555035.1). Lineage (GTDB taxonomy): Bacteria > Pseudomonadota > Alphaproteobacteria > Sphingomonadales > Sphingomonadaceae > Sphingomicrobium. The sequence continues at coordinate 15,536 of DATMHG010000045.1, forward strand.
GGCCGAATCGAACCAAACCCGAACCGCTGGTCCGCGCACCTCTTCTTGCATTGGGTCGATTCGAACGGGCCCTATGCCGATCACGCGTTCGATCGCGCCATGCTTCAAAAACAAGGGATCGTAGAATGATCCCGGACCTTCATCTGGTCCGCTCGGTGCTATTCCTGCCGGCGTCCAACCCGCGAGCGATCCTCAAGGCGCGCGACGCCGGCGCCGACCTGGTCGTTCTGGATCTGGAAGACGCAGTCAGACCTGCGGACAAGCGCGCGGCGCGAACCGCGGCGGTGGAGGCGGTCGCGTCCGCGTGGCGCGTGCCGGTGGCGATCAGGGTGAACGTCGTCGGGAGCGAGTGGCACTCGCTCGATCTGGACGCGGTCGCTCGATCCAAGGCTGATCTCGTGGTCGTTCCGCGAGCGATTTCCGCGCATCTCGTTCACGGTGTCGCTGAAGCCGTCAACAAACCCGCGCTGGCGATGATCGAGACGGCGGCGGGCGTTCTCGCTGCGCCACAGATTGCCAGCGCTGCGGCAGGCCTGATCGCCGGCACCAACGACCTGCGCTCTGACCTGCGCCTGCCGCTGGATTCCTCGCGGGAGCCGATCTCGGCCTCGCTGCAGATGATCGTGCTTGCCGGTCGCGCGGCGGGCATTGCGGTGTTCGATGGCGTCTTCAACGGCCTCGACGATCCGGACAGCTTCATGCGCGAAGCGGAGGAGGGACGGCGGCTCGGCTTCGACGGCAAGAGCCTCATCCACCCGAACCAGATCGAACCTTGCCACCGCGCCTTTGCGCCGAGTGAGACCGAGGTCGAGAGGGCGAGGGCGCTGGTTGAGGCATTTCACGGCGGCGCTGAGCGCTTCGGCGACGAGATGATCGAGCGCATGCATGTCGAGGCCGCGCAGCGGGTGCTGGAGCGGGCCGGAAGCTGATCCAAGGCTTGGCGAATCGGCCTTTGCCTGTCATGGGCCGATATGGCCCAACTCACCGAAGTCGCCGATATTCCGCTCGGACTGACGTTCGACGACGTCCTTCTGCAACCGCTCGAGTCCTCGGTCCTCCCGAGCCAGGCCGATACAAGCACGCGGCTGACGCGTGAGATTCCGCTCCACATCCCGATCCTGTCCTCGGCCATGGATACCGTGACCGAGGCGGACATGGCGATCGCTCTGGCTCAGCTCGGCGGCATCGGCGTTCTTCACCGCAATCTCAGCGTCGAGGAGCAGGCCACGGCCGTTCGGCAAGTGAAAAGGTTCGAAAGCGGCATGGTGGTCAACCCGATCACCATGACTCCGGATCAGACGCTCGCCGAAGCGCTGGAGCTCATGAAGACGCATCGGATCAGCGGAATTCCGATCGTCGAGAATTCGGGAAAGCTGTGCGGGATTCTCACCAACCGCGACGTGCGCTTCGCCGAGAATCCACGCCAGCCGGTCAGCGAGCTGATGACGAGAGAGAATCTCGCGACCGTCCCGGTCGGCACGACCGAGCCGGAGGCGCGCAAGATCCTTCACCAGCGACGGATCGAGAAGCTGCTGGTGGTCGACCGGGATAACCATTGCGTCGGCCTGATCACCGTCAAAGATATCGAGAAGTCGGTCGCGGCCCCACACGCGACCAAGGATGCCGAGGGACGCCTGCGGGTTGCCGCTGCCTCGACGGTTGGCGACGCGGGCTTCGCGCGTTCCGAGGCGCTGATCGAAGCAGGATGCGACTGTATCGTCATCGACACAGCGCATGGCCACAATACGGACGTGGCAAAAGCTGTCGAACGGGTGAAGAGCTTGTCCAACTCCGCACAAGTGGTGGCGGGCAATGTCGCCACTGCGGATGCCGCCAAGGCGCTGGTCGATGCGGGCGCCGACGCGATCAAGGTCGGAATCGGACCTGGCTCGATCTGCACAACACGTGTGATCGCCGGCGTCGGCGTGCCGCAGCTGACCGCGGTGATGGAGGCGGCGAGGGCAGCGAACGGTGTTCCAGTCATTGCCGATGGTGGAATCCGGACGAGCGGCGACATCGCCAAGGCGCTGGCTGCCGGAGCTTCAACAGTGATGGTCGGATCGCTGCTCGCAGGTACCGAGGAAGCGCCCGGCGAGACGTTCCTTTATCAAGGGCGCTCCTACAAATCCTACCGCGGCATGGGATCGGTCGGAGCGATGGCCCGAGGCTCGGCCGACCGTTATTTCCAGCAGGACATCAAGGATCACTTGAAACTCGTGCCGGAGGGGATTGAGGGGCAGGTGCCCTACAAAGGCCCAGTCCGCGAGATCATCCATCAGATGGTCGGCGGTGTGAAGGCGGCGATGGGCTATACCGGCGCGACCAGCATCGCCGAGCTTCAGAAGCGAGCCAAGTTCGTGCGCATCACAAATGCAGGCCTCTCGGAAAGCCACGTTCACGACGTCACGATCACGCGTGAGGCGCCGAACTATCCGACGCGCTGACCCATGACTCCTGCCGCTCGCCTCCAGGCGGCGATCGAGATTCTCGACGAGGTGATCGCTTCGGCTCGCGAGGACGGGCCACCCGCCGACGCCATCGTCACCCGCTACTTCAAGCATCGGCGATACGCCGGATCGAAGGACAGGCGTGCAGTGCGCGAGCTCGCGTTCCGCGCCATTCGCCGCTCGGCCGAGCGGCCGGAGACGGGGCGGAGCGCTATCCTTGGTTTGATCGAGGAGCAGCCGGAGCTGGACGAACTGTTCGGCCAGCCGCGTGGGCCCGAGCCCCCCGAGGCCGGAGAAGCCGCACCGCCTGCATCCTTCGTTCCCAATTGGCTCGAAGCGGAGCTGTCGCCGTTGGTTACGGCGGATGAGTGGCCAGCGCTGCTCGAACGAGCGCCGCTCGACCTGCGGGTGAATATCGTCCGTGCGCCCAGAGACCACCTGCTGTCGGAGTTTCCGGCCGCTCAGCCGACGCCGCTCAGTCCATGGGGGATACGGCTACCGGCCGATAGCCGCGTTGACGATCAGCCTGCCTACGTTGGCGGTCTTGTCGAAGTGCAGGACGAGGGCAGCCAGTTGATTGCAGTCGCCTGCGACATGAAACTGAGCGAACCGACGATCGATCTTTGCGCCGGCGCAGGCGGCAAGTCGCTGGCGCTGGCAGCAGCGGCACCTGGAGCAAAAATCCTCGCGACCGACAGCAATCGTGCGCGCCTGGCGAAATTGCCGTCGCGCGCAGAGCGCGCTGGCGCGTCAATCGAGACTCGGCTTCTCAACCCGCCGCACGAGCTCGATGAGCTTGCCGATTGGACGGATGCGGCCGACCTGGTTCTCGTCGATGCGCCATGTTCCGGCACCGGCACATGGCGGCGTAATCCGGAAGGCCGTTGGCGCTTGACGCCGGAACGGCTCGAACGGCTCGTTGGCGTTCAGCAGCGGCTGCTGGAGATTGCTGCGGAGCTGGTGAAACCAGGCGGGCACCTCGTCTACGCGGTATGCTCGCTCCTGTCCCGCGAAGGGGCAGGGCAGATTGACCGCTTCCTTCAGCGCCATTCATCGTGGATTAGTGAGGAGACGCCCATTGCCGGAGGGCGTTTGGACGGTGCCGGCCGGCTGCTGACGCCTGGTCACGACCAAACGGACGGCTTTTTCGTCGCGCGCCTTCGGCGTCCATGCTAGGCGGCGGCACGAAATGGAGAAGTTGATGCGCTCTTTGCCCCGTCTTCTGCTGGCTGGCCTTGCCGCGGCGGCGCTTGCGTCCCCGGTGCTGGGTCAGCGCGCCGACGATCAGATCCAGCCGAAGTCGCTCGAGCTTCAGCGGCAGGCGAAGGCCCTTACGGCCGCCGGCAAGCTGGAGGAAGCCGAGGACACCCTGGAGACGGCGCTTGCAGTCGATCCGCGCAATCGATGGGCGTTCGTGGATATGGCGCGAGTTGCCGAGAAGCAGCACCTCTACGGCAAGGCAATCCGGATGACCAACAAGGCGCTTCTGCTCGAGCCGAACGATCCCGACGCCATTGCGGTTCAGGGCGAGGCGATGGTGGAAATGGGCGCCACCGCCCGCGCTGAGGCGAACCTCCAGAAGCTGCAGCAGATCTGCGGCGCCAAGGGCTGTCCGCAGGTGGCGCAGCTCTCGGCGGCGATCAGCCGTGGCCCGACCGTCGCCTCCGCGAAGGCCCCGCAGGTTCCGAAGAAGGACTGATCTCGGATCCGCTCCGGGTCAGGGCCCGTGCAAGATTCACATATTCGTCCACGCTGAGCGTCTCGGCCCGGCGCTGCAGATCGATTCCGATTGCCTCTGCCGCTTCGGCAGCACCGGGGAACGATTTCAGGCTGGAGCGGAGCATCTTCCTGCGTTGACCGAATGCGGCCTTGGTCAGGCGCGCCATGACCCTTGCATCCACGCCTCCGGGAGCTTCGCCCGGAACGATGTGCACCACAGCGGAGGTCACTTTGGGAGGCGGAACGAACGCCGAGCGGCTCACGGCCATTGCGATCCGCGGCTGCGCTCGCCACTGCGCCGCAACCGAGAGTCGGCCATAGGCCTCGCTTCCGGGCTGCGCCACGATGCGTTCGGCCACTTCCTTTTGGAACATGAGCGTTAGCGATCGCCACCAGGGCGGCCAATCTCCGCTTAGCCATTTTAGCAGGAGGGCGGTTCCGACGTTGTAGGGAAGGTTCGCCACCACGTGCGTGCCGGTCCCGAGGAGTTCTCGTTCGTCGATCTTAAGGGCATCCGCCTCGATGACCTGAAGCTTCCAGCCGAAGCCTTGCTGCAGCTCTTCGAGTGCGGGAATGCAGCGTCGGTCGCGTTCTACGGCCGTGACAGCCGCTCCGGCGTCGAGCAGGGCACGGGTGAGGCCCCCAGGCCCGGGCCCCACTTCGTAGACTTTCTGTCCCTGCAGCGACCCAGGGATCGCCGCAATCCGCACGAGCAGCTGCCGGTCGAGGATGAAGTTCTGCCCAAGCGCCTTGCTGGCGCTAAGCCCGTGCCGCGCGATCACCTCGCGCAGCGGCTCGGTTGCCTTGCTCAAACCGAATCGCCGCGCAGCGCCGCGCTTTCGGCTGCCATTCGGATTGCCGCAGCCATCGGCCGGGCATCGGCTCGGTCCTGTCCGGCAATGTCAAATGCCGTGCCATGGTCGGGCGCCGTCCGTACGATCGGAAGCCCGAGGGTGATGTTCACCGCCTCCTCGAAATGCAGCGCCTTGATCGGGATCAGCGCCTGATCGTGGTACATGCACAGTGCCGCGTCGTAGTTGGCCCGGGCTCGGGCGTGGAACATCGTATCGGCGGGGTGCGGTCCTGTGACGCGCCAACCTTCCGCGGCGAGCGCTGCCATGGCCGGCTCGATCAGCTCGATCTCCTCCTGCCCAAGCTCCCCGCCTTCGCCGGCATGAGGGTTGAGTCCGGAAATCGCCAGTCTCGGATCGGAAATGCCGAAGTTCCGCTGCAGTCCCCGCAACGCGGCCCGGCCGCGAGATTCGATCAGCCCACTCGACAGCCGTTCGGCCACTTGGCGGAATGGAACATGAGTCGTCACTGGCACGGTTCTCAGCGTCGGGCCGGCCAACATCATGACGACATTGCCAGGCGCGATGCCGCAGCGCTCGGCGACGAACTCGGTCTGCCCGGGATGCTGGAATCCGATTGCGTACAGCTGCTCTTTCGACACCGGGCCGGTCACGACAGCGGCGGCGGAACCGGATCGAGCCAGCCCGACGGCAAGCTCCAGCGCATCGAGCGAGCAATGCGCGCCGGAGACGCTCGGGTGACCGGGCGTGTCGCCGTCCGCTGCGGAAACCTGGATTAGTGGGAGTGCGTAATCGAAGGCGGCGTCCGCCTGGCTTGGATCGTCGACGACTTCAATCGGACCATCCCATACCGCCGCGATCGAGCGGCCGTCACCTATGGCGACGAACGGCGGAAGGCCAAGCTCGTCTCGGTGGTCCCAGCATTTGGCGATGACTTCCGGACCGATACCCGCGGGATCGCCGAGCGAGACCGCCAGCGGTGAGAGAGGCTCGCGTGCCACAGCCCGCCCTTAGCGAGCTCGGAGGATTAGCGGAACTCGATGACCGCGTCGCGGCGAAGATCGCGCAGGTAGCGACGGGACCGGTTGTTGACCCGTTCCTCGTTGAGCTGACTGTAGATCTCGTCGTAGCTCGGCGCGGTCGGATCGACCTCGTCGCGGCCGCAGATGACCAGCGTGCGCACGCCTTCGTCGAGCGAACCGAACGGCTGAGTCGCCTGGCCCACTTGCATTTGCAGCATCATTTGCTGAAGCGCTGGCGGCAGGTCGCGCATCTTGACGCCGTCCTGTTGGACGATCTCGCCGTGAAACTCGGTGGCGATCTTGTCCGCGCCGCCGCATCCGCCGACGTTGCGCGCTGCTTCGTTAAAGCGAGCGACGATGGGCTCGGCGACTTCTCGAGTCGTGCCCTTGGGGAAGGTGATCGACACCTGCTTGAGACTGAGCACCGCGTCACGCGGGTCACGCGTCAGGATCTTGCGAGTGTCCTGGACGGCAATGATCGACACGCCTCCCGGGACGGGGATCGGGTTGCTGACGGTGCCCGGGCTCATGTCGCGAAGCGTCGTCGCGATCGGTGCAGGAAGCTGTTCCGGCCTGACCCAGCCGAGATCGCCGCCCACCGCGGCCGTCGAGGCTTCCGAATATTGCCGAGCGTAGCCCGCGAAGGATGCCCCGTTCCTAAGCTGCTCGAGGATTTTGTTCGCATTAGCGAGCGTCTGCGCCTGCGTGTCCGGAGTCGCTGACAGGAAAATCTCACCGACCTTATATTCCTCGGTGCCCTTGGACGCATTGAGCTTATCGAGGACGGCCTTCACCTCGTCGTCGCCGACGCTGATGCCGCTTTCGATCTTGGCGCTCTGAAGCCGCTGCCAGGCGATCTCGCCTTCGATCTGGCGCCGCAGCGAAGCAATCGAAGAACCGTTGGTTTCGAGGAACTTGGCGAGCTGGTCCGGATTCTGCTTCACGCCGGCCGCGACTCTCTCGACCGTGCGGTCGATATCCGACTTCTTCCATTCGATCTTTTCGGTCTTCGCGGCTTGGATCTCCAGCGTCTCGTCGATGAGATTGCGAAGGACCTGCTGCCGCAGGCTGTCCATTTCCTCCGCGGGGATCTTGCCGCCGTTGGCGATTGCAAGAAGCGCGAGCCGCTGGTCGACATCGGTCTGGGTGATGACGTCCCCGTTGACGATCGCGGTGGCCTTGATGACGGACGGAATCGCGGTGCCGAAGACTTGAGGATTCTCAGGGAGGCGCAGCGCCTGCGTGGTGCTCGGCGTGCTGCTGGGGCGCGCCTGCTCCGCGCCCTGCTGCTGTGCGAACGCAGAGGTCGCAGCGGCGGCCAAGAGCGTGCCGATCAGCCACGCGCGCGATGAATTCAACCCGAAAGCTCCTGCCACGATGCGATTTTCCCTTGATTGCCCGGCCGACACTCGCGCGGGCCTGTGCCCCAGACCCGCTGAACGCAGCCTTAGCGGTTAAGTCCCTTGAAAGCCAAGTGAATGCTGAAGGTGCTCCCTTTTCGGAAGGCGCCGATCTGCTCATAGTCGCGCCGCCACGTCAGGCCAACCTGAATGCAATCATCCTCATATTGGATCCCGAGCCGGTGCCGCACGGGCTGGAAGCCGTTTGCGAGCGAGAGCGGATCCTCATTCTTGTCCGTAAGGTCGATGACCGTGGTGCCGAATATCGACCAATATCGCTGGAACAGGATGCGAGCCGCAAGCCGCAGCTCTTCGACGTCGCGGAGATCTTCGATTGCAGGGTCGATGTTTCGATTGAGCTTCAGATAGCCCACCTGCGCATAGGTTTGGTCGGTACCGATGGTGAGGTCGACCTCGTTGCGGCGAACGGCGAACGTGCTCTTGTCGATGCGGTAACGGTCGGTGATGTCGATAAACCGGCCGTAGCGAATACGTGTTCGCCCGACGATATCGGAGACTCGGTCATTGAGTCCGGTGCCTTCGGGAAAGATGTTGAGATCCTTCCGGAAGCGGACGCTCTGCCCGATGGTGCTGTCGATCGAGAGATTGGGACGTTCGAGCGACCAATCGAGACCATAGGTGACGCGCGAAGAGTCCTCCCAGCGATCATAGCCAGGGAAGCGGTTCAGCGCGAAAAGGTTGCTGTCCTCGAGATCGACCGAGCGGGCGTCTTCGTTGGGGATATCGAGGTTGGACGTCGGCGGTGTCAGCACCAGCTGCACGCGCGGAGTCAGCCGTTGAATGCCGCCGAAGAGCGGACCGACGAACGGCCATTGTATATCCGCTGCCAGAGCGCCGATCGCGCGGCCGTGCCAGCCGTCGAGCCCGCGATAGATTGCGACCGGCGTGCTCGACGCGTCGTCGGTATGATAAATGTCGGCTCGGCCATAGCCGGTGAGCGTGAGCTCCTGTCCCCACGGAGTGAGGCGCCTCAAGTCCCATTCGGCGCTTGCAAACGCACGCTGCGTGTCTTGTCCTTCGAGCCGGATAATCGACAGGCTGTTGGCCTGGAGCTCGAGGCGGCCGCCGGCGACGTTGTCCATTCGGAATCGCGCATCAATGGCCGGAAGCGCGATCGGGATCTGCTTCTGCTTGTCCTCCTGCCGCAGGCCCTCGAATGCCCAGCCGGCGATCGAGATGTAGGAGTTAGGATCAATCCGCTCGACATTGACGACGTTGCGCAGGCGATCGTCGCTGGTGATGTCGTAACGGCGGGTGACGGTCTTGTCGGAGGCGACCCGGATCGAGCTCGTGACGCTCCACTCGGGGTCCAACTGATACTTGCCGTTCTCCTCGAAGTAGGCGCGAATGCCGTGGCGGGTGGACGTCACGTCGGGGTTGATGTTGTCGATCCGCCCGTACGTGAGAAAGCCGCCGAGCTGGAACGCGCCGAGGCTGTTGAGTTCCCGATATTTGACTTCGATCGCCGGCAGCACGCCCGTGTAGAGGTGCGGTGTGAGAGTGAGGTCACGGTTGGAGGCGATCTGCCAATGGAACGGCAGTGCAAGCTCGAAGCCCTTGACCGTCGAGACGCTGATGTCCGGAACCAGCCAGCCGGTCGCGCCCTCATTCCCGCGTGAAATGCTGAACACCGGCAGGAGCGGGAGCGTGATCCCGAACAGCTGCATTCGTCCGCCGCGGAAGACGACCTTGCCGCTCGCCGGATCGTCGATCACCTGCGCGGCCGTGATCGCCCAGCTCGGTCGTTTCGGACAGCCCGTGTCCGTCGTGACCGGGCAGGGCGAATAAATCGCATTCTCGAGCGTCGTGACATCGCCCTTTCGCGTACCGCGCTGGGCGGCGACGCGGCCGCCGCCTTCGAGCACGACCATGAGATTGCTGATCGCCGCGTCGCGCATCTCGTTGGTGAGCACGGCGTCGTTGCCGACGAGCTTGTCGCCCTGCGGCGACAGCAGGACGACATTGCCGACGGCATGGACCTCGTCCGTCTTGCGGTTCCAGATCACCTTGTCGGCCGCGAGATACTGGCCGTCACGCTGCATCCGGACCTCGCCGGTCGCCGTCACGACCTCGGCATTGCTGTCGTAGATGACCTGGTCGGCGCTGAAGTCGACGATCTGCTCAGGCGCGTTCGCTGCAGGTGCGGCAGCTGGAGCAGGCGCCGGAGCTGGCTGGTCCTGCGCAGTCGCGACGGAAGGCAGAGTCGCGAGCATCGGCAGCGCCGTCCACCAGACAAGTCTCGTCCGCAACGCTGCCCGTCCCGCCGTTCGAAGCCCAACCTTGCCTGCCTATCGCACCGGATGCGGGCGGCGACAATCGCCCCGGAGACGGCTTGCCGTGGCTTTGCCAACACAGGTTCTGCATCTTAAAGGCGACACCGGACGTTCGCCTTCTCGACAGGAATTGCCTTACATGAAAATCGCTTTCGCCGATCGCCGGCCCGACGGAGACTATGCGCTGGTGCTGCCCGTAGCGGGAAAGGACCGCGCGAGCCTCGCCTCGCTGGGTGCGGCGCAGCAGACCGTTGTAAACGCACTCGACCGGCAGCGCTTCGAAGGTGAGGCGTCGGGCACGGCGGAACAGTTTATCGATGACAACGGCAGGATGCGCCGGGTTGTGCTCGTGGGCACGGGAGCGGGAGCATCACCGCGTGAAGCGGCAGAGAAGCTCGGCGGAACAGCAGTGTCGCGGCTCCTGACCTCGGGCGATACGAAAGCGGTGATCGACCTCGGCGGGCAGGGCTTCGACGCAGATTCGGCGGCGCGTGTCGGGCTTGGCGCTGTGCTTCGCGCGTGGCGCTACGATCGCTATCGGACCAAGCTCAAGGACAAGCATAAGCCGACGCTCGAACAACTTATCGTAGTCGGCGGCGATGCCGGGGCGGGCAAACGGTACGAGGAACGCTGGTCTCCTGTCGCGGAGGGTGTGTCGCTCACCCGCGAGCTGGTCACGGAGCCGGCGAACATCATCTATCCCGAAACCTTCGTCGAACGTGTTCGCGCGTCGGTGGAGGGCAGCGGCCTTGAGCTCGAAGTGCTCGACCGCGCGGCGATGACGAAGCTCGGAATGGGCGCGTTGCTTGGTGTTGCGCAGGGCTCGTCGCGCGAGGCGCGGCTGCTCGTCCTCAAGTGGAACGGCGGCGGCAACGGCGGGCAGCCGATCGCGTTCGTGGGCAAGGGCGTGACCTTCGACACGGGCGGGATCTCGATCAAGCCCGCGGCGGGCATGGAGGCGATGAAGTGGGACATGGGCGGCGCCGGCGCCGTCGCGGGAGCCATGAAGGCACTCGCTCTGCGCAAAGCCAAGGCTAATGTGGTCGGCATCTGCGGCCTCGTCGAGAACATGCCCGGCGGCAATGCACAAAGGCCCGGGGACGTGGTCACGACCTTGTCGGGGCAAACGGTGGAAGTGATCAACACCGATGCTGAAGGACGTCTCGTGCTGGCCGATGCGGTCACGTACGTCCAGCGCAACTACAAGCCCGGAACGATCGTCGACCTCGCGACCTTGACCGGCGCGATCCTGATCAGTCTCGGCCATGAATGGGCGGGGTTGTTTTCGAACAATGACGAGCTCGCCGGGCAGCTTCAGCACGCCGGCGAGGATTCGGGAG